>NZ_JBEZOK010000013.1:137009-209115 GCF_040706515.1 Streptomyces sp. NPDC047880 | reverse complement strand
TACCCGATACGACAAGACCGCCACTTCCTACGAAGCAGCGGTCTCTCTCGCATCGTTCCTGCTCTGGGCAAGATCCGTTTGAAGACGGACCCTAGAGCCACCCGCGGCGCTTGAACAGCCGGAAGACCATGATCTCCAGGACGGCCATCAGGGCCATCAGCGCCGGATAGGACCAGACGTAGCGCAGCTCGGGCATGTGCTCGAAGTTCATGCCGTAGATCCCCGCGAACATCGTGGGGATCGCGGCCATGGCCGCCCACGCGGAGATCTTCCGCATGTCGTCGTTCTGCCGGACGCTCATCTGCGCGAGATGCGCCGAGAGGATGTCCGACACCAGCCGGTCCAGGTTCTCCACGGACTCGTTCACGCGCGTGAGGTGGTCGCTGACGTCACGGAAGAACGGCCGGGCCCGGTCGTCCACGAACGGCACGGTCACGCCAGTCGCCGCCGTGCCCGCAAGCCGGCTCATCGGCGGGGCCAGCGGCCCGGTCGCCCGGCGGAACTCCAGGACCTGCCGCTTGAAGTCGTAGATCCGGGACGCGGTGTTCCGTGAGCCCCCGCCGTCCGGCGAGAAGACCTCCGCCTCCAGGCCCTCCAGGTCCGTCTGCAACTCGGTCGCCACGTCCAGGTAGTGATCGACGGTGGCGTCGGCGACCGCGTACAGCACGGCCGTGGGGCCCTTGCCCAGCAGCTCCGGCTCCTGCTCCAGCCGGTGGCGCACGGCCTTGAGCGGGGCGCCCTCGCCGTGCCGGACGGTCACCACGAACGAGTCACCCAGGAAGATCATGATCTCGCCGGAGGAGACGGTGTCGCTCTGCGGCTCGTACGCCACCGGCTTGAGCACCACGAAGAGCGAGTCGTCGTACACCTCCAGCTTGGGCCGCTGATGGGCCTTGAGGGCGTCCTCGACGGCCAGCGGGTGCAGCCCGAACTCCCGGGTCACATGGTCGAACTCGCTCTCCGTCGGCTCGTGCAGCCCGATCCACACGAACCCGCCCGCCGTGCGGGCCTCACCCAGCGCGTCGGAGAGGTCCCCGGGTCCTTCCGTCCGCTGTCCTTCGCGGTAGATGGCACAGTCGACGATCACGAAGGAACTCTCCCGTCACTCGAACGACACCGCACGCACGCGTGCGCCTACGCTGGACCGCATGCCCACGCTGATCCTGGTCAGGCACGGACGCTCCACCGCCAACACCGAGGGACTGCTCGCCGGCTGGACGCCCGGCGTCGCCCTCGACGAGCGCGGCGCCGCACAGGCCGCCGCGCTCCCCGGGCGGCTGGCCGAACTGCCCCTCGCCGAAATCGTCACCAGCCCGCTCCAGCGCTGCCAGGAGACCATCCGGCCGCTGCTCGACGCCCGGCCCGGGCTGAGCCCGCACACCGACGAACGCATCGGCGAGTGCCACTACGGCGACTGGTCCGGACGCAAGCTCGCCGAGCTCACGGACGAACCCCTGATGGAGGTGGTGCAGGCACACCCCTCCGCCGCGGCGTTCCCCGGCGGCGAGTCCATGCGGTCCATGCAGACCCGCGCCGCCGAGGCCGTACGCGAGTGGAACGCGCGCGTGGAGCGCGACCACGGCGCCGACGCCGTCTACCTGATGTGCTCGCACGGCGACATCATCAAGTCGCTCGTCGCGGACGCTCTCGGACTTCACCTGGACCTCTTCCAGCGGATCTCCGTCGAACCGTGTTCCATCACGGCGATCCGCTACACCCGGCTGCGGCCGTTTCTCGTGCGGCTCGGCGACACCGGTGACTTCACGTCCCTCGTGCCGCGCGAGGCGACGCCGGGCGGCGAGGCCGAAGTCGGGGGTGGTGCGGGCGCACCGTGATCGTTCGCCGCAGTAGGGTGAAGCGGTCGCAGCAGTGCCGTGGTCACACGGTTCCCACGATCCCAATGGAGACAGGACGTGTCCCGTCAGGTGTTCCTCTACGACCATCCGGAGCGTTTCGTGGCCGGTACGGTCGGACTGCCCGGGCGCCGTTCGTTCTTCCTCCAGGCCTCCGCCGGCTCCCGGGTGACCAGCGTGGCCCTGGAGAAGACCCAGGTCGCCGCCCTCGCCGAGCGCATGGACGAACTGCTCGACGAGGTCGTACGCCGTAGCGGCGGCAGCGCCCACGTCCCCGCCGTCGCACCCTCGGACACCGACACCGCCCCGCTGGACACCCCCATCGAGGAGGAGTTCCGGGTCGGCACCATGGCGCTCGCCTGGGACGGCGACGAGCAGCTCATGATCGTCGAGGCGCAGGCGCTCGTGGAGCTCGACGCGGAATCCGAGGAGGACCTCGCCGAGGCCGAGGAGCGACTGCTCCAGGACGAGGAGAACGGTCCGCCGATGCTGCGGGTCCGGCTCACCGGCACGCAGGCCAGGGCCTTTGCCAAGCGCGCCCTGGACGTCGTCAACGCAGGACGGCCGCCGTGCCCGCTGTGCAGCCTCCCGCTCGACCCGGAAGGACACGTATGTCCGCGCCAGAACGGATACCGCCGCGGAGCGTGACGCCTCCCGCGAACGCCGCCGAGCTGCTCGCCCGGGGCGAACTGACCGTACGCGGACGCATCCGTGAGGCCTCCAACGCGGCCCTGTACTGCACGGTGTCCTACGACGGCGAGGGCGCGGCCTGCGTCTACAAGCCGGTCGCGGGGGAGCGGCCGCTGTGGGACTTCCCCGACGGGACGCTGGCCCAGCGGGAGGTCGCCGCGTACGCGGTCTCCGAGGCGACCGGCTGGGGCCTGGTGCCGCCCACCGTGCTGCGCGACGGCCCCTACGGCGAGGGCATGTGCCAGTTGTGGGTCGAGGCGACCCCCGAGGCGGAACTGCTCGCCCTGCTGGACGGCGAGGAACCGGAGCCGGGCTGGAAGGCGATCGGCTTCGCCGAGGCCGGCGAGGGACGCACCGCGCTGCTCGTGCACGCCGACGACGAGCGGCTGCGGCGGCTCGCGGTCCTCGACGCCGTCATCAACAACGCCGACCGCAAGGGCGGACACCTGCTGCCCACCGGTGAGGGGCGGCTGTACGGCATCGACCACGGGGTCACGTTCCACGCCGAGAACAAGCTGCGGACCCTGCTGTGGGGCTGGGCGGGGGAGCCCCTCACCCAGGAGGCCGTCGACGTCCTGGAAGGCCTCAGGAAGGACCTGGCCGAGGACGGGGCGCTCGCCGCGCGGCTCGAACCGCTGATCACCGGCGCCGAGCTCGACGCCACCCGCGCGCGGGTCGGCGCGCTGCTCGCCGCGGGGACCCACCCCGAGCCGAGTGGGGAATGGCCGGCGATTCCCTGGCCGCCCGTGTAGCAGCACAGTCGCCGGATCACCGCAAGAGCGCCTTCTCGGCCGAGTGGACCGCTCCCATTCGTATATGGAACTTCAGTCCGGTTAGGCTCAAGGCATGCATGCCTGGCCCGCTTCCGAGGTCCCCGCCCTGCCTGGTCAGGGCCGCGACCTGAGGATCCACGACACCGCGACCGGCGGTCTGGTCACCCTCGACCCCGGTCCCGTCGCCCGTATCTACGTGTGTGGCATCACCCCCTACGACGCCACACACCTGGGACACGCGGCGACCTACAACGCGTTCGACCTCGTGCAGCGCGTGTGGCTCGACACCAAGCGGCAGGTTCACTACGTCCAGAACGTCACCGACGTCGACGATCCGCTCCTGGAGCGGGCGCAGCGTGACGGCGTCGACTGGGTCGCGCTCGCAGAGAAGGAGACGGCCCTCTTCCGCGAGGACATGACGGCGCTGCGGATGCTCCCGCCGCGCCAGTACATAGGCGCCGTCGAGGCCATACCCGGGATCGTCCCGCTCGTCGAGCGGCTCCGGGACGCCGGCGCGGCCTACGAACTGGAGGGGGACGTCTACTTCTCCGTCGAGTCCGACCCGCACTTCGGCAAGGTCTCGAACCTCGACGCCGCGGCGATGCGGCTGCTGTCCGCCGAGCGCGGCGGCGACCCGGAGCGCCCCGGCAAGAAGAACCCGCTCGACCCGATGCTGTGGATGGCGGCCCGCGAGGGCGAACCCAGCTGGGACGGCGCCTCGCTCGGACGCGGCCGGCCCGGCTGGCACATCGAGTGCGTGGCCATCGCCCTCGACCACCTCGGCATGGGCTTCGACATCCAGGGCGGCGGCTCCGATCTCGCCTTCCCGCACCACGAGATGGGCGCCTCGCACGCCCAGGTCCTCACCGGCGAGTTCCCCATGGCCAAGGCGTACGTGCACGCCGGCATGGTCGCCCTGGACGGCGAGAAGATGTCCAAGTCCAAGGGCAACCTGGTGTTCGTCTCCAAGCTCCGGCACGACGGCGTCGACCCGGCCGCCATCCGGCTCACGCTGCTCGCGCACCATTACCGCGCCGACTGGGAGTACACCGACCAGGCCCTCCAGGACGCCGTCGCGCGGCTCGGCCGCTGGCGGGCCGCCGTGTCCCGGCCCGACGGGCCGCCGGCGGAGGCGCTCGTCGACGAGATCCGCGAAGCCCTCGCGAACGACCTGGACGCCCCGGCCGCGCTGGACGCGGTCGACCGCTGGGTGGAGCTCCAGGAGCGCAGCGGCGGCACGGACATCGGCGCGCCCGGGGTCGTCTCCCGGGCCGTGGACGCGCTGCTGGGCGTGGCGCTGTAACGAGAAGCACGCACAGGGGCGTCTCCCTATCGGGAGACGCCCCTGTGGCGTACGCGTGCGCTGTGCTCAGTCCTCCGACGACTCGTCGTCGTCCGTGCCCGGCTTCGGGGGCTTCGGCGGGCGGGTGCGGCCACTGGGGTTGTCCCGCAGGTACGACGTGCTGTCGCTGCCGTCGGCCGTGGCGTGACCGCCGGGCGCGGGCGGTCCGCCGCCGTCGTGGCGCCGCAGATAGCGCTCGAACTCCCGGGCGATGGCCTCCCCGGACGCCTCCGGCAGCTCGGCGGTGTCCCGGGCCTCCTCCAGCGACTGGACGTACTCGGCGACCTCGCTGTCCTCGGCGGCCAGCTGGTCCACGCCGACCTGCCAGGCACGCGCGTCCTCGGGCAGCTCGCCCAGCGGGATGCGCACGTCGATCAGGTCCTCCAGGCGGTTCAGCAGGGCCATCGTGGCCTTCGGGTTCGGCGGCTGCGACACGTAGTGCGGCACCGCCGCCCACAGCGAGACGGCCGGGACACCCGCGTGCGTGCAGGCCTCCTGGAGGACGCCGACGATGCCCGTGGGGCCCTCGTACTTGGTCTCCTCCAGGTCCATGCGGCGGGCCAGGTCCGGGTCGGACGTCGTACCGCTGATCGGAACCGGACGGGTGTGCGGGGTGTCACCGAGCAGGGCGCCCAGGACGACCACCAGTTCCACGCCCAGTTCGTGCGCGAAACCCAGCAGTTCGTTGCAGAAGGAGCGCCAGCGCATGGACGGTTCGATGCCCCGCACGAGAACGAGGTCGCGCGGCTTCTCCCCGCCGACCCGGACCACCGACAGCCTGGTCGTGGGCCAGGTGATCTTGCGGACGCCCGCTTCCATGAACACCGTGGGGCGGTTGACCTGGAAGTCGTAGTAGTCCTCGGCGTCCAGCGCCGCGAACACCTCGCCCTTCCATTCCCTGTCCAGATGCGCGACCGCGGTGGAGGCGGCGTCGCCGGCATCGTTCCAGCCCTCGAACGCGGCCACCATGACCGGGTCGACCAGCTCGGGAACCCCCTCGAGCTCGATCACCCAGCGCCTCCTTCCGACGTGCCCTCGCTTGACCACACAACCTTACGGCGTGCCGCGGGGGCGCCCGCAGCCCCCTCGCAGGGGGAGTGCCCCCATCACTGCCCCGCGATCCGCCCCTGAACACCCCGGAGTCGTCCGAGCAGTCCGTGCAGCCCTGGTCACAGCGAGGAGCGCAGCCACTGCTCCACACTCGCGACGTGGACGGTCGCCCAGGAGCGCGCCGCCTCGGCGTCCCGGTCGCGCAGGGCGGCGAGGATCGCGCGGTGCTCGCGCAGGGTGCGGGCGACGGCGTCCTCCTGGGTGAGACCGCGCCAGATCCGGGCCCGGGTCGTGGGGCCCGAGATGCCGTCGAGCAGCGAGCACAGCACGGAGTTGCCCGAGCTCCGGACGATGCCCCGGTGGAACTCCAGGTCGCAGGCGACGAGATCCTCCACGGACGGGCCGGCGCCCAGCCTGTCCAGCTGGGCGCCGAGCGCGTCCAGTTGCTGCTCGCTGATGCGCAGCGCCGCCATGGCGGTCGCCGCCGGCTCCAGGATGCGGCGTACGGCCAGGAACTCCAGGACCGTGTCGTCACGGTGGAAGTCGACGACGAAGCTCATCGCCTCCAGCAGGAGTTGCGGGTCGAGGCTGGTGACGTACGTGCCGTCGCCCTGCCGTACGTCGAGGATCCGGATCAGCGACAGGGCGCGTACGGCCTCCCGCAGGGAGTTGCGCGACAACCCGAGTTCGGCGGCGAGTTCGCTCTCCTTGGGCAGTCGGTCGCCCGGGCGCAGCGCGCCGGAGACGATCATTCCCTTGATCTTCTCGATCGCCTCGTCGGTCACTGCCATGGCGGCCTCCCTGTGCGTCAAGACCTCCGACGTATCAGGTCATTATGCGGGCGCGGAAAATACGGAAGGGGCGGCTCCGTCGGCGTGGAGCCGCCCCTGCCGGGATGGGGTCCCCCCCGTACCCGTGCCTACTTCTTGTCGAGCAGGTCCTGCACCTTGGCGCGGACGTCGTCCGTGGCGAGGCCGCGGATCGTCAGCGTCGTGCGGCGGCGCAGCACGTCGTCCTGCGTCTCGGCCCACTCGTGGTCCCGGGCCCAGACGACCTGCGCCCAGATCTCCGGGGCGTCGGGGTGGACACGCTCGGCGAGCTCGGGGCTCTCGTTGGCCATGCGGGCGATGTCGAAGGCCAGCGAGCCGTAGTGGGTGGCCAGGTGCTTGGCCGTGTCCGCCGCCATGCGCGGGCCCGGCGCCGGCCGGTCGGTGAGCAGCCGGTGGGCGACCGCGCGCGGGTTGGCGATGCCGGGCAGCGGCAGCTTCTTCGGCAGCGTGCTGATCGGTTCGAAGTCGTCGCCCAGCGGGTGGCCCGGCAGCGACTCCAGCTTCTTCATGATCGTCCGGCCGATGTGGCGGAACGTGGTCCACTTGCCGCCCGCGACGGACAGCATGCCGCCCCGGCCCTCGGTCACCACCGTCTCGCGCTTGGCCTTCGAGGTGTCGCCGGGGCCGCCCGGGAGCACCCGCAGGCCCGCGAAGGCGTAGGTGATGAGATCACGGTCCAGCTGCTGGTCACGGACGGAGAAGGCGGCCTCGTCGAGGATCTGGGCTATGTCCTTCTCCGTGACGGAGACGTCCGCCGGGTCGCCCTCGAACTCCTCGTCGGTGGTGCCGAGCAGCAGCATGTCCTCCCAGGGGAGGGCGAAGGTGATGCGGTACTTGTCGATCGGGGTGGCGAGCGCGGCCTTCCAGGGGGAGGTGCGCTTGAGGACCAGGTGCGCGCCCTTCGACAGACGGATGGACGGCGCCGCGTTCGGGTCCTCCATCTTGCGCAGGTGGTCGACCCACGGACCGGTCGCGTTCAGCACCAGCCGGGCGCTGACGCCGAACTCGTCCCCGGACAGGCGGTCCTTCAGCTCGGCGCCCGTGACCCGGCCCTGCGTGAAGCGCAGGCCGGTCACCTCGGCGTGGTTGAGGACGACCGCGCCCGCCTCGACGGCCCCGCGGACCGTCATCAGCGCCATGCGCGCGTCGTTCATCTGGTCGTCGCCGTAGACGGCCACGGCCTTCAGGTTCTCGGTGCGCAGCTCGGGCACGTCCTGCGCCGCCTTGGCGGGGGACAGGAGGTGGCCGACGCCGTCACCGAAAGCGGAGAGCGCGGAGTAGGCGAAGACGCCCGCGCCGAGCTTCGCCGCGCCGTGCGGCCCGCCCTTGTACACGGGGAGGTAGAACGTGAGCGGGTTCGCCAGGTGGGGAGCCACCTGACGGGAGACCGCACGGCGCTCGAAGTGGTTCTCCGCGACCAGCTTCACCGCACCGGTCTGCAGGTAGCGCAGACCGCCGTGGAGCAGCTTGGAGGAGGCGGAGGACGTGGCGCCGGCGAAGTCGCCGGCGTCCACCAGAGCCACCCTGAGGCCGGACTGCGCGGCGTGCCAGGCGGTGGAGATGCCCAGAATGCCGCCGCCGATCACGAGAAGGTCGTACGACGCCTTGGAAAGCTGCTCCCTGGTCTCGGCCCGGCTCGGGTTCGAGCCGGAGGCCGGGTGCGTCCCCAGGGCAGGCACGGACTGCAGGGTGGACTTGGTGGTCATGCTGTTTCTTACTCCTCGTCCTCGAGCCAGCCCATGGTCCGCTCGACGGCCTTGAGCCAGTTCTTGTACTCACGGGCGCGGGTCTCCGCGTCCATGCGGGGGGTCCACTCGGCGGCCCGCCGCCAGTTGGCGCGCAGGTCGTCGGTGCTGTTCCAGAAGCCGACGGCGAGACCGGCGGCGTAGGCGGCGCCGAGGCAGGTGGTCTCGGCGACCATCGGGCGCACCACGGGGGCGTCCACGAAGTCGGCGAGGGTCTGCATCAGCAGGTTGTTGGAGGTCATGCCGCCGTCGACCTTCAGGGCGGTCAGCTCCACGCCGGAGTCCTTCGTCATGGCGTCGGCGATCTCGCGCGTCTGCCAGGCGGTGGCCTCCAGGACGGCCCGCGCCAGGTGGGCCTTGGTGACGTACCGGGTCAGGCCGGCGATCACACCGCGGGCGTCGGAGCGCCAGTACGGGGCGAACAGTCCGGAGAAGGCCGGCACGAAGTAGGCGCCGCCGTTGTCCTCGACCGACAGGGCGAGGGTCTCGATCTCGGCGGCGGTGGAGATCAGGCCCATCTGGTCGCGCATCCACTGCACCAGCGAACCGGTGACGGCGATCGAGCCCTCCAGGGCGTAGACCGTCTTCTGGTCGCCGATCTTGTAGCCGACCGTCGTCAGCAGGCCGCTGTAGGAGTTGATGATCTTGTCGCCGGTGTTCATCACCATGAAGGTGCCGGTACCGTAGGTCGACTTGGTCTCGCCCTCGGCGAAACAGGTCTGGCCGAACAGGGCCGCCTGCTGGTCGCCGAGCGCGGAGGCGACCGGGATGCCGCCGAGCAGGTCGCCCAGCTTCCCGCCGGTGATCTCGCCGTAGACCTCCGCGGAGGAGCGGATCTCGGGCAGGATCTGCTGCGGGACGCCGATGGACTCGCAGATCTTCTCGTCCCACTGCATGGTGTGCAGGTTCATGAGCATGGTGCGGGAGGCGTTGGTGACGTCGGTGACGTGCTTGCCGCCGTCGGCACCACCGGTCAGGTTCCAGATGACCCAGGTGTCCATGGTGCCGAAGAGGATGTCGCCCGCCTCGGCGCGCTCCTTCAGGCCGTCGACGTTGTCGAGCAGCCAGCGGGCCTTGGGGCCGGCGAAGTAGGAGGCGAGGGGGAGGCCCGTCTCACGGCGGAAGCGGTCCTGGCCGACGTTGCGGCCGAGCTCGCGGCACAGGGCGTCGGTGCGGGTGTCCTGCCAGACGATGGCGTTGTGGACGGGCTCACCGGTGTTCTTGTCCCACAGCACGGTCGTCTCGCGCTGGTTGGTGATGCCGATGGCCTTGATGTCGTCGCGGGTGATGCCGGCCTTGGCGATGGCCCCGGCGACGACCTCCTGGACGTTCGTCCAGATCTCGGTGGCGTTGTGCTCGACCCAGCCCGGCTTCGGGAAGATCTGCTCGTGCTCCTTCTGGTCGACGGAGACGATCCGGCCGTCCCGGTCGAAGACGATGCAGCGGCTGGAGGTGGTGCCCTGGTCGATGGCGGCGATGAAGGGGCCGGCGGTGTGCGCGTCGGTCACTGTGTGCTCCTGGTAATTCCGGGTTTAAGGGGCTTTACGTACGGCGCGTGCTGGAAGTTTCGCTCAGGCGCGAGGATCGGGCCCCTAGGCGAATGCGACGTTGTAGATGCCCGCCGCGATGGCGCCGCCGATCAGCGGACCCACCACGGGGACCCAGGCGTAGCCCCAGTCGGAGCCGCCCTTGTTGGGCAGGGGAAGCAGGGCGTGCACGATGCGCGGACCGAGGTCACGGGCCGGGTTGATCGCGTACCCCGTCGGGCCGCCGAGCGAGAGGCCGATGGAGACCACGACGAGCGAGGTGACCAGGGCGCCCAGGGTGCCCAGACCGTTGCCCTCGTCGTTCAGGCCCTGGGTGAGCACGGCGAGCACCAGCACGATGGTGCCGATGACCTCCGTGGCGATGTTCTGCCAGGCGACCCGGACCTCGGGACCGGTGGAGAAGACGCCCAGCACGGGGCCGGCGCCCTTCTCCCGGGCCTCGACGGCCTTGGCGGTGTCCTGCGCGCCCGGCCCGCCGACTATCTCGCGGTCGGTGAGGTGGGCGTGGAACTGGCCGTAGTAGACGATCCAGACCAGGGCCGCGCCGATCATGGCGCCGAGGACCTGTCCGGCCCAGTAGACCGGGACATTCTTCCAGTCGCCGTCCTTGATCGCGAGCGCGAGGGTGACGGCCGGATTCAGATGGGCACCGGACAGCGGCGCCGAGGTGTAGACGGCCGTGAGCACCGCGAAGCCCCACCCGAAGGTGATGGCGAGCCAGCCGGCGTTGCGGGCCTTGGAGGCCTTCAGCGTGACGGCGGCACAGACGCCGCCGCCGAGGAGGATGAGTATGGCGGTACCGATGGTCTCGCCGATGAAGATGTCGGAGCTGGACACCCGCGACTCCTTTGTCCTACGTCCAGGGAAGTTCGATACCGGCCTGGCGTTGTCACACTCTAGCGCGTATTGCCGGTAGCTGTTCGACAATGTCGACCGATGGACGGGAGTCTTGCTTCGGCGTTACGAGCACGTCAAGGGCTGTGGACTCGAAAATCTGATCGTTACTGATCGCCCCGGGCTCAGTGATCTTTGCCGCAGGTGGGCGCGGGCATGCCGACGACCGGAACGCCGTACGGCGCCCCGGTCCGTTCGTGTGCCCTCAGAACCGCCCAGCGCCCAGGTCTCGCGACACCGCGCGGGCGCAGTCCCGTACCGCCGCGATGAGCTCGGGCCGCAGCGCCGTCTCGTCGTCGGGCCGGCACAGCCGCTCCACGGCGCCCGTGATGCCCACCGAGCCGACCGGCATCCGTCGCCGGTCGTGGATGGGGGCGGCGATGGAGGCCACGCCCTCCCAGGTCTCCTCCACGTCCGCCGCGTACCCCCGCGCGCGTGTGACGTCGAGGATGTGCTCGAAGTCCTCCGGCTCGCACACGGTCCGGTCGGTGAACGCCTTGCGGTCGGCCTCCAGGGCCTCGCTGTGCGCCACCGGGTCGTAGGCGGACAGCACCTTGCCCAGGGCCGTGGAGTGCAGTGGCTGCATGGCCCCGATCTCCAGGACCTGCCTGCTGTCGTCGGGCCGGAAGACGTGGTGCACGATCAGCACGCCCTGCTGGTGCAGGACGCCCAGATAGACGCTCTCGCCGCTGGAGCGGGCCAGGTCGTCGGCCCACACCAGGGCGCGCGCCCGCAGCTCGTGCACATCGAGGTAGGTGGTGCCCAGGCGCAGCAGCTCCGCGCCCAGCTGGTAGCGCCCGGAGGCGTCGTCCTGCTCGACGAAGCCCTCCTGCTGCAGGGTGCGCAGGATGCCGTGGGCGGTGCCCTTGGCCAGGCCCAGCGACGAGGCGATGTCGGACAGGCCGAGCCGCCGCTCGCCGCCCGCCAGCAGCCGCAGCATCGCGGCCGCCCGTTCGAGCGACTGGATGTTCCGTGCCATCGCCGTACTGCCTCCGTCCCCTTCGACCGCCGACAAGCGTCACCACAGCCCTCGTTCGGCAATGTCGAACACTACCGGTCGATGCCGACCTCTCGCTAATGGCCGGGCGCCATTTGTTGCGTCATGGTGGCCGACACGCCACTGTTACGACGCGACGGCGGTGACCGATACGTCGACGGCGAGCCGCGCCCATGATGACGGCACAGGGTGACCGACGAGCCGCCGCCGGGCCGTTCGCACGGTGGCGGGCACGTCGCCGCGCGGCCGTTCCGGTGCCACCGCAGTCCGCCCCGTGGACGCGCTGCCCATCCGAGCCCACTCCCGGTTACGCTGGCGCGGTGCGCCCTTCCCCGGACGCTCCGTGGTGCCCGGGAAGCCGCAAAGCCGACAGCCGTCGCATCCGAGGGAGCCTCATTCATGGCCGCGTTGCCGCCGACCCCTTCCGCAGACAGCCGGGCCCGTGTGTCCGCGCTCCGAGAAGCCCTGGCCACTCGAGTGGTGGTGGCCGACGGAGCCATGGGCACCATGCTCCAGGCGCAGGACCCCACACTCGAGGACTTCGAGAACCTCGAAGGCTGCAACGAGATCCTCAACGTGACCCGGCCGGACATCGTCCGTTCGGTCCACGCCGAGTACTTCGACGCCGGTGTGGACTGCGTGGAGACCAACACCTTCGGCGCCAACCACACCGCCGCCGCCGAGTACGACATCTCCGACCGTGTGCACGAGCTGTCCGAGACGGGCGCCCGGATCGCCCGCGAGGTGGCCGACGAGTACGCCGCCCGGGACGGCCGCCCGCGCTGGGTGCTCGGCTCGGTCGGCCCCGGCACCAAGCTGCCCACGCTCGGCCACGTCGCCTACGCCACGATCCGCGACGGCTACCAGGCCAACGCCGAGGGCCTGCTCGCCGGCGGTGCGGACGCGCTGCTCGTGGAGACCACCCAGGACCTGCTCCAGACGAAGGCCTCCGTCCTGGGCGCCCGCCGCGCCATGGAGGCCACCGGCGTCGAGGTGCCGCTGCTGTGCTCGATGGCCTTCGAGACCACCGGCACCATGCTCCTCGGCTCCGAGATCGGCGCGGCGCTGACCGCGCTGGAGCCCCTCGGCATCGACATGATCGGCCTGAACTGCTCCACCGGCCCGGCCGAGATGAGCGAGCACCTGCGCTACCTGACGCGCCACTCGCGCATCCCCCTGCTGTGCATGCCGAACGCCGGCCTGCCGATCCTCACCAAGGACGGCGCGCACTTCCCGCTCGACCCCGAGGGCCTCGCCGACGCCCAGCAGATCTTCGTCCAGGACTACGGACTCTCCCTCGTCGGCGGCTGCTGCGGCACCACCCCCGAGCACCTGCGCCAGCTGGTCGAGCGCGTCCGCGACGTGACCCCGACCGAGCGCAGCCCGCAGCCCGAGCCGGGCGCGGCCTCGCTGTACCAGTCCGTGCCGTTCCGGCAGGACACCTCGTACCTGGCCATCGGCGAGCGCACCAACGCCAACGGCTCGAAGAAGTTCCGCGAGGCCATGCTGGAGGGCCGCTGGGACGACTGCGTGGAGATGGCCCGCGACCAGATCCGCGAGGGCGCGCACATGCTCGACCTGTGCGTGGACTACGTCGGCCGGGACGGCGTCGCCGACATGGAGGAGCTCGCCGGCCGCTTCGCCACCGCCTCCACCCTGCCGATCGTGCTGGACTCCACCGAGGTCGACGTCATCCAGGCCGGCCTGGAGAAGCTCGGCGGCCGCGCGGTGATCAACTCGGTCAACTACGAGGACGGCGACGGCCCCGACTCCCGTTTCGCCAAGGTGACGGCCCTGGCCAAGGAGCACGGCGCGGCCCTGATCGCGCTGACCATCGACGAGGAGGGCCAGGCCCGCACCGCCGAGAAGAAGGTCGAGATCGCCGAACGCCTCATCGCCGACCTGACCGGCAACTGGGGCATCCACGAGGAGGACATCCTCGTCGACTGTCTGACCTTCACCATCTGCACCGGCCAGGAGGAGTCCCGCAAGGACGGCATCGCCACCATCGAGGGCATCCGCGAGCTGAAGCGCCGCCACCCCAAGGTGCAGACCACCCTCGGCCTGTCCAACATCTCCTTCGGCCTCAACCCGGCCGCCCGCATCCTGCTGAACTCCGTCTTCCTCGACGAGTGCGTCAAGGCGGGCCTGGACTCGGCCATCGTGCACGCCTCGAAGATCCTCCCGATCGCCCGCTTCAGCGAGGAGGAGGTGCAGACGGCCCTGGACCTCATCCACGACCGCCGCGCCGAGGGCTACGACCCGCTGCAGAAGCTCATGCAGCTCTTCGAGGGCGCCACCGCCAAGTCCCTCAAGGCGGGAAAGGCAGAGGAACTGGCCGCCCTGCCGCTGGACGAGCGTCTGAAGCGCCGCATCATCGACGGTGAGAAGAACGGCCTCGAAGCGGACCTGGACGAGGCCCTCCAGGAGCGCCCCGCCCTGGACATCGTCAACGAGACCCTGCTGGACGGCATGAAGGTCGTCGGCGAACTGTTCGGCTCCGGCCAGATGCAGCTGCCGTTCGTACTTCAGTCCGCCGAGGTCATGAAGTCGGCCGTCGCCCACCTCGAACCGCACATGGAGAAGTCCGACGAGGCGGGCAAGGGCACCATCGTGCTCGCCACCGTCCGCGGCGACGTGCACGACATCGGCAAGAACCTCGTCGACATCATCCTGTCCAACAACGGCTACAACGTCGTCAACCTGGGCATCAAGCAGCCGGTCTCCGCGATCCTGGACGCCGCCGAGGAGCACCGGGCCGACGTCATCGGCATGTCCGGACTCCTGGTCAAGTCCACCGTGATCATGAAGGAGAACCTGGAGGAGCTGAACCAGCGCGGTCTGGCGGCAGACTTCCCGGTCATCCTCGGCGGCGCCGCCCTGACCCGGGCCTACGTCGAGCAGGACCTGCACGAGATCTACGAGGGCGAGGTCCGCTACGCCCGCGACGCCTTCGAGGGCCTGCGCCTGATGGACGCCCTGATCGGCGTCAAGCGGGGCGTGCCCGGCGCCAAGCTGCCCGAGCTGAAGCAGCGCCGGGTCAGGGCCGCCGCCCCGGCCGCCGTCGAGGAACGCCCCGAGGAGGGGCACGTCCGCTCCGACGTCGCCACCGACAACCCCGTCCCCGAGCCGCCCTTCCGCGGCACCCGCGTGATCAAGGGCATCCAGCTCAAGGAGTACGCGAGCTGGCTCGACGAGGGGGCCCTCTTCAAGGGCCAGTGGGGCCTGAAGCAGGCCCGCACCGGCGAGGGCCCCTCCTACGACGAGCTCGTCGAGAGCGAGGGACGGCCCCGGCTGCGCGGCCTGCTGGACCGGCTCCAGACGGAGAACCTGCTGGAGGCGGCCGTGGTCTACGGCTACTTCCCGTGCGTCTCCAAGGACGACGACCTGATCATCCTGGACGAGCAGGGCAACGAGCGCACCCGCTTCACCTTCCCGCGCCAGCGCCGCGGCCGCCGCCTGTGCCTGGCCGACTTCTTCCGCCCGGAGGAATCCGGCGAGACCGACGTCGTCGGCCTCCAGGTCGTCACCGTCGGCTCACGCATCGGCGAGGAGACCGCGCGGCTCTTCGAGGCCAACGCCTACCGGGACTACCTCGAACTGCACGGGCTGTCCGTGCAGCTGGCCGAGGCGCTCGCCGAGTACTGGCACGCGCGCGTGCGCTCCGAACTCGGCTTCGCCGGCGAGGACCCGGACGAGATGCAGGGCATGTTCGAGCTGAAGTACCGGGGCGCCCGCTTCTCCCTCGGCTACGGTGCCTGCCCGAACCTGGAGGATCGCGCCAAGATCGCCGACCTGCTCCAGCCTGAGCGCATCGGCGTCCAGCTGTCCGAGGAGTTCCAGCTGCACCCCGAGCAGTCCACGGACGCCATCGTGATCCACCACCCGGAGGCGAAGTACTTCAACGCCCGCTGAGCGGCCCTCCGGCGCACGCCGCGGCCACCCCCGGCGTATCCACGGTGTGCCCCGGGGCACAGCCGCTAAACGAGGCACATCGCTCACGGACGACGTAGACTGGTCGGTCCACTGCAGGCCGGTTCCCCGTGTGGGAACCGGCCTGATCGTCCCTCAAGGAGGTAGGTGGATGACCAGTACGGTCCCCGCGCTCGGTACCCGGTCGGCCGAGGGGTCGGCCCTGCAGGCGGTGCTCCTCGACATGGACGGCACCCTGGTGGACACGGAGGGCTTCTGGTGGGACGTCGAGGTCGAGGTCTTCGCCTCCCTCGGCCACACGCTCGACGAGTCCTGGCGCCATGTCGTCGTGGGCGGGCCGATGACCCGCAGCGCCGGGTTCCTCATCGAGGCCACCGGCGCCGACATCGCCCTGGACGAGCTCACCGTGCTCCTGAACGACGGCTTCGAGGACCGCATCGACTGCGCCCTGCCGCTGATGCCGGGAGCCGGCCGGCTGCTCGCCGAGCTGTACGAGTACGAGATCCCCACCGCCCTCGTCTCCGCCTCGCACCGGCGCATCATCGACCGGGTCCTCACCTCGCTCGGCGCCCACCACTTCGGCCTGACCGTGGCCGGCGACGAGGTGCCGCGCACCAAGCCCCATCCCGACCCGTACCTGGCCGCCGCCGCCGGGCTCGGCGCCGACCCGGCCCGGTGCGCCGTCATCGAGGACACCGCGACCGGCGTCGCCGCCGCCGAGGCCGCGGGCTGCCAGGTCGTGGCTGTGCCCTCCGTGGCACCCATCACCCCGGCCCTGCGCCGCACCGTCGTCACCTCCCTCGAAGACGTCGACCTGACATTTCTGCACGGCCTGATGACGGAAATGCGCTAGGCGTTCACCCAGCGTGCAGCGGCCTTAGAGCGGCAATTCCGAAGGTGAATTCGACCTCCTCCCGGCGATCGAATTCCCGTACCCCGGAACCCGTTTACGCGTGTGACGTTCCCCACGTGGTCCGGGGTCGACAGTCGATCCGGCGTGTGCTGCGCACCCCTCCCGGGGGGCCATCGGCGTGCCCTTGTGTCCCGATTGATGGAACGCTGTACCAAAGCTTCCACTGTCGGGTTTTCGGTCTGTCCGCGCCCGGTTCCGCAGCGTGATGGGTGCTCAACTCCGGTGGCTGCGAACCCTCCTGCCGGCCCGGACTAATCTCGTCGCGAGAACATCGCCCCACCCCCGTGATCCGCTGCGCCACCCCTGCATGCCGGATACACGGAGTCGACAGCTCTGGAGAATCTCGAGCATGAACCGCAAGACTTTGGTGCTGCCGGCCGTGATCGGCCTGCTCGCGCCGGTGCTCGCCGCCTGCGGCGGGACCGACAGCGGGAGCAGCGACAGCGACGCGATCGTCGCCGGCACCACGGATCGGTTCACCGCCTCGAAGGACGCCCCCGCGCCCCTCGACCCGGCGTACGCCTACGACGTCGGCACCTGGAACATCCTGCGCCAGACCGTGCAGACCCTGATGATCCAGCCGCGCGGCGAGGGCGAGCCGGTACCGGAGGCCGCCGAGCGGTGCGGCTTCACCGACACCGGAAACGAGCGCTACGCCTGCACCCTGCGCGATGGCCTGACGTTCTCCAACGGCAACGCTGTCACCGCGGCCGACGTGAAGTACTCCATCGACCGCGCCCGCTCCCTCAAGGCCGACAGCGGGGTGTTCGCACTGCTGTCCACCATCGACACCATCGAGACCCAGGGCGACCGCGAGGTCATCTTCCACCTCAAGACGGCCGACGCGACCTTCCCGTACAAGCTGTCGACCCCCGTCGCCGGCATCGTCGACCCCGAGGACTACCCGAAGAACAAGCTGCGCGACGGCTTCGACCTGGAGGGCTCCGGCCCGTACACCCTCAAGGCCGACGTCGAGGACGGCGAGCTGGTCAAGGCCGAGTTCACCAAGAACCCCGACTACAAGGGGACCCTCAAGGTGAACAACGACAAGGTCGACATGGTGTCCTTCAAGGACGCCGACGCCATGGGCGAGGCGCTGGACAAGGGCGACATCGACCTGATGACCCGCGCCATGTCGCCGGATCAGATCCGCAAGCTCTCGGGCGACTCCGACACCGACGTGGACCTCGTCGAGATGCCCGGCCTGGAGATCCGCTACCTGGGCTTCAACACCGACGCCCCGACGGTGAAGTCCAAGGCGGTGCGCCAGGCGATGGCCCAGATCGTCAACCGCAGCGCCCTGGTCTCCAAGGTCTACGGCTCCCAGGCCGAACCGCTCTACTCGCTGGTCCCGGCCAGCGTCACCGGCCACTCGAACTCGTTCTTCAACAAGTACGGCGAGCCGAACGTCACCAAGGCCCGCGCCCTGCTCAACCAGGCGAACATCACGACCCCGGTGAAGCTGACGCTGCACTACACCACCGACCACTACGGCCCGGCCACCAAGAAGGAGTTCGAGGTCCTGCGCGACCAGCTGAACTCCAGCGGCCTGTTCGACGTCGGCATCAAGGGCATCCCTTGGGACACGTTCCGCCCGGCCGAGAGGAAGGGCGAGTACGACGTCTACGGCATGGGCTGGTTCCCGGACTTCCCGGACGCCGACAACTTCCTCGCGCCGTTCCTCGACGCCGACAACACCCTCGGCTCGCCGTACGACAACAGCCGGATCCGCAACACCCTGATCCCGGAGTCCCGCCGTGAGGCGGACCGGCTGTCCGCCTCCACCAGCCTGACGGACATTCAGGACATCGTCGCCGGCGATGTGCCGGTGCTGCCACTGTGGCAGGGCAAGCAGTACGTCGCCGCTCGCGACGACGTCACGGGTACCGCCTACTCGCTCAACTCCGCCTCGACGCTCCAGCTGTGGGAGCTCGGGCGGGGCGTGAGCGGCTGACGCACCCGCTGGATCCCCGGGGCCGGTGACCGTGGCCCTCGGGGAACCGTGCCCCGGAGCCAGGACATGCTCCGGGAGTTCTCGAGAACCGACGACAAGGCACACACGTGAACCTACGCAACCAGTGGCCGGTCCTGCCCATCGTGGCGGGCCTCGCCTCCGGACTGCTGACCGGCTGTGGCACGGAGAGCGGAGACTCCGCGGGGGACGGCTCCAACGTGGTGGTGGGGATGTCCGACGACGTCCTGGCCACGGACCCGGCCTCCGGCTACGACCCCGGCTCCTGGCTGTTGTTCAACAACGTCTTCCAGTCCCTGCTGAGCTTCCCCAAGGGCGCGACGGAACCCCAGCCGGAGGCCGCCGAAGCCTGCGCCTTCAGCGACACGCAGACCCGGGTCTACAAGTGCACGCTGAAGGACGGCCTCAAGTTCAGCAACGGTGACGCGCTCACCTCCGAGGACGTGAAGTTCTCCTTCGACCGCATGCTGAAGATCAACGACCCCGACGGGCCCGCGATCATGTTCCCCACGCTCGACAAGGTCGAGACCCCGGACGAGAAGACGGTCGTCTTCCAGCTGAACACAGCCGACGCCACCTTCCCGAGCAAGATCGCCTCCGGTGCCGGTTCGATCGTCGACCACAACGAGTACGACGCGGGCAAGCTCCGCAAGGACGGCCAGGCCGTCGGCTCCGGCCCGTACAAGCTCGACTCGTTCGACGACGGCCAGGCCGTCTTCTCCGTCAACGAGAACTACAAGGGCACCGCCAAGGTGAAGAACACCGGCGTGACGCTCAAGTTCTTCGACGGCGACCAGACCGCCCTGAAGCAGGCCATCCAGAACGAGGAGGTCGACATCGCCTACCGCGGTCTCACCGCGGGCGACGTCGCCGACATGGAGAAGGCCGACGACGGCACCGGCACGGAGGTCGTCGAGGGCAGCAGCGCCGAGGTCCAGCACCTGGTGTTCAACATGGACGACCCGGTCGCCGGAAAGCTCGGCGTGCGCAAGGCCATCGCCCACCTGCTCGACCGCGAAGCCCTCATCAAGGACGTCTACCAGGGCACCGCGACCCCGCTGTACTCGATCATCCCGGCGGGTATCGCGGGCCACAACACGGCCTTCTTCGACACCTACGGCGCCCGCCCCTCCAGGGCCAAGGCCCGGGCCGCGCTGCGCGAGGACGGCATCACCGGCAAGGTGAAGCTCACCCTCTGGTCGACCCCGTCCCGCTACGGCCCCGCGACCGACCAGGAGCTGAACGCCATCGCCGGCCAGCTCAACGCCAGCGGCCTGTTCGACGCGAGCGTCAAGTCCGTGCCCTTCGGCCAGTACGAGAAGGACATCGCCGCCGGCAAGTACGGCGTCTACGTGAAGGGCTGGGTGCCGGACTACCCGGACGCCGACAACTTCACCGCCCCCTTCTTCGGCAAGGGCAACGTGCTGAGCAACAACTACGACAACAGCACGATCACCGGCTCGCTCATCCCGCGCACCGCCGCCATGACCAACCGGGCCTCCACGGAGAAGGAGTTCGGGGAGCTGCAGGACATCGTCGCCGACGAACTGCCCGTCCTGCCCGTGTGGCAGGCCAAGCAGTACGCGGTCGTCCGCGACGGCGTCTACGGCCTGGAGTACTGCCTCGACGCCTCCACGGTGTTCCGCTTCTGGGAGCTCAGCAAGGACGCCTGACGCACCGGCGTGAAGAAGGGCGCCTCCCGCTCGGCGGGGGGCGCCCTCTCGCGTACCGGCTCGGGGCCGTCACTGCGCGCCGGGACGCACCAGCCCGCTCTCGTACGCGTACACCGCCGCCTGTACGCGGTCGCGCAGGCCCAGCTTCGTCAGCACATGGCCCACGTGCGTCTTCACGGTGGTCTCGCTGACGAACAGGTCGGCGGCGATCTCCGCGTTGGACAGCCCGCGCGCCACCAGCTTCAGCACCTCGACCTCGCGGTCGGTGAGCGTGTGCAGGGTGTCCGGCACCGGCTCGTCACCCGACGGCAGATGCGTGGCGTACTTGTCGAGCAGCCGACGGGTGATGCTCGGCGCGAGCATGGCCTCGCCCCCGGCGACGACCCGGATGGCCTGCACCAGCTCGTTGGCGGGAGCGTCCTTGAGCAGGAACCCGCTGGCACCGGCCCGCAGCGCCTCCACCACGTACTCGTCGAGGTCGAACGTGGTCAGCACCAGCACCTTCGCCGGGCCGTCCCGCCCGGGCCCGGTGATCTGCCGGGTCGCCTCCACACCGTCCATCCGCGGCATGCGGATGTCCATCAGAACCACATCGGGCTGTAGCGCACGCACCTGGTCGAGTGCCTGCAGTCCGTCACCGGCCTCCCCGACGACCGCGAGGTCCTGCTCGGCCTCCAGGATCATCCGGAAGCCGGTACGGAGCAGCGGCTGGTCGTCGACCAGTAGGACGCGGATGGCCACGTAAGTCTCCTTCGCTAGTCCGGCCCCATTCTGCCCTGCGCGGGCCCGCCGGACTCAGCCGCCCTCACCTGCGGCGGGCTGCACCGAAAGCCCCGCCTCGGGCGCCGGCAGCGGATACGGCGGGGGAGTGCCCCCGAACTCCGGGCAGTGCGCCTGGTGGTCGCACCAGCCGCACAGCTTCGTGGGGCGGGGCCGCCAGTCGCCCGTCTCGGTGGCGAGCCGGATCGCGTCCCACAGCGCCAGCAGCTTGCGCTCGACCCGCTCCAGGTCGGCGAGCACCGGGTCGTACGTCAGCACCTGGCCGCTGCCGAGGTAGACCAGCTGCAGCCGCCGGGGCACCACGTTCTTCAGCCGCCACACCACCAGGGCGTAGAACTTCATCTGGAACAGGGCGCCCTCGGAGTACTCCGGCCTGGGCGCCTTCCCCGTCTTGTAGTCGACGATCCGGACCTCGCCCGTGGGGGCCACGTCGACCCGGTCGATGATGCCGCGAAGCCGCAGCCCCGACTCCAGCTCGGCCTCGACGAAGAGCTCCCGCTCGGCCGGCTCCAGACGACTGGGGTCCTCCAGAGTGAACCAGCGCTCGACGAGCTGCTCCGCCTCGCCCAGCCAGCGCGCCAGCCGCTCGCCCTCGGGATCGTCGGCGAACAGCTCCCCGACCTCCGGCCGGGTCTCGCGCAGCCGGTCCCACTGGCCGGGGATCAGGGACTTCGCCCGCGACGCCGTGCGCTCGGCGGCCGGGGCGTCGAAGAGCCGCTCCAGGACCGCGTGCACCAGCGTGCCCCTGGTCGCGGCCTCGCTCGGCTTCTCCGGGAGGCGGTCGATCACCCGGAAGCGGTAGAGCAACGGGCACTGCATGAAGTCGCCGGCACGGGAGGGGGACAGCGATGTGGGCGGTAGGGCGGCGGACCCGGTCACGAGCTCGCTCACGGCCGCGGTCTCGGCCGCTGCCTCCGCCACGGACTGTGCCTGTGCCGCCGTGTCCGCCGGCGGCCGCGTGGGCCCGGCCGGTACCGGATCCACCGCCGCGGCCGGGCTGCTGTCGGGCTGCGCCGCGCCCTCGGTGCTCGTCTCCATGCCCCAGACCTTACGGCCCGCCACTGACAGTGACCCGGCCGCGTTCCGTGGGGGAAGCCGGGAGAGGAGGTCGACGTACGGGAAACACAGGGGTGCCGGGGCGAAACGCACCGCGACGGACGCATACCATCGACTCGAGACCCTCCCGTCCGCCAGGCGCGGGAGACGCTTCGATCGAGGGGACACCGGTGGAGGAGAGCGGCAGGCGCGGGCGGCCGCAGTCCGGCAACGACGAGCCGGCCGAGCGCCACGCGGGAGCTCCGGTCCGGGCCACCGACCCGACCCCCGCCGAGGAACGGCCCACGGACGAGCACCGCTTCACCCCCGAGCAGCCCGCCCCGGCGCCGGAGCCGGCGGATGCCGCGACACCCGCGGACACCCCGGACGCTCCGCAGGGCAACGCGTCGGCGGACCCCTCTCACACCGTCGGTCCTTCGCCGGATCCAGAGAACCCGGATGACCGGACGCCGGATGCCCGGACCCCGGGCGAGCCGACTCCGGACGACCAGACTCCGGGTGGCCGGACGCCGGACGACCGGACCGCGGAGGCCCGGACTCCCGACGACCGGACCTCGGGCGATCAGGCGCCGGGTGGCCGGACGCCGGACGACACCGCCCCCGCCACGACGGAGCGCGAGCCGTCAGCGGACCCCGGCCCCACCGCCGGCGCTTCCCCCTCACGGGAGACGCCGGATGCCCCCGCTCCCGCCTCCACCGAGCACGACACACACCCCGACCGCGCCTACGCAGGCGGGCCTGACTCGGCGGCTTCCGCCGGTACGCCCGAGGCGGACCGGCTGCGCAAGGCCCCGGCCCCGAATGCGCGGCCCGGTCCTGACGCCCCGGACGCGGGCCCCGCCAGCCTCCACGGCGACCGCCCCCTCGCGCACTCCGCCGACGGCAAGGGCCCCGCCCCCCAGCGGCCCGAGCCCCGGGGCGGGCTCCTCATGGGGCGGCCCTTCGGGGTGCCCGTGTACGTCGCGCCGAGCTGGTTCCTCGTCGCCGCGCTGATCACCTGGGTGTTCGGCGGCCAGCTGGAGCGCGTGCTGCCCGAGCTCGGCGCCGCCCGCTACCTGGTCTCGCTGTTCTTCGCCGTCGCCTTCTACGCCTCCGTACTCGTCCACGAACTGGCCCACACGGTCGCCGCCCTCCGCTTCAAGCTCCCGGTCCGCCGCATCCAGCTCCAGTTCTTCGGCGGTGTCTCCGAGATCGAGAAGGAGGCCGAGACCCCCGGCCGCGAGTTCGTGCTGGCCTTCGTCGGGCCCCTGCTCTCCCTCGTCCTCGCCGGAGTCTTCTACGCCGCCCTGCTGGCCGTGGAACCCGGCACCGTCCCGGGCGTCCTGCTCGCCGGACTGATGATCTCCAACCTCATCGTGGCCGCGTTCAACCTCCTGCCCGGCCTGCCCCTCGACGGCGGCCGCATGCTCCGCGCCGTCGTCTGGAAGATCACCGGCAAGCCGATGAAGGGCACCATCGCCGCCGCCTGGGTCGGCCGCGCCCTCGCCGTCTCCGTCCTCATCGGGCTGCCGCTGCTGACCCAGTCCGGCGCGCTCGGCACCGACGCCGTCGACAACGTCGGCATGGACACCGTCCTCGACGCCCTCCTCGCCGCCATCCTCGCCGCGATCATCTGGACCGGCGCAGGCAACAGCCTGCGCATGGCCCGGCTGCGCGAGCACCTCCCCGAACTGCGCGCCCGCGCCCTCACCCGCCGCGCGGTCCCGGTGGAGACCGGCACCCCGCTCTCGGAGGCCCTGCGCCGCGCCAACGCCGCCGGTGCCCGCGCCCTGGTCGTCGTCGACGCCGACGGCCACCCCCTCTCCCTCGTCCGAGAGGCCGCCATCGCCGGCGTACCCGAGCATCGCCGCCCCTGGGTCGCCGTCAGCGGCCTCGCCCAGGACCTCACCGACGGCATGCGGGTCTCGGCGGAACTCTCGGGAGAGGAACTCCTCGACGCCCTGCGCGCCACCCCCGCGACCGAGTACCTGGTGGTGGAGGAGACGGGCGAGATCTACGGCGTGCTGTCGGCGGCCGACGTGGAACGGGCTTTCGTGAAGGCGATGGCGAGGCCCAGCTGAGTGGTCGGAGCCCCTCTCGGGGACCGGTAGGCTGGTCGCATGTCCGAACCGACCGGTGCCGCCCGCAGGCGCGGGCCCTTCAAGGTCGGGGACCAGGTTCAGCTGACCGACCCCAAGGGCCGCCACTACACGTTCACGCTCGAGGCCGGGAAGAACTTCCACACCCACAAGGGTTCCTTCCCCCACGACGAACTGATCGGCGCTCCCGAGGGCAGCGTTGTCCGCACCACGGGGAACGTCGCCTACCTCGCGCTGCGCCCCCTGCTCCCCGACTACGTCCTGTCCATGCCCCGCGGCGCCGCCGTGGTCTACCCCAAGGACGCGGGGCAGATCCTCGCCTTCGCCGACATCTTCCCCGGCGCGCGCGTCGTGGAGGCGGGCGTCGGCTCCGGCTCGCTCAGCAGCTTCCTGCTGCGGGCGATCGGCGACCAGGGCATGCTGCACAGCTACGAGCGCCGGGCGGACTTCGCCGAGATCGCCCAGGCGAACGTGGAGCGTTACTTCGGCGGACCGCACCCCGCCTGGCAGCTCACCGTCGGCGACCTCCAGGACAACCTGTCCGACGCCGACGTGGACCGCGTCATCCTCGACATGCTCGCCCCCTGGGAGTGCCTGGAGGCCGTCTCCAAGGCGCTCGTCCCCGGCGGCATCCTGTGCTGCTACGTGGCGACCACCACCCAGCTCGCCCGGACCGTCGAGTCCATCCGCGAGATCGGCTGCTTCAACGAGCCGACCTCGTGGGAGACGATGATCCGCAACTGGCACATCGAGGGCCTGGCCGTCCGCCCGGACCACCGGATGATCGGCCACACCGGCTTCCTGCTCACCGCCCGCCGCCTCGCCGACGGCGTCGAGCCGCCCATGCGCCGCCGCCGCCCCGCCAAGGGCGCCTACGGCGAGGACTACGCGGGTCCCAACGCCGACGGCGGCACCGCTCGCTGAAGCGGCTTGTCACCGCATCCAACGCACCGGCGCCGTGCCGGAGTTCCCGGGTCCGTCCCGGAACTCCGGCACGGCGCCCTTCCGTTGCCGCCCCGGGTGACCCCCGTCCGACGCCGTCGACCTGCCGCGCGGGCCGTGAGGGCCCGGGCGCGGCGCTGCGCGGGCACGGTCCCGTCGGTCCGCTGACACAGCGGCAGGAACCGTAACCCCTCTCACTTCCCCGGCACAGGAGATGCACACCCCGCCGTTCCCTCCCGCTGTGACGTGTGGCACCATGCTGGCCACCCCACCGGCACAGCCTCAGGAGACCCTCCTAGTGCAGTCTTCCGCCGTCCCGGAGCTCGCCCACGCCCACACCCGCCCCATCCACTGGCTCGCCACCGCGACGGCCGTCGCCGGGGTGGTGGCCTTTTCCTCGGTTCTGCAGCCCGGTGCGGCGACCGCCGCCCAGCCCGCCGCCCCCGAGACCAAGAGCGCCCCGGCGCACCTGACTCCGCCCGACCCGGCCGCGGTGGCGTTCCCGATCGAGTGCGGCCCGGTGAAGGCCGTGGTGAAGAAGCGGGCTTCCGGAGACCTGGACGGCGACGGCCGGCCCGAGACGGTGGCCGTGGTCCACTGCGACTCCCCGATGGGCACCCCGCCGGACGGCGTGTACGTCCTGACCCGCGACACCGCCGGCGCCAAGCCGCGCGTCGTGGCCACCCTGCTCGACCCCAAGGACGGCACCACCGTCACCGACTTCGGCATCGTCGACGCAGCCGTCAAGGCCACGCTCCTCGGCTACTCCTCGGCCGACGTGCCGCGTTGCTGCCCCGACGTGAAGAGCGACGCGAAATGGCGTTGGCGTGACGGCTCGTTCGTCCGCTCGGCGCCGGCCGGGGCACGCAGCGTGTGAGGCGTGTGCGACGCCGTGTGTGAGATATCAGACAGTAGAAACGGAACGTGGAGAAGTAGTCACTCTGCGTCTGGTCCGTAGACTTCCGCCCTGTCCGAAACCCGCCGTACGTGGATGCACTCGCCCGGACACTCCTTCGCGGAGTCGATCACGTCCGTGAGAAGCGGCAGCGGAACGGGCGTTGTCGCTCCCTTGTCCTGGAGCAACTCGTCGTCGGCGCTCTTCACATAGGCCAGACCGTCGATGTCCAGCTCGAACACCTCGGGCGCGTACTGGGCGCAGATGCCGTCACCGGTACACAGGTCCTGGTCGATCCAGACCTCCAGCTCCTCGCCCGCTGCCCCGGCCACCTGCTGCACGCTCATCTCTCCTGCCGTTTCTCCGCCGGGCCGGGCCGGGAATCCGGCCAGCTCCGGCGGGTGTTGAACAGTTCGACCCTACCTTCGCCTGGGTTCCAATCATGTTCGCTGGGTATTCCCCTGGCGTGAGGGAGAGCGCAAGGGTGAAGATCGGACACACCCCGACCGTCTTTGTGATCTAGGGGTTTCAATCGACACCCGCCCAGGTAGGGTCTGGAAGCGTCCAGCTCCCCTTGGAGGAGGTGAGGACCGTGGCAGCCCACGACGACGACATGAACCGCGGCATCCGCCCGGGACGCGGGTCCGACGACCCGGCCGGGCAGATCGCCTACCTTGAGCAGGAGATCGCCGTCCTGCGGCGCAAGCTCGCCGACTCTCCGCGACACACGAGGATTCTCGAAGAGCGGATCGTCGAGCTGCAGACCAATCTGGCCGGCGTGTCCGCGCAGAACGAACGACTCGCCAACACGCTCCGTGAGGCCCGGGACCAGATCGTGGCCCTCAAGGAGGAAGTCGACCGGCTCGCACAGCCGCCGGCCGGCTTCGGGGTCTTCCTGACGGCGAACGAGGACGGCACCGCCGACATCTTCACCGGCGGCCGCAAGCTCAGGGTGAACGTCAGCCCCAGCGTCGAGCTCGACGAGCTCCGGCGCGGCCAGGAAGTAATGCTCAACGAAGCGCTCAACGTGGTCGAGGCCATGGAGTTCGAGCGCGTCGGTGACATCGTCACCCTCAAGGAGATCCTCGAGGACGGCGAGCGGGCACTCGTGCTCGGGCACACCGACGAGGAGCGGGTGGTACGGCTCGCCGAGCCGCTGCTGGACGTGAACATCCGGCCCGGTGACGCCCTGCTGCTCGAACCCCGCTCGGGTTACGTCTACGAGATCGTTCCGAAGAGCGAGGTCGAGGAACTCGTCCTCGAAGAAGTCCCCGACATCGGCTACGAGCAGATCGGCGGTCTCGGCGGCCAGATCGAGGCCATCCGCGACGCGGTCGAGCTGCCGTACCTCTACCCGGACCTGTTCAAGGAGCACGAACTGCGGCCGCCCAAGGGCGTCCTGCTGTACGGGCCTCCCGGATGCGGCAAGACGCTCATCGCCAAGGCCGTGGCCAACTCGCTGGCCAAGAAGGTCGCCGAGGTGACCGGCCAGGCCGCCGGCAAGAGCTTCTTCCTCAACATCAAGGGCCCCGAGCTCCTGAACAAGTACGTCGGTGAGACGGAGCGGCAGATCCGCCTCGTCTTCCAGCGGGCCCGTGAGAAGGCCAGCGAGGGCACGCCCGTCATCGTCTTCTTCGACGAGATGGAGTCCCTCTTCCGCACCCGTGGCTCCGGTGTCAGCTCGGACGTGGAGAACACCATCGTCCCGCAGCTGCTCGCCGAGATCGACGGTGTGGAGGGCCTGCAGAACGTGGTCGTGATCGGCGCCTCCAACCGCGAGGACATGATCGACCCCGCCATCCTGCGGCCCGGCCGGCTCGACGTGAAGATCAAGATCGAGCGTCCGGACGCCGAGGCGGCCAAGGACATCTTCGGCAAGTACCTCACGGAGCGCCTCCCGCTGCACGGCGACGACCTCGCCGAGCACAGCGGCTCCAAGGCCACCACCGTCCAGAGCATGATCCAGACGGCAGTGGAACAGATGTACGCCGAATCCGAGGAGAACCGCTTCCTGGAAGTCACCTACGCCAATGGTGACAAGGAAGTCCTCTACTTCAAGGACTTCAACTCCGGCGCCATGATCGAGAACATCGTGGGCCGTGCCAAGAAGATGGCGATCAAGGACTTCCTCGAGAAGAACCAGAAGGGCCTCCGCGTCTCCCACCTCCTCCAGGCCTGCGTGGACGAGTTCAAGGAGAACGAGGACCTGCCGAACACCACCAACCCGGACGACTGGGCCCGGATCTCCGGAAAGAAGGGCGAGCGGATCGTGTACATCCGTACGCTCATCACCGGAAAGCAGGGCGCGGACACCGGACGCTCCATCGACACGGTGGCGAATACCGGCCAGTACCTGTAAAAGGCAGGGCGGCTGCGGGTGCCCTCGGCGGGTACCCGCAGCCGACTGTTTTTCGGGCCACGGCTGGAGCAACGCAATGACGCAAATGATCTCCCCACCAGTGCAAAGGCGTTCTAGGCTCTTGCGTACCGCCGAGTCGCGCAGTGCGGGGACGGGCACCGCACACGCAACCGAGCGCCAGCGGTATCTGAGTGGCGCCCACGACCGAGGGTGCCGCCGGGCAAGGAGGGCCGCATGACCGTACGGCGAGTAATGGGCATCGAGACGGAGTACGGGATCTCCGTCCCCGGCCACCCCAACGCCAATGCCATGCTCACCTCGTCCCAGATCGTGAACGCCTACGCGGCGGCGATGCACCGGGCCCGCCGGGCTCGCTGGGACTTCGAGGAGGAGAACCCGCTGCGGGACGCGCGAGGCTTCGACCTCGCCCGCGAGTCCGCCGACTCCAGCCAGCTCACCGACGAGGACATCGGCCTGGCCAACGTGATCCTCACCAACGGTGCACGGCTCTACGTCGACCACGCACACCCCGAGTACAGCTCCCCCGAGGTGACCAACCCCCGGGACGCCGTCCTCTGGGACAAGGCCGGCGAGCGGATCATGGCGGAGGCCGCGGAACGGGCCGCGCAGCTGCCCGGTGCCCAGCCGATCCACCTGTACAAGAACAACACCGACAACAAGGGCGCGTCCTACGGCACGCACGAGAACTACCTGATGAAGCGGGAGACCCCCTTCTCGGACATCGTGCGCCACCTGACGCCGTTCTTCGTCTCCCGTCAGGTCTTCGCCGGAGCGGGCCGCGTCGGCATCGGCCAGGACGGGCACGAGCACGGCTTCCAGCTCAGCCAGCGAGCCGACTACTTCGAGGTCGAGGTCGGCCTCGAGACGACGCTCAAGCGCCCCATCATCAACACCCGCGACGAGCCGCACGCGGACGCCGAGAAGTACCGGCGGCTGCACGTGATCATCGGTGACGCGAACCTGTCGGAGATCTCGACCTACCTCAAGCTGGGCACGACCTCGCTGGTGCTGTCGATGATCGAGGACGGTTTCATCGCCGTCGACCTGGCCGTCGACCAGCCCGTCCGCACCCTCCACCAGGTCTCGCACGACCCGTCCCTGAAGCGTGTGGTCACGCTGCGCAGCGGCCGTACGCTCACGGCGGTCCAGTTGCAGATGGAGTACTACGAGCTGGCGCGCAAGTACGTGGAGGAGCGCTTCGGCGCCGACGCGGACGAACAGACCAAGGACGTCCTGTCGCGCTGGGAGGACACCCTCACCCGTCTGGAGCACGACCCGATGAGCCTGGCCGGAGAGCTGGACTGGGTCGCCAAGCGGGAGCTCATGGAGGGCTACCGGCGCCGGGACAGCCTCGACTGGGACGCCGCGCGACTGCACCTGGTCGACCTCCAGTACGCCGACGTACGGCCCGAGAAGGGCCTGTACAACCGTCTGGTGGCCCGCGGGCGCATGAAGCGGCTGCTGGCCGACGCGGACGTGGAGCGGGCCCGTACGACGCCTCCTGAGGACACGCGGGCGTACTTCCGCGGCCGCTGCCTGGAGCAGTACGCGGACGACGTCGCGGCGGCCTCCTGGGACTCGGTGATCTTCGATCTGCCCGGCCGGGACTCGCTGCAGCGGGTCCCAACCCTGGAACCGCTTCGCGGAACGCGTAATCACGTCAAGGAGCTCCTTGACCGCTGCCGCACCGCGGAAGACCTGGTCAGGGTCCTGTCCGGGGGGTGAGCGCAGATCGCGGGTACTCGGGAGGGGCCCGCCGGGCAGGGTGGAAAATCCCTGGTCCGGGAATCATCGAGGTGGTCCCCGTACGTTGGAGCAACTGCGGGGCCATTGTCAGACCCGGCGAGTAGGGTCTGATCTTGACCGAGCAACTGTGTCGGGCGAACCGAGCGGGGTGAGGGATATGGCGACCAAGGACACCGGCGGCGGACAGCAGAAGGCCACCCGGTCCACCGAGGAGGTCGAGGAGCAGACTGCGGAGACGCAGGCTTCGGAGGACCTCAAGGAGCGTCAGGAGAAGCTGAGCGACGACGTGGACTCGGTCCTGGACGAGATCGACGACGTACTCGAGGAGAACGCCGAGGACTTCGTGCGGTCCTTCGTTCAAAAGGGTGGCCAGTAAGGCGCCTGAGCCTTCATTCCGAAGGTGAACGGAGTGCATGGGTGAGGACCGGCCGAAGCGCGGAGCGCTGCGCGCGGGGCACCGCATGACGTGATGCCCCGACGTGCGGCGCTCCGGGCGTCGGCGGACCCCACGGCCCGCCGGACGCTCGGCGTGCGCGGCCGGCAAGTGCGGCGCCGCTCCGGCGGAGTTGGTCCCGCCGGGCATGTGGATCACCGCCGAAGGACGGGTAGGGTCCGAGGCATACCGAGCCCCCGGTGGCAACCGGACCGGGGTTTGTTCCAAGGATCGGCCCGACGTCACAGGGCGGGCTGTCGCATACGTGGAAGGAATCGCGTGGAAGCCAACACTCGTAGCACCGGGCGTCTACCAGCTGCCTTCCTGACGCCAGGGTCTTCCTCCTTCATGGACTTCCTGTCCGAGCACCAGCCGGAGATCCTCCCCGGCAACCGGCAACTGCCCCCCACCCAGGGCGTGATCGAGGCACCGCACGGCACGACCATCGTCGCCGTGACGTTCCCCGGCGGTGTGGTCCTCGCCGGCGACCGGCGGGCCACCATGGGCAACGTCATCGCGCAGCGGGACATCGAGAAGGTCTTCCCGGCCGACGAGTACTCGGCGGTGGGCATCGCCGGCACGGCGGGCCTGGCCGTGGAGATGGTGAAGCTGTTCCAGCTGGAGCTGGAGCACTTCGAGAAGGTCGAGGGCGCGCAGCTGTCCCTGGAGGGCAAGGCGAACCGGCTGTCGACGATGATCCGCTCCAACCTCGGCATGGCCATGCAGGGCCTGGCCGTGGTGCCGCTGTTCGCCGGGTACGACGTGGACCGCGGCAAGGGCCGGATCTTCTCCTACGACGTCACCGGCGGCCGCTCCGAGGAGCACAACTACGCGGCCACCGGGTCCGGGTCGATCTTCGCTCGCGGTGCGATGAAGAAGCTCTTCCGGGACGACCTCAGCGAGGCCGAGGCCACCACACTGGTGATCCAGGCGCTCTACGACGCGGCCGACGACGACTCCGCGACCGGTGGTCCCGATGTCGCCCGCCGGATCTATCCCATCGTCACCGTGATCACCGACGACGGCTTCCGCCGGCTCACCGAGGACGAGGCGTCCGAGATCGCGCGCTCGATTCTCGAGCGGCGGCTGGAGCAGCCCGACGGGCCGCGGGCCGCGCTGCTGTAGCGGCGATCGTCTTCGTGAGGGTGGTCCAGTGAACCGACGGAATCTTCAAGAGAGGGACGGATAACCGGTGTCGACGCCGTTCTATGTCTCACCCCAGCAGGCCATGGCCGACCGGGCGGAGTACGCCCGCAAGGGCATCGCCCGTGGTCGCAGCCTGGTCGTGCTGCAGTTCGCCGACGGCATCGTGTTCGTCGGCGAGAACCCGTCCCGTGCGCTGCACAAGTTCAGCGAGATCTACGACCGGATCGGCTTCGCGGCCGCCGGCAAGTACAACGAGTACGAGAACCTGCGGATCGGCGGCGTGCGCTACGCCGATCTGCGGGGTTACACCTACGACCGGGACGATGTGACGGCCCGGGGCCTGGCGAACGTGTACGCGCAGACGCTCGGCACGATCTTCTCCAGCGCCGCCGAGAAGCCGTACGAGGTCGAGCTGGTCGTCGCCGAGGTCGGGGAGACGCCCGAGGGCGACCAGATCTACCGGCTGCCGCACGACGGCTCCATCGTGGACGAGCACGGCTCGGTCGCGGTGGGCGGCAACGCCGAGCAGATCAGCAGCTATCTGGACCAGCGCCACCAGGAGGGCATGACCCTCGCGGAGGCGCTGAAGCTGGCGGTGCAGGCGCTGTCCCGCGACACCAACGGCAGCGAGCGGGAGATCCCCGCGGAGCGGCTGGAAGTCGCGGTGCTGGACCGCACCCGGCCGCAGAAGCGCAAGTTCAAGCGGATCAGCGGGCCTCAGCTGTCCCGTCTGCTCGCTGCGGGTGCCGCCGGCGGTGACGAGGGAGCGTCGGAGGACGCCGAGTAGTTCTGAGGCGGTGTGACGCGCCCCGGCCAGTGCGTTCGTGGCCGGGGCGCGTTGCCGTGTGCGGCTGCGGGCTCACTGAGCCTGCGGGCATGCGTGCCGCTGGGGGCGGCACGGGTGGGCGCAGGCGGCACCTCGCCGCGCCGAGTTGCGCGTCAACCCGGCCTCGGCAGCCACGCCGGGCTCAGCTGGCGAGGCGGTGCTGTAGAGCTTCGCACCACCAACTGGACCGGAATGTCCCCGCTCTCGGGTTCGCGGCCCTCCAGCACCGCCAGGAGTGCCCGCATGCCCCGCTCCCCGAACAGCTCCGCGTTCAGGTGGACCGTCGTCAGCTCCGGGTCCATCGCCGTGGCCAGGGCCAGGTCGTCGACGCCCGTGACCGACAGATCGTCCGGGATGCGCAACCCCAGGCGGCGGGCCGCCTTGTACGTGCCGGTCGCGAGCAGGTCGTCGTCGCAGATCACGGCGGTGGGGCGGTCGCCGGGGGCGGAGAGGGCGGCCTGCGCGGCCGGCACCGCCCCCTCGATGGAGATCGGGGAGCGGGCCGTACGCACCGTGGTGCCCGGCACCTCGTCCAGCCGCGCCGCCAGTTCCCGGGCGCGGACCTCGAACGTCCAGGACGGGACGTCCGCCGCGAGGTGCAGGAAGTGGCGGTGCCCCAGGGACAGCAGGTGCTCGGCGGCCTGCCGGATGCCGTCGGCGATGTCCAGGTTCACCGTCGCCGCACCCAGGCTCCCGGCCGGGTCGCTGTCCAGCATCACCAGCGGGAGCGCCTCGCCGCGGATCGCGGTCAGGGCGTCCGCGGCCATCGAGGAGGCGATCACACCGTCCAGCGCGGACTGCGCGGAGGCGAAGGGGTCACGGGCCGGGCCGATGCCCTCGGGGGAGGGGTAGAGAACCACGCCGAAGCCGTGCTCGGCGGCGACCCTGGCTGCGCCCGTGTAGACGCCGGCGAAGAACTCCGTGGTGAGGGCCGGGACGACCAGGAGGACCGTGCGGGTGCGGCCCAGGCGCAGGTTGCGGGCGGCCAGGTTCGGGCGGTAGCCCAGGTCGCGGGCGGCCTCCCGGACGCGTTCCGCCGTGGCCTCGGAGACCCGGCCGCGCCATTTGTCGCCGAGGACCAGCGACACGGCCGCCTGGGAGACGCCGGCGGCGTGGGCGACGTCCCGGCTCGTGGGTCGGGTGCTGCCTCGTGCCACCGTCGGCCCGCTCCTTCGTCTGGACTCGTGAACAGCGGACATGGTACGTATGAGATCCGACGTTATACGTAAAACCTAGGGCGGGGACATGGCCACGGGATACCTGGAGATCCTTCGGGCGCGACACGCCGCCCGGCTGCTGGTCGGCACGCTCGTGGGCCGGCTGCCCTGCGCCACGGCCCCCATCGCGATCGTGCTGTTCGTGCGGGCCGAGGGAGGTACGTACAGCCTGGCCGGTGCCCTGGCGGCCGTGTACGGCGTCGCCAACGCCGTCGGGCAGCCCGTGCTGGGCAGGATCGTGGACCTGTGCGGGCAGCCGCGCGTGCAACTGCCCGCGGCCGTCCTCGCCGGGGTCGCGATGTCCGTCTTCGCCTTCGCGGGGACCGGGACACTGCCGCTCGCCTACGCGGCCGTGGCCGGGGCCGGCCTCTTCACGCCGCCCCTGGAGGGCGGGCTGCGGGCGCTGTGGCCCTCCGTGCTGCGACGGGAGGACCAGGTGCACACGGCGTACGCGATGGACGCCGTGGCCCAGGAGGTCATGTTCACCGTCGGGCCGCTCCTCGTGACGCTCTGCGTGTCCCTGTGGTCGGCCCAGGCCGCGCTGCTCCTGCTGAACGTCGTCGGGGTGCTGGGAGCGCTGTCCGTCGTCGTGTCGGAGCCGTCGCGCGCCTGGCGGTCGGCGCCGCGCGAGGCCCACTGGCTGGGCGCGCTGCGCTCGTCGGGGCTGCTGGCGCTGCTGACGGCGTTCCTGTTCATCGGGATGGCGCTCGGGTCCATCACCGTCGCCTCCGTGCCCTACGCGGACGAGCACGGTGGCGACGCCGTGTACGGGTGGCTGATGGCGGCCCTGGGCTTCGGCGCGCTGGTCGGCGGCACGGTGTACGGCGCGCGCCAGTGGGCGGGTGAGCCCGCACGGCGACTGCGGGTGCTGGTCGCGCTTCTGGTGGTGTGTTACCTGCCGCTGATGCTGATGCCCGACGCGGTTGCCATGGTGGCGCTGACCGCGCTCGCCGGGGTCTTCCTCGCGCCCGCCATCGCCTGTGCGTTCGTCCTGGTGGACCGGCACGCCCCACGCGGCACCGTCACCGAGGCGTTCTCCTGGCTCGTGACGACGTTCACCGTCGGCCACTCGGTCGGAACGGGCGTGGCAGGGCCCGTCGTCGAGCAGGGCGGGGCTCTGTGGGGCTTCGCCGTACCGGGCGTGGCAGGTGGCGTGTCCTTGCTGGTTTTGGTCGCCACAGGACGGGTAGTCGCAGCTCCCGGCCAGGGAGCGGTTGTTGCGGCCGGTTCGGAAAATGATCCAAACCGTGCCGTCGAACCCCGTTTCAGTTCAGGGGATCGGGCGTAATGTTCCCTCATGGACCGCCGCATTTTCGGGCTGGAGAACGAGTACGGCGTCACGTGCACGTTCAGGGGACAGCGCCGCCTGTCTCCTGACGAGGTGGCGCGGTACCTCTTCCGCCGTGTCGTGTCATGGGGCCGCAGCAGCAACGTCTTTCTGCGAAACGGCGCCCGCCTCTATCTCGACGTGGGATCGCATCCGGAATACGCGACACCGGAATGCGACAACGTGACCGAACTGGTCACCCACGACAAAGCGGGCGAGCGCATTCTCGAAGGACTCCTGGTGGACGCCGAACGACGCCTGCACGAGGAGGGAATCGCGGGCGACGTCTACCTCTTCAAGAACAACACCGACTCGGCGGGCAACTCCTACGGCTGCCACGAGAACTATCTGGTCGCCCGGCACGGGGAGTTCTCCCGACTCGCGGACATTCTCATTCCGTTCCTGGTCACCCGGCAGTTGCTGTGCGGTGCGGGCAAGGTGCTGCAGACACCGCGCGGCGCCGTGTACTGCGTCAGCCAGCGCGCCGAGCACATCTGGGAGGGCGTCTCCTCGGCGACGACCCGCTCCCGGCCCATCATCAACACGCGTGACGAGCCGCACGCCGACGCCGAGCGCTACCGCCGCCTGCACGTCATCGTGGGCGACTCCAACATGTCCGAGACGACCATGCTGCTCAAGGTCGGTGCCACCGACCTGGTGCTGCGCATGATCGAGGCGGGCACGGTGATGCGGGACCTCACCCTGGAGAACCCGATCCGGGCGATCCGCGAGGTCAGCCATGACATCACCGGCCGCCGCAAGGTGCGCCTGGCCAGCGGACGCGAGGCCTCCGCACTGGAGGTGCAGCGCGAGTACTACGAGAAGGCCCTGGACTTCTGCGAGCGCCGGGGCATCCGCACCGGCACCGTCGAGCAGGTCCTGGAGCTGTGGGGCCGCGCACTGGACGCGATCGAGTCCGAGGACCTCGACCGCATCGGCACCGAGATCGACTGGGTCATGAAGTACAAGCTCATCGAGCGGTACCGCGCCAAGCACAACATGACCATGTCGCACCCGAGGGTCGCGCAGATAGACCTCGCCTACCACGACATCCACCGCCGTCGTGGCCTGTACTACCTGCTCGAGAAGAAGGGCCAGGCGGCCCGTATCTGCAACGACTTGAAGATCTTCGAGGGCAAGTCCGTCCCGCCGCAGACGACGCGCGCCCGGCTGCGCGGGGACTTCATCCGGCGGGCCCAGGAACAGCGCCGTGACTTCACGGTCGACTGGGTTCACCTCAAGCTCAACGACCAGGCCCAGCGGACCGTGCTGTGCAAGGACCCGTTCCGTTCCGTGGACGACCGGGTGGAAAAGCTGATCGCCGGAATGTGAGGCGTGCGGCTCGTCCGCCGACCCGATCGCCAAGCCGGTGCCCGAAGGTTTTCGCGCCTTCGGGCACCGGCGTTTTTCCCGCCCTGTTCCGCCCCGTGAGCCGCCGGAACAGGGGGCGTCGCGCCGCGCGGTGTGGGGAGTGTGGTGCGGGTACGCCGTAGAGTGGCTGGCATTGCCCCCACCCCCGATCCCAGTTGGACTGATGAACTACAACACGAAACGACTCGTGGCCGCGCTGCTGGCCGTTCCCGCCCTGTTGTTCACCGCCGCGTGCGGATCGGACGACGGGAACAACGGCGACGCGGCGGGAGGCGTCGCCGAGGTCAAGGGGAAAGTCGGGGCGAAGCCCGAGATCTCCGTTCCGAAGGACGGCAAGCCGGCCGACAAGACCGTGGTCAAGACGGTCTCGGCGGGCAGCGGAACCCCGATCAAGGGATCGGACTTCGTCCGTCTGGACTGGACCGTCGAGAAGTGGGGCGGTGACCAGGAGCTCGGCGGCACGTGGGCCGCGGCGCCGACGGGTGACAAGGCGCCCCGGCGGCAGTCCATCGAGCAGATCGGCAAGCCGAGCCAGCAGCTCCCCGAGAAGGTCCTCGACGCGGTGAAGGGCAAGAAGCCCGGCAGTCGCGTCCTGGTGCAGGGCACCGCGGGCGACCTGATCGGCCAGAACCTGAACACGTCCTCCGGGATCTCCGCCAAGGACGTGCTGATCTGGGTCGTCGACCCGGTCGGTGCCGCGAGCGTCGACGCCAAGGCCGAGGTCAAGGGCGAGCAGGCGCCCTCCGAGCCGGGCATGCCCGAGGTGGAGTCCCCCTCGCAGAAGGCCGCGGACATCACCGTCCCGAAGGGCGAGAAGGCTCCCAAGGACCTCAAGGAGCAGGTCCTGATCAAGGGCGACGGCAAGAAGGTCGAAGCCGGTCAGGGACTCATCGCTCAGTACACCGGGGTCAAGTGGGAGGACGGCAAGAAGTTCGACTCCTCGTGGGACCACGGCGGCGCCACCGCCTTCCAGATCGGCAACGGCTCCGTGGTGGCAGGCTGGGACAAGGGCCTCGTCGGCAAGCACGTGGGCGACCGGGTGCTGCTGGTGATCCCGCCCTCGCTCGGCTACGGCGCGAGCCCGAGCAGTGAGCTGGCCAAGAACACCCTGGTCTTCACGGTGGACATCCTCGGCACGGTCTGACCCGTCCGGTCTGTGAGACTGTTCCCGACGCAGGTCACGTAACAAGGAGAGATGAAGTGAGCATCGACAAGCCCGAGATCGACTTCCCGGGCGGCGAGCCCCCGGCGGACCTCGAGATCAAGGACATCTGGGAGGGCGACGGCCCGGTCGCCGAGGCCGGCCAGACCGTCACCGTGCACTACGTGGGTGTCTCCTTCAGCACGGGCGAGGAGTTCGACGCCAGCTGGAACCGCGGCACCCCGTTCCGCTTCCCGCTGGGCGGCGGCCGGGTCATCAAGGGCTGGGACCAGGGCGTGCAGGGCATGAAGGTCGGCGGCCGCCGCCAGCTGACCATCCCCGCCCACCTCGCCTACGGCAACCAGAGCCCGTCTCCTCTGATCAAGCCCGGGGAGACGCTGATCTTCGTGGTCGACCTGCTCGGAGTCTGAGCAAGCTCCGGACAGAATCGATCATGTGGGGCCCATGCCTGTTCGGGCATGGGCCCTCGGCTTTTGCCGTGCCACCGTGTGGCGGTACGGTCATCGCTCGTAAGCACCATAGGGAGGCGAAGCGCGTCGATGGCCATTGCCAAGGCAGAGCGGCTGATGAACCTGGCGCTGTGTCTGCTCGGGACGCGGCGGCCCCTCAGCAAGCGTGAGCTGCGCGACTCCATCGAGGCCTACGTCGAGGCCTTCGGGCCGGGGAACGGCGCGACCGGCTCCGATGATTCCTTCAACCGCATGTTCGAGCGCGACAAGGACGACCTGCGCGAGCTCGGCCTGGTCATCGAGACCGTCGAGAGCCTCGACGGCGAGATCGGCTACCTGGCCCGCCGCGACAGCAACCGCCTCCCGCCCATCACCCTGGACGCCGAGGAGGCCGCCGCCCTCGGGCTGGCCGCCAAGGTGTGGCAGCAGGCCCGGCTCGCCGGAGCGGCCAGCGGCGCCCTGCAGAAGCTGCGCGCGGCCGGACTCCCCGAGGATGTCGACCCCTACGGGTCGCACGGCGCGCTGGAGCCGCGCATCCCCGTGCACGAGGCCGCGTTCGAGCCGCTGATGCTGGCATGCCGGGACCGCAGGCCCGTCGCCTTCGACTACCGCAAGGCCACTGCCGCCCACCCCGAGCAGCGGCACGTGGAGCCCTGGGCGCTGGAGTGCTGGCGGGGCCACTGGTACCTGGCGGGCTGGGACCGCGACCGCGGCGCCGAGCGGGTCTTCCGGCTGTCCCGGATCACCGGCAAGGTCCGCTCGCGCGGCGGCCGCTACACCGCCGAGGTGCCGGACGTCGTCACCGTCCGGGAGACCGTCGCGAGCTGGGCCGGGGAGATCGCCGACCGCTCGGCGCGGATCCGGCTGCGTGCGGGCGCGGGGTACCCCCTTCGGGCGAAGGCCACCTCCGTCCGGGAACTCGGCGACGGCTGGGACGAGTTGGAGATTCCGTACGGCCACGGGCTGGACGCCTGGCTGGTGGAGTTCGGGCCGGATGTGGTCGTCCTGGAGCCGGCCGAGCTGCGGGCCGACGTGGTGGACCGGCTGCGGGCCGTGGCCAAGGGCTGAGGGGGAGCGGAAAGACAGTGGCAGGCAAACCGGTCAGGCCCGTGAACGCCATCGACCAGACCCGGCGGATGCTCTCGCTGGTGACGTATCTGCGGGAGCGTCCCGGAGCCCGGGTCGAGGACGTCGCGCGCGCCTTCGGCATCAGCGAGGACGAGCTGGTCTCCGACCTCGACGTGCTGCCCATGTGCGGCACCAGCTTCCGCGGCGGCGACCTGCTCGACATCGACACCGACGGCGAGCGCATCTGGTGGCACAATCCGGCGGCCCTCGCGGCGGAGGCCGCCGAGCCGCTGAGGCTCGCCGCCGACGAGGCCACCGCCCTGCTCGTCGCCGCCCGCGCGGTGTCCACGCTGCCCGGACTGCGCGAGAGCGACCGGCAGGCGCTGCTGCGCGCGACGGCCAAGGTGGAGACCGCGGCCGGCGAGGCGGCGGGTGCCAGCTCACGCCTGTCGGTGACCTTCGAGTCCGAGGGCGGCGTCTTCGCCGACGTCGACCGCGCGATCGCCGAGCGCCGCCGGCTGTGGATCCGCTACTACTCGCCCGCGCGCGACGAGGTCACCGAGCGGGAGATCGACCCCATCCGCCTGGTCAGTGTCGGGCACACCTATGTCGAGGCCTGGTGCCGCCGCTCCGAGGCACGCCGCACCTTCCGCCTCGACCGGGTCGCCGAGATCAAGATCCTCGACGAGCCGTCGGCGCCGCCCGAGATCGAGCTGCGGGACCTCTCGGAGGCCCTGGTGCAGCCCGCGGCCGAGGATCCGGAGGTCGTGATCGAGGTCGGACCCGGCGGCCGCTGGGTCGCCGAGTACTACCCGCACGACAGTGCGGATGAGCTTTCGGACGGCGGGCTGCGTATCACTCTGCGGACCCCGGACCCGGCGTCGCTCCGGCGTCTGGCACTGCGGCTCGGGCGGGACGGCCGGATCGTCTCCCCGCCGGAGCTCGCCGGCAGTGCCCGCCAGGCGGCCCGGGAGGCACTGGCGGCGTACGACGGGATCGAGGCGGCGCGGACGGATCGCGCCGTCGAGGGCGCGGACGCTCCGCAGGTGACGCGGACGGTTCCGGACGGGCCTGGCGACGGGCCCGAGTGACCCGCAGGCGTCACCCGGGGTCCACGGCCGGCGTCGCGGTACCGGTGGTGCACCCCGGAGGTCTACGACCCAGGAAGAGGAGCGAGGGCTTGAGCGAGTCGGTGACGCCGGGTGGTGTCCGGGGCATGACGGTGGAGTCCGCGTTCGCCGGGATGAGAAGCGTGACCCCGGTCGTGTTCCGGGCCGGCTGCCCCGACTGCCGGGGCGCGTTCGAGCTCGCCGCGGGCGCGCTGCGCCTGGCCATCGGCGCCACGAGCCGCACCACCTTCTACTCGTTCACCTGCCCCGAGTGCGGCGCGTCCGTCCGCAAACCGGCGGGGGAGAGGATAGTGGAGCTCCTCACCGGCGGCGGTGTGCGGACCCTGCGGCTGCACTCCACCGTCTAGTGGGCCGGGGATCCCGTCCCCTCAGGAGGGTCTAGGCTCGGCGTCATGTTCTGGCCGATGTTCGCGGTTGCTGTGGGTTTCGTGAGTCTCGTCGTGCTCGGGGTGCTCGCCGTGCGGGTCTTCGTGGAGGCGCAGCGCCTGGGCAGGCAGGTCACGGACTCGGCGCGCCGGATCAACCGGGCCGCCGAGGACCTGGAGCGGTCGGCGCAGAGCGCGGCCCGTTCCGTCGACGCTCTGTGAGGTGTCCGGCGGGCGGCCGGGAGTTGCGTTTCGGGACACTTCGCCCTGTCACGGCGACGGCCCGTACAGGTACGCTGCTGGTCGCGGCCCGGTTAACGAGGCACTGGTCGCGGACGGGAGTGCGCACAAGGGATGCAGAGGGATTGCCTCACGTTTACCCCCGAGCGTTACGATCGCTGCCAGCACGACCGTTCGGACATGTGTCCGACCGATCGGACAGCACCCCCACCACAGCCGCCTCGGTGAGAAGGTAAAGACTTATGTTCGGAAGGCTCGGAGCCCCCGAGATCATTCTCATCCTCGTCGTCATCATCCTGCTGTTCGGCGCGAAGAAGCTTCCGGACATGGCTCGGTCGCTCGGCAAGTCGGCCCGCATCCTCAAGAGCGAGGCCAAGGCGATGAAGGACGAGAACAAGTCGTCCACGACCCCCGCCGGCCCGCCCGACAACGACGAGCCCTCGCAGCGCACCATCCAGGCAGCGCCCGGCGACGTGACCAGCTCGCGCCCGGTCAACGAGCCCACGGACACGACCAAGCGCTGACGCAGGGCCGGTGACCTCCGGCCCGCCGCACGAGATGGGAACGTGGGTTGCTGAAGTCTGCCCGCAAGCAGGAGAGGGATCCCGAGGGGCGCATGCCCCTCGCGGAGCACCTTCGCGAGCTCCGCAACCGGCTCGCCAAGGCGATGCTGGCGATCGTCCTCGTCACGATCGTCGCCGCCTTCTTCTACAACGACATCATCAACTTGATCACCAAGCCGATCCTCGACTCGGTCGGCTGTGACAAGACCTTCGAGGAACTCGCCAGGTCGCAGACGGGTACCAAGCCCTGTGCGCAGATCACCATCAACGGCCTGCTCACCCCCTTCACGCTCGCGCTGAAGGTGTCCCTGATGGCCGGCGTCGTCCTCGCCTCGCCGATCTGGCTCTACCAGCTGTGGGCCTTCGTCGCGCCGGGCCTGCACCGGCACGAGAAGAAGTACGCCTACGCCTTCGTCGGCACCGGCGCCCCGCTGTTCGTCGTCGGCGCCTACTTCGCCTACACGGTCCTGCCCACCACGGCGAAGGTGCTCCTCGAGTTCACCCCGGGCGGCACGTCCAACCTCCTGCCGCTGGACGACCTGCTCGACCTGGTCATGCGGATGGTGCTGGTCTTCGGCCTCTCCTTCGAGCTGCCCCTGCTGCTGGTCATGCTCAACCTCACCGGGGTGCTCACCGGCAAGCGCATGCTCGGCTGGTGGCGCGGCATGATCATGGGCATCACGGTCTTCGCGGCCGTCGCCACGCCCAGCACGGACCCGCTGACCATGCTGGCACTCGCGGCGCCGATCTGGATCCTGTACTTCGCGGCCGTCGCCTTCTCCCTGCTCAACGACCGCCGCAAGGTCCGGCGCGAGGCCCTCGGCCCCGCCGACGACGAGGCCTCCGAGCTGGACCTCACCCCCGAGGACATCGGCGCGATCGAGCCCGTGACGACCAGCCGCGCGGCGCTGCCCGAACAGGCGAGCTCGGAGCGCACGGACCGGGTCAACGGTTATGACGACGTGACCTGAAGATCGGCGGACAGCTCATAGGGTCGGTCCTGTGACCAGCGAGATCACCCTCTTCGTCAACCCCACCGCGGGCCGCGGCCGGGGCGCCCGCGCGGCGCAGCCGGCCGCTTCCGCGTTGCGGGCGGCCGGCTTCTCGGTACGGACCGTCCTCGGCGAGGACGCCGCGGACGCCCTGGTCCGCGCGCGTGCGGCCGTCGCATCCGGCACGGGCGCCCTGATCGCCGTGGGCGGCGACGGCATGGCGGGCCTCGCCCTGGAGGCGGTCGCGGGCACCCGCACCCCGCTCGGCCTGGTCGCGGTCGGCACCGGGAACGACTTCGCCCGTGCCCTGGGCCTGCCGGTGCGCGAGCCCGCCGCCGCGGGCCGCATGATCGCCGACGCCCTCAAGTGCGGCCGGATCCGCGACATCGACCTCGGGCGGGCCGGCGACCGCTGGTTCGGCACGGTCCTCGCCTCCGGCTTCGATTCCCGGGTCAACGACCGCGGCAACCGCATGCGATGGCCCACCGGCCGTCTGAGGTACGACCTGGCGATGATCGCCGAACTCGCCGCGTTCCGGCCCGTCCCGTACCGGATCCGGCTCGACGACGGCGAGGTCCGCGAAGTCGAGGCGACCCTGGTCGCCGTCGGCAACGGCTCCTCCTACGGCGGCGGCATGCGGATCTGCCCCGGCGCCGATCTGACCGACGGGCTGTTCGACGTGACGGTGGTCGGCGACTGCAGCCGGGCGACGCTGCTGAGGGTGTTCCCGCGGGTGTACCGGGGGACGCACGTCGACCATCCGCAGGTGACCGTGGAGCGCGCGGCACGGGTCGAGCTCGCCGCCGACGCAGTCACCGGCTACGCCGACGGAGAGCCGCTCGGCCCGCTGCCGCTGGTCGCGCGCTGCGTGCGCGGGGGCGTGCGGGTCGTCGGCCCCTGAGCTGCGCGGATCCGGGGTTTCACAGCAACGGATCCGGATAATGATCGTCCTGTTGTCAGTGCGGCCCGGTACGCTCGAAAGCACGATGACAGAGGACCTCTCACCGGCCGAGCGGTACGCGGCAGCCCGTAAGCGCGCTGCCGAGCAGGCCACCGCGCTCGCCTCCTTCCGCGAGATGTACGACTTCGGCCTCGACCCCTTCCAGATCGAGTCCTGCCAGGCGCTCGAGGCGGGCAAGGGCGTGCTCGTCGCGGCGCCCACCGGCTCCGGCAAGACGATCGTCGGCGAGTTCGCCGTCCACCTCGCCCTCCAGCAGGGCAAGAAGTGCTTCTACACGACACCCATCAAGGCGCTGTCGAACCAGAAGTACGCCGACCTGTGCCGCCGTTACGGCACGGACAAAGTGGGCCTGCTGACCGGCGACAACAGCGTCAACTCCGAAGCGCCGGTGGTGGTGATGACCACCGAGGTGCTCAGGAACATGCTGTACGCCGGTTCCCAGACCCTCCTCGGCCTCGGCTACGTGGTCATGGACGAGGTGCACTACCTCTCCGACCGGTTCCGGGGAGCCGTGTGGGAAGAGGTGATCATCCATCTGCCCGAGTCGGTCACCCTGGTCTCGCTGTCGGCGACCGTGTCCAACGCCGAGGAGTTCGGCGACTGGCTGGACACCGTCCGCGGGGACACCGAGGTGATCGTCTCCGAGCACCGGCCCGTGCCGCTGTTCCAGCACGTGCTGGCCGGGCGGCGGATGTACGACCTGTTCGAGGAGGGCGAGGGCCACAAGAAGGCCGTCAATCCCGACCTCATGCGGATGGCGCGCATGGAGGCGAGCCGCCCGTCGTACCAGGACCGGCGGCGCGGCCGGTCGATGCGCGATGCGGACCGTGAGCGCGAGCGCCGCCAGCGGTCCCGGATCTGGACGCCGAGCCGGCCCGAGGTCATAGAACGGCTCGACGCCGAGGGGCTGCTGCCCGCCATCACCTTCATCTTCAGCCGCGCCGCCTGTGAGGCCGCCGTCCAGCAGTGCCTGTACGCGGGGCTCAGGCTCAACGACGAGGAGGCGCGCGAGCGGGTCCGCTCGCTCGTCGAGGAGCGCACGGCGTCCATCCCGACGGAGGACCTGCACGTCCTCGGCTACTACGAGTGGCTGGAGGGCCTGGAGCGCGGCATCGCCGCCCACCACGCGGGCATGCTGCCGACCTTCAAGGAGGTCGTCGAGGAGCTGTTCGTACGCGGCCTGGTCAAGGCCGTGTTCGCGACCGAGACCCTCGCGCTCGGCATCAACATGCCCGCCCGCTCGGTGGTGCTGGAGAAGCTCGTCAAGTGGAACGGCGAGCAGCACGCGGACATTACCCCGGGCGAGTTCACCCAGCTGACGGGCCGGGCCGGGCGGCGCGGCATCGACGTCGAGGGCCACGCCGTGGTGCTCTGGCAGCGCGGCATGAGCCCCGAGCACCTCGCCGGCCTGGCCGGCACGCGCACGTACCCCCTGCGCTCCAGTTTCAAGCCGTCGTACAACATGGCGGTCAACCTGGTCGAGCAGTTCGGGCGACATCGCTCGCGCGAGCTGCTGGAGACGTCGTTCGCGCAGTTCCAGGCGGACAAGTCGGTCGTCGGCATCTCCCGCCAGGTGCAGCGCAACGAGGAGGGTCTGGAGGGCTACAAGGCCTCCATGACCTGCCACCTCGGCGACTTCGAGGAGTACGCGCGGCTGCGCCGCGAGCTGAAGGACCGGGAGAACGAGATCGCCCGGCAGGGCGTGGCACAGCGGCGCGCGGAGGCCGCCGTCGCGCTGGAGAAGCTCAAGCCCGGTGACGTCATCCACGTGCCCACCGGCAAGTACGCGGGCCTGGCGCTGGTGCTGGACCCGGGCCTGCCGGCGGGCCGTTCGAACGGCCACCGCGGCTTCGACCACCACGACGGGCCGCGCCCCCTGGTGCTGACCGCCGAGCGGCAGGTGAAGCGGCTGGCGTCGATGGACTTCCCGGTGCCGGTCGAGCCGCTGGAGCGGATGCGGATCCCGAAGTCCTTCAACCCCCGTTCCCCGCAGTCCCGTCGGGACCTCGCGTCGGCGCTGCGCACCAAGGCCGGGCACATCCCCGCCGAGCGGCACCGCAAGCGGCGCTCCCAGGCGGCCGACGACCGCGAGATCGCCCGGCTGCGGACGGCCTTGCGGGCGCACCCCTGCCATGGGTGCAGCGACCGTGAGGACCACGCCCGCTGGGCCGAGCGCTACCACCGGCTGATGCGGGACACCTCGCAGCTGGAGCGCCGGATCGAGGGCCGTACGAACACGATCGCCCGGACCTTCGACCGTATCGTCGCGCTGCTGACGGAGCTGGACTACCTGCGCGGCGACGAGGTCACCGAGCACGGCAAGCGGCTCGCGCGGCTGTACGGCGAGCTGGACCTGCTCGCCAGCGAGTGCCTGCGCGAGGGCGTCTGGGAGGGCCTCGGTCCGGCCGAACTGGCCGCGTGCGTCTCGGCGTTGGTGTTCGAGTCCCGGGTCGCGGACGACGCGATGGCGCCGAAGGTGCCGTCCGGGAACGCCAAGGCCGCGCTGGGCGAGATGGTGCGGATCTGGGGGCGGCTGGACGCGCTGGAGGAGGAGTTCCGGATCACCCAGACCGAGGGCGTCGGGCAGCGCGAGCCCGACCTCGGCTTCGCCTGGGCCGCGTACGAGTGGGCCTCCGGGAAGGGACTCGACGAGGTGCTGCGCGAGGCGGAGATGCCGGCGGGGGACTTCGTGCGGTGGTGCAAGCAGGTCATCGACGTGCTGGGGCAGATCGCGGCGGCTGCTCCGCAGGGGTCTTCCGTGGTGAAGAACGCCCGTAAGGCCGTGGATCTGTTGCTGCGGGGTGTTGTCGCCTATTCGTCGGTGGGGTGATCGTTCGATGCGCGGGTGACCCGTTTCGTGGTTGCTCGCGCCCACGCGGCGCAGCCGCACCATTGACACAGCCCCGCGCCCCCTGAAGGCGCTGTTCCGAGAGTCCCTCACCCCAGACGGTGGGGGACTTTCGTATGCCTGTACGCCGTCACGTTATGCATTCGAACGATGTCGCAGTGTGTAAACGGCCGAGCGTACTATCCCCTCGCGTCCGGTTTCCGGCAGTTGCTGAATATGACATGGCGATGATCCGGTCGGACTAAGCTCGCCCGCAGCGCACCGGCTTGAGACGAATTCGTGCGCTTGTTCCCCAATGGGTGGAAGATCCCGACAGCTTCATGACATACCCCCCGCAAGTCCCCCGAACCTCAGTCGACTCCTGTCAGAAGGCCCACATGGTGAGTGTTCAATCCCCTCCCGGTCGCGGTGAACTCCCCTACGCGCGCGTGCTGTTGCTCCCGGCCATAGTCATGGCCGCGGCGACCGGAGCCGCCGTGGCGCTGGTGACGGAGCCGGCCCGGGGCGCCGTCGGCTGGTGCGGTGGCATCGCCACCGCGCTGGTGCTCGCGACGGCGGCCGAGGCGGTACGCCGCGGCCGTGCGCTGCGCCGCCAGCGTGCCGAGCACGCCCTGCACAGCGCACAGCTGGAACAGCGGATCGCCGCCCACGAGACCGAACTGCTCCACTTCTCGCGGGAGATGATCCCTGCCGCGCTCGATCTGCTGCGCACCGGAGAATCCCCCAGGGAGGTGATCCGCAAGCTCGGCCTCGTCGACCCCTCGTTCCGGGACCTTCCCGCCCCGCAGAAGGAGACGCTGCTGAGAGTGCTCAAGATCGTCGACTACGAAGTGACCATGCGTGACGCCGCCGCGCGTTCCTTCGTCAGTGTCGCCCGCCGCGTCCAGGCGATCATCCACCAGCAGGCCGAGGAACTGCGGGAGATGGAGGAGGACCACGGCCGCAATCCGGAGGTCTTCGACGACCTCCTGCGCATCGACCACGGCAACGCCCTGATCGGCCGTCTCGCCGACTCCGTGTCCGTCCTCGGCGGTGGCCGCCCCGGACGCCAGTGGCCCGCCCCGGTGTCCCTGTACAGCACCCTGCGCGGCGCCATGTCCCGCATCCTCGAGTACCGGCGCATCCAGCTGTCCTCCATCGCCAAGGTCAGCGTCAAGGGCATCTACGTCGAGCCGGTCATCCACGCCGCCGCCGAACTCCTCGACAACGCCACGCGCTACTCGCCGCCCCAGACCAAGGTGCACGTCACCGCCACCGAGGTGCAGACCGGCGTCTGCATCGAGATCGAGGACGGCGGTGTCAACCTCAACGAGGAGGCACGCGCCCGGATCGAGGGCATGCTGGAGGCCGCCAAGGCGGGCGTCGACCTCCAGGACATCGGCGAGCATCCGCGCCTCGGCCTGGCGGTCGTGGGCCGTCTGTGCACGGCGTACAACATGCAGGTCTCGCTGCGCGCCTCCGCCTACGGCGGCGTCCGCGCCATCCTCATCGTGCCGAGCGAGATGATCACCCACGAGCCCGGTGTCGGACTCGCCCACGGCATCGGTGCCACCGGCATCCCCATGACGGTCGGCATCCCCGAGGGCCCGAAGCGCGCGCCCAAGAGGCGACGGCCCACCAGCCCGAAGATCCCGGCCACGGTCTCGCTGGAGGACGACGACGTCCCCGAGGTCACCGAGTGGACCGCGAACGGCCTGCCGCAGCGCCGCAGCAAGGTGAAGATGCCGCTCGCCGAGCGCCTCGCCCAGCAGGCCGCCAACGAGAAGGCCGACCGGGAAGCAGCCGAGCGGGGCGAGTACAACCCCTGGGCGACACCGGAGCCCGAACCCAAGTCGTGGCACGACATGTCGTCCCCGGACGCTCCCGGCAAGGGCCTCGAGGCCTTCTGGGAGGGACTCAAGCAGGGCATCGAACCCGGCACCCATCCGACCGACTTCATCCGGAACCCGCACAAGTACCTGCACCTGATCAACGACCCGGCCCCCACCGAGGCCGACGACGAGGGGGACCTCAAGTGATCCAGCAGCGAGGCAACTTCGACTGGATGCTCAAGCAACTCGCCGACGGTGTACCGGGCATCGAGATGATCGTGGTGCTCTCGGCCGACGGTCTGCGCATCGCCCGCTACGGAGGCGAGCCGGACGCGGCCGACCGGGTCGCCGCCGCCTGCGCCGGACTGCAGTCCCTCGCCGGCAGCATCTGCCAGGAACTCACGGTGGGCGACGGCGAGATGAAGCTGGTCATGATCGAGATCGACCAGGGGTACTTCTACCTGATGGGCGCGGGCGCCAACGCCTTCCTCGCGGTGCTGTCCGACGTGCGGTGCGAACCCGGCCGGATGAGCGCCATGATGCGCGACCTGGTCGTCCGGATCGGTGGTCACCTCACGAGCCCGCCCCGGCGGAACGGGCAGATCGTATGACGCCTCCGCAACGCCACAGGCGCGAGCTCGCCCCGGAACCGCCCACGCCGCAGGAGGGCGAGGACAGACCCGGGAACCCGGAGCGGATGTACGTGGTGGCCGGCCCGGACGGCGAACGGGCCGAGCTCGACCTGGTGACCTTGATCGTGGCGCGTGCCACGGACCCGCCGCCGTCCGCCTCTCCCGAACAGGCGGCGCTGCTCCGGCTCTGCGCCGCCCCCCTGTCCGTGGCCGAGCTGTCGGCCTACCTCCACCTGCCGTTCAGCGCGATGGGCGTGCTGCTCACCGAGTTGCTGACGGCGGAACTGGTGCAGGCGCGCGCACCGATCGTCCGCAAGGCGCGCTCCGACCGTTCCCTCCTCGAAGCGGTGATGAATGGACTTCAACGGCTCTGACACCATCCCGGGCCCCCGGGCCGAGGACCAGCTGCCCCACACGGCACAGGCCGCGGCCAAGATCGTGATCGTGGGTGGCTTCGGCGTCGGCAAGACGACCATGGTCGGCTCGGTCAGCGAGATCACACCGCTGACCACCGAGGAGACCATGACGCAGGCCGGCATCGGCGTCGACGACAACTTCGGCTCCGCGTCCAAGACGGCCACCACCGTCGCCATGGACTTCGGCCGGATCAGCATCACCGACCAGCTGGTGCTGTATCTCTTCGGCACACCCGGCCAGCAGCGCTTCTGGTTCCTGTGGAACGGCCTGTTCGAGGGTGCGCTCGGCGCGGTCGTGCTGGTCGACACCCGGCGGCTGGAGGTCAGCTTCGACGTCATGGGGCGGCTGGAGGAACGCGGCGTACCGTTCGTGGTCGCCGTCAACTCCTTCCCGGACGCCCCGCGTTACGCCATCGAGGAGCTGCGCGCCGCCCTCGACCTCACGCCGGACATCCCGATCATGGAGTGCGACGCGCGGCGGCGGGCCTCCAGCCGCGACGTCCTGATGACCCTCATGCGCTTCCTGCACTCGCTCGCCATGACGGGCTCCCGCGCCTGACCGTGCGATTCGTTCGCACCTCCCCCCCGGACACCTGGAACCACCTCAGTTTCGGAGCGATCACTGTGACGCCTGAATCCCACGCCCCGACCGGCACGGACGGCCTCCCGTCCGGCCCGCCCCCCGGCTGCCCCGCGCACGGCCTCGGGCCCGGCGGACTGCACCGGCTGCACGAGGCGGAGGACCTCGGAGCGCTGTACGAGCAACTGCGGGACCAGCACGGTCCCGTGGCGCCCGTGCTGCTCCACGACGACGTGCCGATGTGGATCGTCCTCGGCCACGCCGAGAACCTGCACATGGTGCGCTCGCCCTCGCAGTTCTGCCGGGACAGCCGGATCTGGACCCCGCTCAAGGAGGGCCTGGTCAAGCCGGACCACCCACTGATGCCGCACATCGCCTGGCAGCCCATCGCCTCGCACGCCGAGGGCGACGAGCACAAGCGGCTGCGCGGCGCCGTCATGGGCGCCATCTCCACCATCGACTTCCGCAGCCTGCGCCGCTACATCAACCGCAGCACGCAGGTGATCGTCAACCGGTTCTGCGAGGCGGGCGAGGCGGACCTCGTCAGCCAGTTCACCGAGCACCTGCCGATGGCGGTGATGTGCGAGATCCTCGGCATGCCCGACGAGTACGACGACCGGCTCGTCGAGGCCGCCCGCGACGCCCTGAAGGGCACCGAGACCGCGATCGCCAGCCACTCCTACGTGATGGACGTCCTCAGCCGGCTCACCGCCACCCGCCGCGCCCAGCCGGAGGAGGACCTCGCCAGCTACCTGATCACGCACCCGGCCCGGCTGAGCGACGACGAGGTCAGGGAGCACCTGCGCCTGGTCCTCTTCGCCGCCTACGAGGCCACCACCAACCTGCTGTCCAACGTGCTGCTGACGGTGCTGATCGACCCGCGCTTCCGGGCCCAGCTCAACGGCGGCCAGATGACCGTGCCGGAGGCGGTGGAGCAGTCCCTGTGGAACGAGCCGCCGTTCAGCACGGTCTTCGCCTACTTCGCCAAGCAGGAGACGGAGCTGGGCGGGCAGCGCATCCGCCGGGGCGACGGGCTGCTCTTCGCCCCGCTGCCGGCCAACGTCGACCCGCGGGTGCGGCCGGACCTGAAGGCCAGCATGCAGGGCAACCGCTCCCACCTCGCCTTCGGCGGCGGCCCGCACGAGTGCCCCGGCCAGGACATCGGCCGTTCCATCGCCGACGTGGGTGTCGACGCGTTGCTGATGCGGCTGCCGGACGTGGAACTCGACTGCGACGAGGAGGAGCTGAGCTGGACGGCGTCCATCGCCTCCCGGCACCTGGTGGAACTGCCGGTGCAGTTCGCGCCCAGGCCGCCGCAGGACGTGAAGGAGGTGCCGCACCACAAGCCGGTCGCCGCGCAGCGCTCGGACTGGCAGATCGGCATCGCGCAACCGCCGGCCACCGCACCGCCCGTACCGCAGTCGCAGCCGGCCGCCGCCCAGCCCCAGCCGGTCACCGCTAAGCCCCAGCCGGTCACCACAACACCCCAGCCGGTCACCACAACACCCCAGCCGGTCACCGCGACACCCCGGATGGTCATCGCGACGCCTCAGCTGGACACCGCGCAGCCCCGGCCGGCCCAGGCGCAGCCCCAGCCCCAGCCGGTGCCCGGGCCGCCGCAGCCCGGCGTCGCGCCAGCACCCCGCCGCAGGGGCGTCTGGCAGCGGTTCCTGAGCTGGTGGCGCGGTTACTGACCGTCTGGCGGGCCGCCGTACGTCCCGGCGGCCCAACGGTCGTACGACGCCCAGGCCGCGAGCGTCCGTCCGCTGCGGAAGCGGTGCTCCTCGCCCGTGACCGGGTCGGTGAACTCCAGGCAGCGCGCCAGGAGTTGCAGGGGCCGACGGAAGTCACCGGCCGGCGCGGGGGCGGTCACCTCGGGGTAGAGCGGGTCGCCGAGGATCGGCACGCCCAGCGCGGTCATGTGGACGCGCAGCTGGTGCGTCTGCCCGGTGGTGGGCGTGAGCCGGTACCGGGCGAGTCCACCGGGCCGGCCCTGCTCGCCGGATCGGTCGCGCTGCTCGACGAGTTCGACACGGCTCACGGCGTTGGGCTCGCCCGGGACCTCCCGGGCCGTGAGCACGCCGCGCTCCTTCACGATCCGGCTGCGGACCGTGAAGGGCAGGGTGAGACCGGGGTCGTACGGGGCGACGGCCTCGTACTCCTTGCGGACCCGGCGGTCACGGAACAGCGTCTGGTAGGACCCGCGTTCGTCGGGGCGCACGACGAAGAGCACGAGCCCCGCCGTGAGCCGGTCCAGCCGGTGCGCGGCGGTGAGCGCCGGGAGGTCCAGCTCCCGGCGGAGCCGGGCCAGCGCGGTCTCGGCGACATGGCCGCCGCGCGGGGTGGTGGCGAGGAAGTGCGGCTTGTCGGCGACGACGATGTGCTCGTCCCGGTGCACGACCCGCACCGGGAAGGGCACCGGCGCCTCGGCGGGCAGGTCCCGGTGGAACCACACGAACATCCCGGGGACGTAGGGGGCGTCCGCAGCGACGGGCCGTCCGTCCGCCCCGACGATCCGGCCTGCGTCGAGCATGCCGTCGACGACTCCGGGGCCGGCCCCGGAGAGCCGCTCCACCAGGTGGTCGCGCACCGTGCCCCAGGTCCCGGCCGCGGGCAGCCGCACCCGTACCGGGTCCACACCGTGGCGCTGCGGCAGGGGAGAGGGCGGGATGCGCGTCTTGCGTCTCATCGCGGCCCAGCGTACGAGGCCGGGGCGGCGGGGCGGAAAACCACTGGGATCACGCCGCCGGCCCTTGCCAGGATGCGGGCATGCCGTTTCTCATCAGCCCGGTCCTGACCGCCGGGGTCCTCGCGGACCGCCCGCAGCCGACTCTCCCAGCGGACGGTGCACTCGTCCTGCGCCCCTTCCGGGCGGGGGACGCACCCGCGGTGTACGAGGTCTTCCAGGACCCGGTGATGCACCAGTGGCACGCCCGGTCGGCCGGCTCCGAGGCGGAGGTGGGGGACTGGATCCGCGCGTGGCAGCAGTCGTGGGAGGAGGAGCGGGAGGCGCACTGGGCGGTGGCCGATGCCGCGTCCGGTGTGCTGCTGGGCCGGGTGGCGCTGCGTGAGCTGCGACTCGACGACGGGACGGCGGAGGTGGCGTACTGGACCGTCCCGGCGGCCCGGGGACGGGGGGTGGCCGCCCGCGCCACCACCGCGCTCACCCACTGAGCCTTGGACGAAGCCGGCTTCCACCGCCTGGAACTGCTGCACGCCGTGCGCAACGAGGCCTCGTGCCGGGTCGCCACCCGGACCGGCTTCGCGCTGGAGGGCACCAAGCGCAGTGCGATCATGCAGCCGGACGGATGGCACGACATGCATCTGCACGCGCGGGTACGGGAGGACTGATCCGGGGACCGGCACGGGTGACTGCTCCGGCGTCCGCGGCCGGGAGCCCGGGCGGGCCGGTCGGCCTCAGGCCGCCGACACGCTTTCCTGCTCCGCCTCGATCCGGGCGTTCCACTCGCGCTTGGAGGCCTGCCAGCCGTCCTCGTTGTGGCCTCGCCGCCAGTAACCGGAGATCGAGAGGTCCTCGCGCGGGATCTGGTGCTCGACGCGGAGCAGATGGCGCAGCTGCTTGACGAAGTGCGCCTCGCCGTGGACGAAGGCGTGCACCCGGCCCTCGGGGAACTCCAGGCTCCGTACGGCGTCGACCAGAGCCTCGCCGACGGGCCGGGCGCCGCGGTGCAGCCAGGCGACCTCCACGTCCGAGTCGATCTTCTGCTCCTCCTCGGCGCCGGAGACCTCCACGAAGGCGTACGCCCTGGCGCCGCGCGGCAGCGCCTCCAGGGCGCAGGCGATCGCGGGCAGTGCGCTCTCGTCCCCCACGAGCAGATGCCAGTCGGCACCCGGGTCGGGTGTGTACGCCCCACCGGGGCCCATGAAACGCACGGTCTCGCCCGGCCGCACGCGCACCGCCCACGGACCGGCCAGGCCCTCGTCGCCGTGGATGACGAAGTCCAGGGTCAGTTCACGGTGCTCGGCGTCCCAGTGGCGGACCGTGTACGTGCGGGTCACCGGCCACTGTTCGCGCGGCAGCTCGTCACGGACGCGCTGCAGGTCGAAGGGTTCCGGATAGGTGACGCCCGCGGGCGGGAAGAGAAGCTTCACATAGTGGTCGGTGCATGTGCCGGCCGTGAAGTCGGCGAGGCCCTCGCCGCCGAGCACCACGCGCTGCATGTGCGGGGTCAGCCGCTCGGTGCGGACCACCTGCGCGGTGTGGAGCCTGCGCGGCTGGCGTCCCGGTCGCTCTGCCATGAGGACCTCCCTGTCTCACATAGTTAGGCTTACCTAAGTTAGCACCTCGTCCCCGTTTCACACCTCTCGAAAAGAGCGGCAGTTGAACACCGAGGGCCGCCGGCCTCCTCCCGCCCGTCCTGTCTCGTCAGGTCGAGAGGGTCGTCAGCAACCGCTCCAGTGACCCGCCAAGTCCCCAGCGCGCCGACAGTGCTTCCAGCGCCGCCGGGTCGCGCGGCGCCCGCGGCAGCGCCGTGGAGACGTCGGGCAGGGGCACGTCGTCCGCCACCCGTACCACCTTCGGCGCGACCGCGAGGTACGGACGCGCCTCGTCGAGCCGCCGGCGCTGCGTGGGTGTCAGCTTCGACCCGCGGTCCTCGACCGCCGCCATGATCCCGGCGAGGTCCCCGAACTCGGACAGCAGCTTGGCGGCCGTCTTCTCTCCGATGCCCGGCACGCCCGGCAGGCCGTCGCTGGGGTCGCCGCGCAGCAGGGCCAGATCCGCGTACCCGCTGCCGTCGACCCCATACTTCTCACGCAGCACCGCCTCATCGGTGTGCTGCAGCGTCCCCACACCCTTCAGCGGGTACAGCACGCGCACGCCCCGCGCGTCGTCCACCAGCTGGTACAGGTCGCGGTCGCCCGTGACGATGTCGACCGGGCCCGTCGCCCGGGCGGTGAAGGTGCCGATCACGTCGTCCGCCTCGTAGCCCGCGACGCCCACGCGCGTGATGCCCACCGCGTCCAGTACCGCCTCGATCACCGGCACCTGCGGGGACAGCGTGTCGGGCACCTCCTCCTCGTCCGGTCCGGCCGCGTGCTCCTCGGCGACGCGGTGCGCCTTGTACGAGGGGATCAGTTCCACCCGCCACTGCGGCCGCCAGTCGGCGTCCATGCAGGCGACCAGCAGGTCCGGCCGGTGGTCCTTGACCAGGCGGTCGATGAAGTCGAGCAGTCCGCGCACGGCGTTCACCGGCGTGCCGTCCGGGGCCCGGACCGAGTCCGGGACGCCGAAGTAGGCGCGGAAGTACAGGGAGGCGGTGTCAAGGAGCATCAGTCGTCCGGTCACGCCACGCATCATGCCGTACCGCACCGACAGCCACCCGGCGCAGCGCAACGCGTTGTGTCCTGCGCATCCGGTGTGAAGCGCCCCACTCTTTCGTTTGCCTCCGGTGATCCAGGGAAGGCGCCGCCCCGGAGCGAGGCTGGTTGCGCATTTCAACTGTTTTGTGCCCTGTCCTCGCTCTGTCCCGTTGTCAAGGAAACAGAGGTCCACGTGTCAGCGACGCTGGAAGCGACGAGTCTGTACAAGGTGTTCGGCAGAAGACCGGACCGGGCCGTCGAGCGGCTGCGCGGGGGCGCCGACCGGGAGGAACTGCGGGCCGAGGGCACGACCGCCGCCGTGATCGACGCGTCCTTCACCGTGGAGCCCGGCCAGATCTTCGTCGTCATGGGCCTGTCCGGCTCCGGCAAGTCCACCCTGCTGCGCATGCTGAACGGCCTGCTCGAGCCCACCGCCGGGCACGTGCGCTTCGACGGCCAGGACCTGACCACGCTCGGCGCCCGTGAACTGCGCGAGGTCCGCTCCAAGAAGATCAGCATGGTCTTCCAGCACTTCGCGCTCTTCCCGCACCGCAGCGTGCGCGAGAACGCCGCCTACGGTCTGGAAGTGCAGGGCGTGCCCCGCGCCGAGCGCGCACGCCGTGCCGACGAGGCGCTCGCCCTGTGCGGCCTGGCCGGCTGGGAGAAGTCCTGGCCCGACGAGCTGTCCGGCGGCATGCAGCAGCGCGTCGGCCTGGCCCGCGCACTCGCCACCGACGCCGACCTGCTGCTGATGGACGAGTCCTTCAGCGCCCTGGACCCGCTGATCCGCCGTGACATGCAGGACCAGCTCCTGGAACTCCAGCAGAAGCTCAAGAAGACCATCGTCTTCATCACCCACGACCTCAACGAGGCCATGCGCCTGGGCGACCGCATCGCCGTCATGCGCGACGGCCGCATCGTCCAGATCGGCACCGCCCAGGACATCCTGCTGCGGCCGGAGAGCGACTACGTCGCCTCCTTCACCCAGGACGTCGACCGCTCCCGCGTCCTGACCGCGGGCGAGCTCATGGACACCTCGGTCACCGCCGACGCCCCCGGCTGCCACTGCGAGACCGCCACGCCCGACACCCCCTTCACCGAGCTGTGCGCCATCAGCGCCCGGCTCACCCACCCCGTCGCGGTCGTGGACGGGGACGACAAGCAGCTCGGCGTCGTTCCCCGCCAGCGCCTGGTCGGCTTCCTCGGCGACGAGCCGGACGCCACCCCGCAGCCCTGCGACTCCCCGCGGGACAAGGGCGGAGAGAAGGTGACCGCCGATGCCTAGGGTTCAGCTCGGCAGCTGGGTCAACGACGCGGTCGACTGGCTCACCACCCACATGGCGTGGCTGTTCGACTTCTGCAAGACCGTCTTCCTCGGCCTCTACGACGGCATCAACGCCGTCCTCCAGGCCCCCGAACCGCTGCTCCTCGCCGGCATCTTCGCCGTGATCGCCTTCTGGCTGCGCGGCACCCTCGCCGGCCTCCTCACCTTCGCCGGATTCGCGTTCATCGACTCCCTCGAACTGTGGGAGAACGCGATGATCACCCTGGCGCTCGTCCTCGTGGCGACCGTCATCGCGCTGGTGATCTCCATACCGGTCGGCATCTGGGCGGCCCGCTCGGACCGCGTCAGCGGTCTGGTCCGGCCCGTACTGGACTTCATGCAGACGCTGCCCGCGATGATCTACCTCATCCCGGCGATCCTGTTCTTCGGCACCGGCGCCCCAGCGGGCATCGTCGCCACCCTGATCTTCGCGCTCGCCCCGGGCGTGCGCATGACCGAGCTGGGCATCCGGCAGGTCGACAAGGAACTGGTCGAGGCGGCCGAGGCATTCGGCACCTCGCCCCGCAACACACTGCTGCGCGTCCAGCTCCCGCTGGCCCTGCCCACCGTCATGGCCGGCGTCAACCAGGTCATCATGCTCGGCCTGTCCATGGCCGCGATCGCCGGCATGGTCGGCACCGGCGGCCTCGGCGGCGACGTCAACGAGGCCATCGGCCAGCTCAACGTGGGCCTCGGCTCCGAGGCCGGTGTGGCGATCGTGATCCTCGCGATCTACCTGGACCGCATGACCAGCGCCCTGGGCACCCAGGTCTCCCCGCTCGGCCGACGCGCCGCCGCCAAGCTGCGCGCCGCCCAGGGGCTGAAGATCTGGTCGTACCGGCCCCGTCCGGTCGTCGCCGTGATCGGTGTCGTCGTCCTCGCGCTCACGGCGGGCGGCATGGGCGCCTTCGGCGGCGGCACCGGCACCGAGGCGGTGGCGGACGGCAAGAACGTCGGCCAGGGCAAGAAGATCACCATCGGCTACATCCCCTGGGACGAGGGCGTCGCCTCCACCTTCCTCTGGAAGGAGGTCCTGGAACAGCGCGGCTACGAGGTCGAGGCCAAGCAGTTCGACGCGGGCCCGCTGTACACCTCCCTCGCCCAGGGCGACATCGACTTCCAGACCGACTCCTGGCTGCCCACGACCCACGCCCAGTACTGGAAGAAGTACGGCAAGCAGCTCGACGACCTCGGCTCCTGGTACGACAAGACGTCCCTGGAGCTCTCCGTGCCCGCCTACATGAAGGGCATCGACTCCCTGGCGGACCTCAAGGGCAAGGCGTCGCAGTTCGGCGGCAAGATCACCGGCATCGAGTCCAGCGCCGGCGAGATGGCCCTGCTGAAGGGCAAGGTCCTCAAGGAGTACGGCCTGGACAAGGAGTACAAGGTCGTCGACAGCTCCACGCCCGCGATGCTGGCCGAGCTGAAGCGCGCCTACGCCCAGAAGAAGCCGATCGTCACCACCCTCTGGTCGCCGCATTGGGCGTACAACGACTACGACCTCAAGAAGCTCAAGGACCCCAAGGGCGCCTGGGGCGAGGGCGACGGGGTGCACACCCTGTCCCGCAAGGGCTTCGCCGGCGACGACCCCACGGTCGCCAGGTGGCTGAAGAACTTCAGCATGAGCGAGAAGCAGCTCACCAGCCTCGAGGCCGAGATCAACAAGGCGGGCAAGGGCAACCAGCAGGACGCCGTCCGCGCCTGGCTGAAGCAGAACCCCGGCGTGGTCGACAAGATGGCCCCGGTGCAGAACGCCGGGGGCGGCACGCCCACCGAGGCTAAGCAGCCCCTCGATGTCGCCTGGTTCCCCTGGGACGAGGACATCGCCGTCACCTACCTGTGGAAGAACGTCCTGGAGCGGCGCGGCTACAAGCTGAACCTGAAGCAGATGGACGTGGGCCCGGTCTACACCGGTCTGGCCTCGGGCGATCTGGACCTCAACTTCGACGCCTGGCTGCCCTACGCCCAGAAGAACTACTGGGACAAGAACAAGGACCGGCTCAAGGACCTCGGCACCTGGTACGAACCGACCTCCCTGGAGCTCGCCGTACCGTCCTATGTGAAGGGCGTCGACTCCCTGGAGGACCTCAAGGGCAAGTCCTCCACCTTCAAGGGCAAGATCATCGGCATCGAGCCGGGCACCGGCGAGATGGACCTGCTGAAGAACGAGGTCCTGCCCGCCTACGGCCTGGACGAGGAGTACGAGGTCGTCGACGGCTCCACGCCCGCGATGCTGGCCGAGCTGAAGCGCGCGTACGCCAAGAAGGAACCGATCGCCGTCACCCTCTGGTCGCCGCACTGGGCGTACAGCGACTACCAGCTGACCAAGCTGAAGGACCCGAAGAAGGCCTTCGGCGAGGGCAACACGATCCGCACCATCTCCAACGAGGAGTTCCCCGAGGAGTACCCGCAGCTCACGAAGTGGATCAAGAACTTCAAGATGAGCGAGGAGGAGCTCGGCAGCCTGGAGAGCGAGAACAAGGACCGCGGTCAGGGCCATGAGGAGGAGGCCGTGGCCGACTGGCTCGGGCGGCATCCGGACATGGTGCGGAGGATGACTCCGCAGTAGGGTTCCGGGGTGGGACGCGCGACACGCCGCGTCCCGCCCCGGCCCTCGTTCCACGAACGGGATCCGGACAACCACAGAGTGCCACGCCACCCCCCGAACCCCCTTCTCCCCGCCTGTTCCCACAGCGGCCTGGCCACCCCGCCCGTCCCGCTCGGCACGGATCACCTGGCGCGAAGTGTGAGGTCGCGCACCGTCCCGTATGACGGCGATGTGACGGCCGCCTGAAACGGTTTGCCGAACATGCGTAGGGTGCAGACAACTCAACAGCAGCAGTGCGCCGGGACACCGTCGCACGGGGAGCGGATCGACGGGCCGAGGAGGGAGCCGGAGCGATGGGCGACCACAAAGAGCAGCCCCTTCGGGTGGGTGCGGCCGTGCGCCGGCGGCGCCGCGCGCTGGAGCTCACCCTCGCCGTCGTGGCCGCGCGCAGCGGCCTGTCGGTCCCGTTCCTGAGCCAGATCGAGAACGACCGCGCGCGGCCCAGCACCAGCTCCCTGGAGAAGGTCGCCGACGCCCTGCGCACCACCGCCGTGGAGCTCCTCGCCGCGGCCGACCCCGCGTGCAGCGTGGACGTCGTCCGCGCCGACGGCAGCGAACCGGAGCCCCGGCCGCGGACCCGCTCCCTGGTCCGCGGCCACCACCAGATGCACGCCTCCGAATTCACCGGCGACCATGACGCCGGCCGTGAATTCCAGTACCGCAACGACCAGTTGATGTATGTTGCCGACGGCGCGGTGGAGATCGAGGCGGAAGGCCGCGCCTACCGCCTCGGCCGTGGTGACACGCTGTACCTGACCGGCGGTGTACGGCACCGCTGGCGGGCCGCGGAGTCCGACACCCGCGTGATCGTCGTGGCCGTCGCGGAGCACATCGAGGCGGTTCGGGACCGGCCGCGCCGGTGAGGGTCGTCTCGCTGGTCCCCTCGCTGACCGAGGCGGTGGCCCGCTCCGCGCCCGGCACCCTGGTCGGCGCCACCGACTGGTGCACGCATCCCGCCGGCCTGGACGTCGTACGCGCCGGTGGCACCAAGAACCCGAAGACGGACCGGATCCTCTCCCTCGCGCCCGACCTGGTGATCGCCAACGAGGAGGAGAACCGCGCAGCCGACCTGGCGGCCCTGCGCGCCGCGGGCACCGAGGTCCTGGTGACGGAGATCCGCGACGTGCCGCAGGCCTTCCGGGAACTGGCCCGGGTCCTGGACGCCTGCGGGGTGACGGCCCGCCCCCGCTGGCTGGACGAGGCGGAGGAGGCCTGGGCGGCCCTGCCGGAGCCCGGGACGCGGCTGTCGGCCGTCGTGCCGGTCTGGCGCCGCCCGTGGATGGTCCTGGGCCGTGACACCTTCGCCGGTGACGTCCTCGCCCGCCTCGGCGTGGACCACGTCTACGCGAAACACCCCGACCGCTACCCGCGCGTCCCCGTGGAGGAGCTGCGCGCCGCGGCGCCGGACGTGGTGGTCCTGCCGGACGAGCCCTACCGCTTCGCCGCGGACGACGGCCCCGAGGCTTTCCCCGGCGTGCCCTGCGCGCTCGTCAGCGGACGGCACCTGACGTGGTACGGGCCGTCACTGCCCGAGGCGCCAGGCGTGCTGCTCCGGGCGCTGCGAGCAGCTCGCCCCTGAGCAGCCCGCGCACGGTTCCCGCGACGGCCGTGCCCCACGCCGCGACCAGCACCGCGAAGAGCAGCACCGCCGGACCCGCGTAGGCGACGAGCCCGGTGTGCCGGCCCAGCGCCTCGGCGCCCGTGACACAGGTGCCGACCGGGAAGGTGAACGACCACCAGGTCATCGAGAACCGCATCCCGTGCCGCCGGGCGCGCACCACATGGGCGGCGGCCAGGCAGAACCACAGCAGCGCGAACCCCATGACGGGCACGCCGTACAGCACGGCGAGGACACCGAAACCCTCGCCGTACGGCTCCGGGACGACACCGGGCGCGACGTCCGCGAAGGCGCCGACGGCGGTGGTGGACTGCCCGAGTGGGCCCAGCACCAGGAAGAGCGTGGGGGTGAGGGCGAGGGGCAGCGGCCCGCCGGTGAGCGACCGGGCGAAGACCAGCGGCAGCATGACCAGGGTCGCGAGCAGGCTGAGCCCGAACAGCGCGAAGCAGCCGAGGAGCAGCGTCTCGCGGGCCTGACCGGGCGGCAGGTGCGGCACCAGGCCGGGCCCTACGGCGGCCGACACCATGGGCGCGACGAGCGGCAGCAGCCAGACCGGTGTGGCCTGCCCCGGCTCCACCCGATGCCGTACGGCCATCAGATACGGCACCGCCACGGCCGCGGCGAGCCCGACTGCCGTGCCCGCGGTGAACAGCACCGCGTCGAGCGCCACGGCGGACCGCAGTCCGATCCAGTCCCGGCCGACGGTGAGGGCACCGCCACCCACGGCCAGCAGAGCCATGGCGAGGCAGCCGTAGAAGGGTGCCGTGGCCGGGTCGAGGAGGTGGGCGACGGCCCGTTCCCGGTGCCGGGCCCAGTGCACGCCCCGGCCGGCGAGCAGCGCCAGCAGCAGCACGAGGGACAGGGCCCACACCCCGGCGAGCACGCCGCGCAGCCCCGGGATGTGCGGCGGCAGAGCGGCCCCGGCGGTGGCGACGACGGCGGTGCCCATCACGGTCGCGTACCAGTTGGGTCCGAGATCACGGACGGTGAGCGGGTACGCGAGGGGCTGGGCTGCGGTGACCATGACTCCACGATGGTTCCGGGCGGGGCGCACCACCAGGGACCGTGCCTCTATGGCGGCATAAGCTGGGCTTATGAGCAACGCGGATGAGCGGGCCGGGCAGGGAACGGCCGGGTCCCTGGCGCACCGGGTGCCGGACCTGGGCGCCCTGGAACTGCTGCTGGCGGTGGCGCGGCTCGGCAGTCTCGGCGGGGCGGCCCGGGAACTGGGCATCACCCAGCCCGCGGCCAGCAGCCGGATCCGGTCGATGGAACGGCAGCTCGGCGTGGCGCTGGTCGACCGGTCGCCCCGCGGGTCCCGGCTCACGGACGCCGGGGCCCTGGTGACGGACTGGGCGCGGCGGATCGTGGAGGCGGCGGAGGCGTTCGACGTGGGGGCGCAGGCGCTGCGCGTCCGGCGCGACTCCCGGCTGCGGGTGGCGGCGAGCATGACCATCGCGGAGTACCTGCTGCCCGGCTGGCTGCTCGCGCTGCGCGCGCAGCGGCCCGACACGGCGGTGTCGCTGCACGCGGGGAACTCGACCGTGGTGGCGGAGCGGCTGCTGTCCGACGAGGCGGACCTGGGTTTCGTGGAGGGCCTGTCGGTGCCCGCCGGACTCGACTCGGCGGTGATCGCCCACGACCGGCTGATCGTGGTGACGGCGCCGGGGCACGCGTGGGCCCGGCGGCGGGGCGCGCTCCAGGCTTCGGAGCTGGCCGCGACGCCTCTGATCCTGCGGGAGAAGGGCTCGGGCACACGGCAGGTCCTGGACGCGGCGCTGGGCGGTCTCGCGCGGCCGTTGATCGAGTTGTCCTCGACGACGGCGGTCAAGGCGGCCGCAGTGAGCGGGGCGGGGCCGGCGGTGCTGAGCGAACTGGCGGTGGGGGAGGAGCTGGCGATGCGACGGCTGGTGCCGGTGCCGGTGGAGGGGGTCGCCCTGGCCCGGGACCTGAGAGCGGTGTGGCCGACGGGACATCGCCCCACGGGGCCGGCCCGGGACCTGCTGTCGCTGACGCGGGGATAGCGGCGCGCCGTACCAGGGTGCTCCGCCCCCTGGACCCCCGACCTGTGCTCATCCACCCCCCCCCGCATCGGAGTGTGGGGAGGCCCGGCTCGCGGGTCGTGGAACCGAAGCCCTCCTGAGGTCACCCGCCGGAAGCCGCCTCCACCAGCGCCCCCATCACCCGTACGTCCTCTCCCATCTCCGGATGCCACTGCACCCCCAGCACCCAGTCGGCCGACGGCAGTTCGACCGCCTCCACCGTGCCGTCCGCCGCGTACGCCGACGGGACGAGGCCCTCGCCCAGACGATCCACGGCCTGATGGTGGTACGTCGGCACGAAGGTCTCCTCCGGCACCACCCCGGCGTACAGACTCCCCGGCACCGGCTTCACCGCATGCCCGCCGAAGACGCCCACGACCTCCGCGTGCCCCTCGATGTGCTGCAGCAGCGTCCCCCCGAGAGCGACGTTCAGCAGCTGCATGCCACGGCAGATCCCCAGCAGCGGCAGCCCAGCCGCCAGCGCGGCCTCGATCAGCGCCAGCTCCCACGCGTCCCGCTCCGGCGCCGGCGGGCCCGTTCGCGGCTCGCGCTCGGCCCCGTACCGCACCGGTTCCACATCCGGACCGCCCGCGATGACCAGCCCGTCCAGCCGGGCCACCGCGGCCCCGGCGTGCCGGGGGTCGTCCGGCGGCAGCATCGCGGCCAGGCCGCCCGCCCGCTGCACCAGCCGCGGGTAGCCGACCGGCAGCAGCGCGGCCTCCAGCTCCCACACGCCCCAGCGCGCACCGGACTCCAGGTAGGTGCTGACACCGATCAACGGCCTGGTCACGACAACTCCTTCACGCTCGGACGACTCAGTCCCTTGCCAACTCTGCCTCGGCGGCCGCCAGCGCCGCGAACTCCTCCTCCGGCGCCTTCGCCACCAGGTGCTTGCGGCTGTACAGGCCGAAGTAGGCGACGGCCACGGCGTACACCAGCAGGGCGATCAGCGCCGCCGTCACGTCCACCAGGAACGTCGCCACCAGCGCGGCGCACGCCAGCACCAGGGCGACCGACGACGTCAGCACCCCGCCCGGTGTGCGGTACGGCCGCTCCAGCTCCGGCTCCCTGCGGCGGAGCACGATGTGCGACAGGGACATCAGCGCGTAGGAGATGGTCGCCCCGAAGACGGCGATGTTCAGCATCCGCGCGCCGTTGCCGGAGGCCGCCGCCAGCAGGAAACCGATCGTGCCGGGCACCAGCAGGCCCAGGTACGGCGCCTTGCGGCGGCTGGTGAGCGACAGGAACCGGGGCAGATATCCCGCTCGGGACAGGGCGAACAGCTGGCGCGAGCCCGCGTAGATCAGGGAGAAGAACGACGCCACCAGGCCCGCGAGGCCCGCGTAGTTCACGATCCGGCTCAGGGTCGTCGCCTTGCCGTTCGGCTGGAGCGCCTCGACCAGCGGGTTGCCCGCCTCCTGGATGGCGGCGGAACCGCGCGCCCCGGCCGCCGCGAAGAACGTGACCACGGCCAGCACCACCAGGATGCCCATCGACCAGCGGATCGCCTTCGGCAGCGTCCGGGCCGGGTCCTTGGTCTCCTCGGCGGCCAGCGGCACGCCCTCGACACCGAGGAAGAACCACATGCCGAAGGGGAACGCGGCCCAGATGCCGAGCAGGCCGAACGGCAGCCAGGAGCTCGACCCCGCGGCCGACGCGTCGACCGGGATGTCGTCCAGCGACGCGAAGGAGAAGTCGGGCAGCGCCGCCAGCGCGAACACGATCAGGGCCACCACGGCGATGCCGGTGACGACGAAACTGAAGCGCAGCGCCTCCCCGACACCCCACAGGTGGATGCCGAGGAAGATCGCGAAGCAGACCAGGTACACCGGCCAGCCGGACTCCAGGCCGAACAGGCCGAGCGACTCGACGTAGTCGCCGATGAAGATGACGATGGCGGCGGGCGCGAGGACGTACTCGATCAGGATCGCCGTGCCGGTCAGGAAGCCGCCCCAGGGGCCGAGCGCCCGCCGGGCGAAGCCGTAGCCGCCGCCCGCGGTGGGCAGGATCGACGACAGCTCGGCGAGGGCGAAGACCATGCACGCGTACATCGCGCCCATGAGCACCATGGCGATCGCCAGGCCCCCGAAGCCGCCCTCGGCCAGGCCGAAGTTCCAGCCCGAGTAGTCACCGGAAACGACGTAGGCGACGCCGAGACCGGTGAGCAGCACCCAGCCGGCACTGCCGCGGCGCAGCGCTCTGCGCTCCAGATAGTCGTCGCCCTCAGGGGCGGCGGGTGTGATGGTGGGTTCCTGGGGCATGGGCGGTCTCCCGACGGGGCGGCGGCGGTCACGGGATCGAGTGGGGTCAGACTCAATGGAATGAGGCCATACCTTTGCGGGCCGACCGGGGGATGGCAATACCCGTGCGTTAATCGCCCGTAAATCCTCACCGGGTGAGGACACCGCCCGGCTCAGCCGAGGAAGCCCCGCAGCAGCGCGGCCGTGCCCCCGCAGTGCTCGCGCATGATCTCCCGCGCCTGGTCGGCCTCGCCCTCGATCACCGCCTCCACCAGGGCGGTGTGCTGCCGCTGGGAGTGCTCCAGGTTGCGCACCAGCAGCGGGATGCAGTCGAGCAGGTCGTTGACCCTCGCGCGGACGGCCGCGTACTGGGCGGTGAGCGTGGGGGAGCCGGACAGCTCGGCGAGCGTGAGGTGCAGCAGCGTGTCCAGGCGGCGGTACTCGGCGAGCGGCGCGTCTTGCGTGCGCGCCAGGGCCTCGCGCAGCCGGTCCGCCTGCTTCTCCTCCAGCCCGTGCGCCGCGCACAGTCCCGCCGCTCCCACCTCCAGCACCTCCCGGAACCGCAGCACGTCTTCTATGTCGACCTCGGCGACCCGGCGCCGCAGCTCGTCCTCGCCGACGGCGTCGGCACGCGGCAGCACGAACGTCCCGCCGTACCGGCCGCGCCGCGATTCGACCAGGCCCTGGTCCTGGAGAACCTTCAGCACCTCGCGCAGCGTCACCCGGCTGATCCCCAGCCGTTCCGCCAGCTCCCGCTCGGCCGGCAGCCGCTCGCCCCCCGGCACCAGACCCAGCCGTACGACCTGGAGGATCTGCTCCAGTGCCTCCTCGAAGCCGTTGCCCGCGCGCACCGGCCGCAGCACCGGCGTCAGCCCGTCCCGCACCTCGTCGCCCCCAGCTTCCTCCGGCATGTGGCCGTACCCCCTTCCCAAGCAATGGTTCTCGGCAATACCTTATGGCTCCCAGCGGATCCAAGGCAGCGGATCCAAGGAGCCTAGGAGGCCTTCCCGTGGCAGACCGCACACCCCCGCTGAGCGTCGAGGAACTGCACACCCTCGTCGCCGGCGGTGAGATCGACACTGTCGTCCTGGCCTTCCCCGACATGCAAGGGCGGCTCCAGGGCAAGCGGTTCGCCGCACGCTTCTTCCTCGACGAGGTCCTCCGCCACGGCACCGAGGGCTGCAACTACCTGCTCGCCGTCGACACCGAGATGAACACGGTCGACGGCTACGCGATGTCCTCCTGGGACCGCGGCTACGGCGACTTCGCCATGCACCCGGACCTCACCACCCTGCGCCGCGTCCCCTGGAACGAGGGCACGGCCATGCTCCACGCCGACCTCGCCTGGGACGACGGCTCCCCGGTCGTCGCCGCACCCCGCCAGATCCTGCGCCGCCAGCTGGAGCGCCTCGCCGAACTCGGCTACACCGCCCAGGTCGGCACCGAGCTGGAGTTCATCGTCTTCAAGGACACCTACGAACAGGCCTGGGACGCCGGATACAAGGGCCTGACCCCCGCCAACCAGTACAACATCGACTACTCGGTCCTCGGCACCGGCCGTATCGAGCCGCTGCTGCGCCGCATCCGCAACGAGATGGCGGGCGCCGGCCTGACCGTCGAGTCCGCCAAGGGCGAGTGCAACCCCGGCCAGCACGAGATCGCCTTCCGCTACGACGAGGCCCTGGTCACCTGCGACCAGCACTCCGTCTACAAGACCGGCGCCAAGGAGATCGCCGCCCAGGAGGGCATGTCGATCACCTTCATGGCCAAGTACAACGAGCGCGAGGGCAACTCCTGCCACATCCACCTCTCGCTCGCCGACGCCGACGGTGACAACGCCATGGCCGGCGATCTCGAAGGCGGCATGTCCGAGGTCATGCGCCACTTCCTGGCCGGCCAGCTCGCCGCCCTGCGCGACTTCTCCCTCCTCTACGCCCCCAACATCAACTCCTACAAGCGGTTCCAGCCCGGCTCCTTCGCCCCGACCGCCGTCGCCTGGGGCCAGGACAACCGCACGTGCGCGCTGCGCGTGGTCGGCCACGGCCGCTCCCTGCGCTTCGAGAACCGCCTGCCCGGCGGCGACGTCAACCCCTACCTCGCCGTCGCCGGGCTGGTCGCGGCCGGGCTGCACGGCATCGAGCAGAAACTGGAGCTGCCCGACCCCTGTCCCGGCAACGCCTACACCGCCGACCTGGACCACGTCCCCACCACCCTGCGCGAGGCCGCCGAGCTCTGGGAGAACAGCCCCATCGCCCGGGCCGCCTTCGGCGACGAGGTCGTCGCGCACTACCGCAACATGGCACGCGTCGAACTGGACGCCTACGACGCCGCGGTGACCGACTGGGAGCTGCGCCGCTCCTTCGAACGCATGTGAGGTCCTTCGTGTCTTCCGAGCACCTACTGGAAGTACTGAACCCCGCGACCGAGGAGGTCGTCGCCGCCGTCGCCGGGGCGAGCCCGGCCGACGTCGACGCGGCCGTCACCCACGCCGCCAGGGCACAGCGGATCTGGGCCGCCCTGGCACCCGCGGACCGCGCGCGGCTGCTGCGCCGCTTCGCGGCCGTCGTCGACGACCACCTGGAGGAGCTGGCCCGCCTGGAGGTCCGCGAGGCCGGCCACCTCATCGGCAACGCCCGCTGGGAGGCCGGCAACGTCCGCGACCTGCTGGACTACGCGGCCGGGGGAGTGGAGCGGCTCACCGGCCGTCAGATCCCGGTCCCCGGCGGCCTGGACGTCACGATCCTCGAACCGCTCGGCGTCGTCGGCGTGATCGCGCCCTGGAACTTCCCCATGCCGATCGCCGCCTGGGGCACCGCCCCCGCCCTCGCGGCCGGCAACGCCGTCCTCCTCAAACCCGCCGAGACCACCCCGCTCACCGCGCTGCGCCTGGCCGAACTCGCCCTGGAGGCCGGTCTCCCCGAGCACCTCTTCCAGGTCCTGCCGGGACGCGGTGACATCACGGGCGACGCCCTGGTCCGCCACCCCGGAGTCGCCAAGATCGTCTTCACCGGCTCCACCCGGACGGGGACCCGCGTCGCGGCCCTCGGCGCCGAACAGGTCAAGCCCGTCACCCTCGAGCTCGGCGGCAAGAGCCCCAACGTCGTCTTCGCCGACGCCGACCTCAAGACCGCCGTCGACCCCTTCTCCTTCCTGGACAACTCCGGCCAGGACTGCTGCGCCCGCACCCGCATCCTGGTCCAGGAGCAGGTCTACGACGAGGTCCGCGAACTCCTCGCGAAGACCTTGGCCGAGGTGGTGGTGGGCGACCCGGCCGACGAGAAGACCCAGATGGGCCCGCTGATCTCCCGGGAGCAGCTCGACCGGGTCCGCGGCTTCGTGCCCGACGACGCCCCGGCCCTGCGCGGCAGCGCACCCGGGGGCCCGGGCTTCTGGTTCCCGCCGACCGTCCTGACCGGCGAGAGCCCCGACTCGGCGGCGGCCCGCGAGGAGATCTTCGGCCCCGTCGCCGTGCTCCTGCCCTTCACCGACGAGCAGGACGCGATCCGGCTGGCCAACGGCACCCCCTACGGCCTCTCCGGCTCCATCTGGACCCGCGACGTCGGCCGTGCCCTGCGCGTCTCCCAGGCCGTCCGCGCCGGCAACCTGTCCGTCAACTCCCACGCCAGCGTCCGCTACTGGACCCCGTTCGGCGGCTACAAGCAGTCCGGTGTCGGGCGCGAGCTCGGCCCCGACGCCCTGGCCGCCTTCACCGAAACCAAGAACGTCTTCATCAGCACGGAGGGCCCCGCACAGTGACTGCCCAGGAGAACATCTGCCGCCGTCTGGTCGGCCGTACCGCCGTCGTCACCGGAGCCGGCAGCGGCATCGGCCTCGCCGCGGCCCGCCGCCTCGCCTCCGAGGGCGCCCACGTCGTCTGCGGCGACGTCGACGACACCCGCGGCAAGGCGGCCGCCGAGGAGGTCGGCGGCACCTTCGTGAAGGTCGACGTCACCGACCCCGAGCAGGTCGAGGCCCTCTTCAGGACCGCCTACGACACCTACGGCAGCGTCGACATCGCCTTCAACAACGCCGGCATCTCCCCGCCCGACGACGACTCCATCCTGGAGACCGGCCTGGAGGCCTGGAAGCGCGTCCAGGAGGTCAACCTCACCTCCGTCTACCTGTGCTGCAAGGCCGCCATCCCCTACATGCAGCGCCAGGGCCGGGGCTCGATCATCAACACGGCGTCCTTCGTGGCCCGGATGGGCGCGGCCACCTCCCAGATCTCGTACACGGCCTCCAAGGGCGGCGTCCTCGCCATGTCCCGGGAACTGGGCGTGCAGTTCGCCCGTGAGGGCATCCGCGTGAACGCCCTCTGCCCGGGCCCGGTCAACACGCCGCTCCTGCAGGAACTGTTCGCCAAGGACCCGGAGCGGGCCGCGCGCCGCCTGGTGCACATCCCGCTGGGCCGGTTCGCCGAGGCCGAGGAGATCGCCGCCGCGGTGGCCTTCCTGGCCAGCGACGACTCCTCCTTCGTGAACGCCACCGACTTCCTGGTCGACGGCGGGATCGCGGGGGCGTACGTCACACCCCTGTAGGCGCCCGTCCCGGGGGGCCGGGTCGCGCCCTACAGTGCCGGGATGAGCATGACGCCGCCGCCCGGCTGGTACCCCGACCCGCACGCCCCCCACCGGCAGCGCTGGTGGGACGGCACGGCCTGGACCGAGCACCACAGCGCGCCCGGGGCCCCCGCCGCCCCGCCGCCGGGCGGCGGCACCGGCCGGACGAAGGCGGTCGCCCTGACCGCCACGGGCGCCGTCCTGGTCGCGGCGATCGTCACCGGAGCCGTCGTCCTCGGCGGGGGCGACGGCGACGGCACCACGACCAGGACGGCCCCGACCACGACCCCCGCCCACACGCCCGGTCCGCCGGAGCCGACCCCCGAGGCGTCCACCTCCGAGCCCTCCGCCGACGACCCCGCGGTCGTCGAGGACCAGCTCAACGGCATCACGTTCCCGCTGCTCGACGGCTGGGTCCGCCCGCAGTACGTCGCCCAGGACGACGTCGTCATGACGACCGACGGCACCTACGACTGCCCCGGCGGCGTGGGCCTGTGCCGCCACGGCATGGTCTTCTCCCGCACGGTGACCGAGAACGACGAGAAGTCCCCCGAGGCCCTCGCCAAGGCCGACATCTCCGAGGCGGCCGACGAGGCCTACGACCGCGACAGCCTCGGCCGCGAGCTCCACGGCGGCATGAAGTCGCACCAGGTCGTCAAGTCCGGGCCGGTCGCGGTGGCGGGCCGCGCCGGGTACCTGGTGCGCTGGCGCGTCACGACCGCCAAGGGACCCGGCGGTTACGTCCAGTCGCTCGTCTTCCCGTCCAGCGTCGGCACCGAGTCGCCGGTCCTCGTCCGTTACGTCTTCGACGCGGGCGAGGACGGGCCGCCGCTCGCCGACATGGACCGCGTCACCAAGGGCATCCGCCCGTTCGGCGACGCGGACACGGGCGGCGGCGTGGGCAGCAGCATCGGCCCGGCGGACTGACGCCCCACGGCCCTCAGAGGAACGTGTGGCCCTCGCCGCGGTAGGTCGGCACCGTCGCCGTCACCGCGTCGCCCTCCACCAGGTGCAGCGCGTCGAACCGCTCGCACAGCTCACCGGCCTTCGCGTGCCGGAACCACACCTTGTCGCCGATCAGCAGATCGTCCGCCGGTGAGCCCAGCAGCGGCGTCTGCACCTCGCCGGCGCCCTCCTGAGGGTCGTAGCGCAGCCCCTCCGGGAGGTACGGCACGGGCGACCGGTCGGCCCCGGCCGCGCCCGAGGCGGGATACCCACCGCCGAGGACGGTCACGATCCCGACCCCCGGCCGCCGCACCACGGGCATGGCGAAGAGGGCCGCCGGACGGCCGCTGAACGACGTGTAGTTGTCGAACAGCCGCGGCACGTACAGCCCCGACCCGGCGGCGATCTCGGTCACCGCCTCCTCGGCCGCCGTGTGCTGCACCGAACCGGTGCCCCCGCCGTTGACGAACTCCAGCCCCGGCACGACGGCCCGCACCGCGCGCACCACCTCCGCACGCCGCTCGGCCAGTTCACGCTTGGCGGCGGCCTGCATCAACCGGATGGCGCGGGACCGCAGCGGCCGTCCCGCCACCGCGTCCCCGACCCCGGCGACATGCCCCTCGTACGCCATGATCCCCACGACCTCGAAGCCGGGCCGCCGGGTCACGGCCCGCGCCACCTCGGCGACCTCGGCGGGGGAGTGCAGCGGCGAGCGCCGGGCCCCGACCCGCACCCGCCCGCCGAGCAGCTTCAGCGAGGTGTCCAACTCCAGGCACACCCGCACCACTTCGCGCCCGCCGCCCCGGGAGGCGTCGATCAGATCCAGCTGGGCGACGTCCTCCACCATGACGGTCACGGCGGCGGCGAGTTTGGGATCACCGGCGAGTTCGGCGTATCCGGCACGGTCGGCGGACGGGTAGGCGAGCAGCACGTCGTCGAACCCCGACCGGGCCAGCCACAACGACTCGGCGAGGGTGAACGACATGATCCCCGCGAAGCCGTCCCGGGCCAGCACGCGTTCCAGCAGCGCCCGGCAGCGCACGGACTTGCTGGCGACCCGGACGGGCTTGCCCCCGGCACGGCGCACCAGGTCGGCGGCGTTGGCGTCGAAGGCCTCGAGATCCACGATCGCGAGAGGAGCGTCGAGATGGGCGGTGGCCCGGTCGTAACGGGCCCGGTCGGAGGCGCGCGCAGTCATGAACGCAGCCTGCCAGACCCGATTACCGCAGGGTAGGGGGACGTTCCGGGCAGATGCCCCGCCGTCGCGGACTGGTTCCCGTTCGCCCAGGAACAAGCCGTAGAGTGACGCGCACGTACGGCGGATCGCGCCGGCCGGGGATCCGAACCGGGATGACGTTCCGTCCGTACGGGTATGTGTGCCCGGGACGACTGTGTGCCGGGCCTCGGGCAGGACGACACCGGCCCGCGCGAGACGAGCGGCCCGGGATGCGGAAACGGGGGGTGCATGAGCACGGAAGCGCAGCGCGCCTCTTTCCCCCCGCGCCCCACCACCCCGCCCCGTCCGTCGCACCCCCCGGCCGCGCCGCAGGCCCCGGCGAAGGACGGGCGGGAGACGGCGGGCACGGCCTCCGGCACCGCGACGGCCCCGGAAGCCGCCCCCACCGGGACGGCCGGAAGCACGGACGGCGAGAAACCCTCCGACAGGCCGAACGGCCACCCCCGGTTCCCGAGCCTCGGCGCCACGAAACCCGCTGACGCCGGACCCCGGCGCACCGAGTCCGCGGCACCGCCCCCGCCCCGCGCCTCCACCCGCCTCCCCGACGCACCGCCGAGCATCGGCCGCGCCTCGCGCCCGGAGTCG
>NZ_JBEZOK010000013.1:0-136912 GCF_040706515.1 Streptomyces sp. NPDC047880 | reverse complement strand
TCGCACTCGCCGTCCGGTGTCGTGGGCGGGGTTCGTCCCGAGCCGGGCAGGCCTTCCACCCGGCCGGAGTCGCACACGGCGTCCGGTGTCGTGGGCGGGGTTCGTCCCGAGCCGGGCAGGCCTTCCACCCGGCCGGAGTCGCACTCGCCGTCCGGTGTCGTGGGCGGGGTTCGTCCCGAGCCGGGCAGGCCTTCCACCCGGCCGGAGTCGCACACGGCGTCCGGTGTCGTGGGTGGAGCTCGCCCCGAGCCGAACAGGGTCTCCACCTCCCCGGCATCGGACTCCGCCCCTCCACGGCCGCGTCACCTCCCCGCACCGGAGTCCTCCGCGGGGGCCCCGCCGGAGACGACCGGCAGGCCCTTCCGCCTCTCCGCGCCCGGCCGCCCGGACGCCTCGGCCGGGGCGCCCGCGGAGTCGGCCGGCCGGCCGTTCCGCCTCCCCACACCCCGCCGCACCGGCACCCCCGGCGAGAGCTCGTCCGAGACGCCGGCACGCCTGCTCCCCGCAGACCCGGCACCGGACGAGCCCGCGGCACCCTCCGGCCGCCCCGCCGCGCGGACGACGGAGGCGGCCCGCCCCGGCCCCGCGCGCCCCACCACCCCGCCGCGCCCCGCCCACGAGCCGTCCGTACCGGCCGGCGCCGACCCGGGCACCACCCCCGGGCGGGGCCTGCGCGTGCCCCCGGCGCCGGACGGGCGGCCCGCCCCCTCCGCACCACCCCGCACCCCCGCCCCCGACCCCGCACTGTCCTGGAGCGCCACGCGCCCCCTGGTGTCGTTCGGCGAGCCCGAGGGCTACGACGCTGACGCACGGCCCCGCCCGCTCGGACGGCGCACGGCACCCCGGGCCGCCGCGGCCGCCGTCTGCCTCGTGCTCGGCCTCGGCCTCATCTCGGGCGCGGCCACCGGCAGTTGGCTCGTCGGGGACTCCGGCGCTGAGGGCTCGCCCAGCACCTTCGCCGCCGCCGGAAGCCTCTGGCACCGCGTCCCGGTCGACCAGCTGTTCCCGCCCACCGTGCAGGGCCGGGGCGCCGGCCCCGGCGGAGCGGACCGCACCTGGACCCGGATCGCCGTCGCCCCGGACGCCGGCTGCAAGGGCGCCTTCGACCCGCTGCTGCGCAAGGCCCTCGCGCCCGCCGGCTGCGAACGCCTGCTGCGCGCCACCTACACCGACGCCACCGAGAGCTACGTGACCACCGTCGGCCTGCTCTTCACCACGGCCGACGCCCCCGGCATGACCGCCCTCGCGAACCGTTTCCGCAAGGAACGCCTGGACCGCCGCAACGACCTGATGCCCCTGCCGTACGCGGCGAAGGGCACACCGGCCGCGGACTTCGGCGCCCGGCAGCGCGCCTCCTGGACCGTCTCCGTGCTCACCGAGGCCCCCGTCGTCGTGTACGCCGTCTCCGGCTGGGCCGACGGCCGTACCGTCGACGACCCGCAGCCCGCCGGGGACGCCAGGGAGGCCGACGCCACCACCGCCGCCGCCCAGGCCGGCCTCGGCAACGAGGCCCAGGGCCTCGCCGACCGCGTCGAACGCGACTTCCGCAAGAACGTCCGCTCGGCCTCGGAGCAGCCCTCGTGACCGCCGCGCACCCCCCGGCCCGGATACGCCCGCGCACGCCGTCCCGGACGGCCACCATCCTCTGCGCTTTGCTCACGGCCGGTCTGGTCCTCCTCCCCGCCGCCACCGCCCGGGCCGACGGCATCCGCGCCCAGCAGTGGGCCCTGGACGCCATGCACACCCAGGAGGCCTGGCAGACCACGAAGGGCCGCGGCATCACCGTCGCCGTCCTGGACACCGGCGTCGAGGCCGACCACCCCGACCTCGACGGAAACGTCCTCCCCGGCAAGGACCTGGTCCGCTTCGGCGCCGAGCCCGGGGACCGCGCCTGGGCCCGCCACGGCACCGCCATGGCCGGGATCATCGCCGGCCACGGGCACGGCCCGGGCGACGCCGACGGCGTCATCGGCATCGCCCCCGAGGCGAAGATCCTCCCCGTCCGCGTGATCCTGGAGGACGGCGACCCCTCCCGGGCCAAGGCCCGCAGCACCCGCGGCAACGCCCTCGCCGAGGGCATCCGCTGGGCCGCCGACCACGGCGCCGACGTCATCAACCTCTCCCTCGGCGACGACTCCGCCTCCGCCCACCCCGAACCCACCGAGGACCAGGCCATCCAGTACGCCCTGGACAAGGGCGTGGCCGTCGTCGCCTCCGCGGGCAACGGCGGCGAGAAGGGGGACCACATCTCCTACCCGGCCGCCTACCCGGGCGTCATCGCCGCCACCGCCGTCGACCGCGCCGGAACCCGCGCCTCCTTCTCCACCCGCCGCTGGTACGCCACCGTCAGCGCGCCGGGCGTCGACGTCGTCATCGCCGACCCCGACCACAAGTACTACGAGGGCTGGGGCACCAGCGCCGCCGCCGCCTTCGTCTCCGGCGCCGTGGCCCTGGTCAAGGCGGCCCACCCCGGCCTGAAACCGGCCCAGATCAAGTCCCTCCTGGAGGACACCGCCCGCAACGCCCCCACCGGCGGCCGGGACGACTCCCGGGGCTACGGCTTCATCGACCCGGCGGCCGCCATCCGGCAGGCTGCCCGTATCGAGCCGAAAGAGCTGAAGCCGGCGGCGTACGGAGCGGAGTACTTCGGCCCGGGCCCCGACGGGCCGGGGCCGGACGACGGCCCGTCCGGCTGGGCCGCCTGGCTCGCGGGCGGCACCGGCGGCGTCCTCCTGGCCGCGGCGGTGGTCGTATGGCGCGGACGGCGCGAGGACCACACCATCTTCTAGCGCCACGGCACCGGCCCCGGCACTTCGTCGCGTCCCCCGCCGCCGTACCCGCGAGGTGCCCCGGGGCCGGGCGAGGACCGCCTCCCGCTCCCGATAGGCTCGACGACCGTGGCGAACAAGAACATCCCGGACTCCGGCTTCTCCGACGACGACGGCTCCGCCGACCCCCGGCTGAGCGCGGCTCTCGCCGCCTGGTCGGAGGACCGGGGCGCGCTGGGCCGGGTCCTCGCCGCCCTCAAGGACGCCCGGCTGCTCGTGCCCGTCGTGGCGGTGCTCGGCGAGGTCGAGGAGGACGAGAACGGGCTGCGCCGAGAGAAGACCAGCGACATGGCCGTGCCCACCCTCAAGGCCGGCGACCGCACCGCCCTGCCCGCCTTCACCTCCACGGACTCCCTCGCCCGCTGGGATCCGCAGGCCCGCCCCGTCGCCGTACCGCTGCACCAGGCCCTCCAGGCGGCCGCGCACGAGAAGGCCGACACGATCGTGCTCGACCTGGCCGGACCGGTGCCCTTCGAGCTGACCGGCCCCGCCCTGCTCGCCCTCGCCGAGGGCCGCGCGAGCACCGACCCGCTCGCCGACCCGGCCGTCGTCGGGGCGGTACGGGACGCCGTCGCCGCCGAGCCGGCCGTGCTGCGCGCCCACCTCGGCCCCGGGCAGGCCGACGGCACCCTGGCCCTGGTCCTGGACCCGTCCGCGGCCCCGGCCGAAGCCGCCCGCGCGGTCGCCCGGCGGCTCGCCGCCGACGAAACACTGAGGGCCCGCCTGGTGCGCGGCCTCGACCTGGCACTTCTGCCGGCCGAGGCGACGCCCCCGGGCGAGCCCCTGTTCGTGCGCTGAGATGCGCCCGGACACGACCTAGCCGTAGACCGGACCCGTGTACTTCTCGCCCGGGCCCTGGCCCGGCTCGTCCGGGACGAGCGAAGCCTCGCGGAACGCCAGCTGCAGCGACTTCAGGCCGTCGCGCAGGGGAGCCGCGTGGAAGGAGCTGATCTCGGTCGCGGTGGCGTCCAGCAGACCGGCCAGGGCGTGCACCAGCTTGCGGGCCTCGTCCAGGTCCTTGTGCTTCTCGCCCTCCTCGGTCAGGCCGAGCTTCACGGCGGCGGCGCTCATCAGGTTGACGGCGACCGTCACGATCACCTCGACCGCCGGGACCTCGGCGATGTCACGGGCCATGGCGTCGAAGTCGGGGGACTCAGGAGGGGTCTCACTCATGCCCCACACGATAGGCGCAGGGAGCGGCCGGCCCCCACGTGACCCCGGCCCGTCCCAATTGGCCGTTCCCGGCCACTGCTGGTAATCTCGTGTAACGACCGGTCGGACACGTGTGCCACACAGCCCACGAGACCGACCCACAAGTGGAGGCTTTCGAACTCCCACCCGATCACCCTCAGGGCGGCGGGTCACCGGTCAGGCGGTCCCGCCCCAGCGGCGGCGATCCGTCCGAAAGTGCGCCCCGCGGCTCCCCGCGGCGGTGCTCCGGTAGTTCGAGGAGCCCCGCCTGGGATCGTCCGGGGCATTTTTGTTGCTTCGGCGCGGTTAGGTCTGTCGATACAAGACGTTACGCGGCCGTCCGCCAGACCGTCGCGTGGTGCTACCGAGGAGGATCCATCAGCGCCGAGCCCCGCATCAACGACCGGATTCGCGTTCCCGAGGTGCGACTTGTCGGTCCCAGTGGCGAGCAGGTGGGCATCGTCCCCCTGGCCAAGGCACTGGAGCTTGCGCAGGAGTACGACCTGGACCTGGTCGAGGTCGCGGCGAACGCCCGTCCGCCCGTGTGCAAGCTCATGGACTACGGGAAGTTCAAGTACGAGTCGGCCATGAAGGCCCGTGAGGCGCGCAAGAACCAGGCGCACACGGTCATCAAGGAGATGAAGCTCCGGCCGAAGATCGACCCGCACGACTATGACACCAAGAAGGGTCACGTCGTCCGGTTCCTCAAGCAGGGCGACAAGGTCAAGATCACGATCATGTTCCGTGGTCGCGAGCAGTCCCGTCCCGAGCTGGGCTACCGACTGCTGCAGCGTCTCGCGGAGGACGTCCAGGACCTCGGTTTCGTCGAGTCGAACCCGAAGCAGGACGGCCGGAACATGATCATGGTTCTCGGTCCGCACAAGAAGAAGACCGAGGCGATGGCCGAGGCTCGCCAGGCGCAGGAAGCCCGCAAGGCGGAAGCGAAGGCCAACCCCGGCAAGTCGCAGAACGCCGCGGAGCACGAGGCGCCGGCTGAAGAGCCCGCCGAGGAGCCCGCCGAGGCGTGACTCCCGGGACGCCAGTCCCAGGAAGCAACCGATACAAGACGACGCTCCACCTGTGCCCGGTTTCACGACCGGGCACCGGAGCGCCACCGACGAGGAGAGAACGGCGCTATGCCGAAGAACAAGTCGCACAGCGGTGCCAGCAAGCGCTTCAAGATCACCGGCTCCGGCAAGGTGCTGCGCGAGCGCGCCGGCAAGCGCCACCTGCTCGAGCACAAGTCGTCCCGTGTGACGCGTCGCCTCACCGGCAACGCCGAGATGGCCCCGGGCGACGCCGCGAAGATCAAGAAGCTTCTCGGCAAGTGACGTCCGGGCGCGTGAGCGCCGGACGTACGTCAGACCGGGACCCAATCGATTTCGGGTCGTGTGAGCACCCCCACGACCCCGCTACAAGGAGTTAACAAGTGGCACGCGTCAAGCGGGCAGTCAACGCCCACAAGAAGCGCCGGGCGATCCTCGAGCAGGCCTCCGGCTACCGCGGTCAGCGCTCGCGCCTGTACCGCAAGGCCAAGGAGCAGGTCACCCACTCGCTGGTCTACAACTACAACGACCGCAAGAAGCGCAAGGGTGACTTCCGTCAGCTGTGGATCCAGCGCATCAACGCCGCTGCCCGCGCCAACGGCATGACCTACAACCGCTTCATCCAGGGTCTGAAGGCCGCCAACATCGAGGTCGACCGCAAGATCCTGGCCGAGCTGGCCGTCAACGACGCCGGTGCGTTCGCCGCCCTCGTCGAGGTCGCCCAGAAGGCGCTGCCGAGCGACGTGAACGCGCCGAAGGCTGCGTGACGCCGGCTCGAAGCCGATGTGACTGAAGGACCCGCAGGCCGGACGGTCTGCGGGTCCTGCTGTGCAGCAACCGAGAAAGCGAACAGATGCCCCCTGCCACCCCCGAGCTCATCTCCCCCCGCTCACCCCGCGTCCTGGCCGCGCGGCGGCTGGCCAAGCGGAATTTCCGGGGGAAGGACCGGCTGTTCCTGGCCGAGGGGCCGCAGGCCGTGCGCGAGGCCGCGGGGCACCGCACCGACGCCGGGGCCACGCTCGTGGAGCTGTTCACGACGCTGGACGCCGCAGAGCGCCACGCCGACATCGTGGGGGCCGCCCGGGACGCCGGTGCCCGCGTGCACCTCGCCGCCGAGCAGGTCGTCGCCGACATCTCCACCACCGTCACCCCGCAGGGCCTCGTCGGCGTCTGCCGGTTCCTGGACACGCCGTTCGAGGAGATCCTCGCGGCCCGGCCCCGGCTCGTCGCCCTGCTCGCCAACGTCCGCGACCCCGGCAACGCCGGTACCGTGCTGCGCTGCGCCGACGCCGCGGGCGCCGAGGCCGTCGTGCTGACCGACGCCTCCGTCGACGTGTACAACCCCAAGGCCGTCCGCGCCTCCGTCGGCTCGCTGTTCCACCTGCCCGTCGCCGTCGGCGTCCCCGTGGGGCAGGCCGTGGACGGACTGCGGGACGCCGGTGTCCGGATCCTCGCCGCCGACGGGGCCGGCGACCGCGACCTCGACGACGAGCTCGACAAGGGCACCATGGGCGGACCCACCGCCTGGGTCTTCGGCAACGAGGCCTGGGGGCTCCCGGAGGAGACCCGCGCCCTCACGGACGCCGTCGTGCGCGTCCCGATCCACGGGAAGGCCGAGAGCCTGAACCTCGCCACCGCCGCCGCCGTATGTCTCTATGCGTCGGCGCGTGCACAGCGCGCCTCCGGAGGGTGCCGCTCCGTCACCGGGAACTAGTAGGGTGACCAGCTCAGGACCCCTCTGCGGAGCCTTGGAGGTGGGGTACGGGGATGAGCGTCGGCACGAGCAGCGCACCGGGAGCCCAGGACGCCGGGAACCCGCCCGCCGCGTCCCGGCCGCCCGGTGACCACGCCGGCCTCGGCATCGACCCCGACCAGCTGCCCGACGGGCTCGTCGTCGCCGACGAGCAGGGCCGTGTCATCTGCTTCAACGCGGCCGCCGAGCGCATCACCGCCGTCCGCGCCCGGGACGCCCTCGGGCAGCGCCTGGAGAAGGCCCTGCCGTTAGAGGACCTCGAGGGCCGCCGCTGGTGGCAGCTGACCGACCCCTACGGCGGGCTCGCCATCCGCGTCGGACAGCCCGAGCGCAACCTGCTCCTGCCCGGCGGCCGCGAGGTGCTGGTCTGCGCGCGCTACGTCCGCACCCGGCCCACCGGACCCGTCCGGCGCCTGGTCGTCACCCTGCGCGACACCGAGGCCCGCCGCCGCACCGAGCGCAGCCACGCCGAGCTGATCGCCACCGTCGCCCACGAACTGCGCTCCCCGCTGACCTCCGTCAAGGGCTTCACCGCCACCCTGCTCGCCAAGTGGGAACGCTTCACCGACGACCAGAAGCGGCTGATGCTGGAGACCGTCGACGCCGACGCCGACCGGGTCACCCGGCTCATCGCCGAGCTGCTCGACATCTCCCGGATCGACTCCGGCCGCCTGGAGGTGCGCCGCCAGCCCGTCGACATCGGCGCCGCCGTCGGACGGCACATCCAGGCCTACGTCGCTGCCGGGCAGCCCGCCGACCGGTTCCTGCTGCGCGTCCAGCAGCCGCTGCCCGACCTGTGGGCCGACCCCGACAAGATCGACCAGGTGCTCAGCAACCTGCTGGAAAATGCCGTGCGGCACGGCGAGGGAACTGTCACGATCGACGTCACGGCCACGGCGTCCCCCCGTGAGGGCGAGGACACCGGCACGTCGGTCACGGTGAGCGACGAGGGGCCCGGCATCCCGGAGGAGTCCATGAACCGCGTCTTCACCCGCTTCTGGCGGGGCAGCAAGCGCGGCGGGACGGGCCTCGGGCTCTACATCGTCAAGGGCATCGTCGAGGCCCACGGCGGCACCATCACGGTCGGCCGCGCCCCCGGCGCCGGCGCCGAGTTCCGATTTACGTTGCCCGTGAGCGCTCCGGCCTATCTCGCCTGAGCCCGCGGGCGCATTCCTGTACCTGAGGGTCCCGCTCGGACCGGGCGTCCGAGAGGGACCCTCCACCCCGTTAGACTCGGCCATTGGCACCTTTGTGTCCCTTCAGGCGGCCGTCCGAGTCGGAGACGGGGACCTCCAGCCAGCCAATCGGAAGCACGGGAAGAGATGTCGGCACCGAATAAGTCGTACGACCCTGTCGAGGTCGAGACGTTGAAACCGGAAGAGATCGAGCGCATGCGGGACGAGGCGCTCGCCGCCTTCGCCGCCGCGGACTCCCTCGAAGCGCTCCACGAGGCCAAGGTCGCCCAGACCGGCCCCACCTCCCCGCTGGCCCTCGCCAACCGCGAGATCGGCGCCCTGCCCCCGCACGCCAAGGCCGAGGCCGGCAAGCGCGTCGGCCAGGCCCGCGGTGCCGTGAACAAGGCCCTCGCCGCTCGCCAGACGGAGCTCGAGGCCGAGCGGGACGCGCGCGTGCTCGTCGAGGAGGCGGTGGACGTCACGCTGCCCTACGACCGCGTACCGTCCGGCGCCCGGCACCCGCTGACCACCATGATGGAGCGGGTCGCGGACGTCTTCGTGGCCATGGGCTACGAGATCGCCGAGGGCCCCGAGGCCGAGGCGGAGTGGTTCAACTTCGACGCCCTGAACTTCCTGCCCGACCACCCGGCCCGGCAGATGCAGGACACCTTCTTCGTGCAGGGCCCCAAGGGCACCGACGAGTCCGGCTCCGGCGTCGTGCTGCGCACGCACACCTCCCCGGTGCAGGCCCGTGCCCTGCTCGACCGTGAGCTGCCGGTCTACATCGTCTGCCCCGGCCGCGTGTTCCGCACCGACGAACTCGACGCCACGCACACGCCCGTCTTCCACCAGATCGAGCTGCTGGCGGTGGACGAGGGCCTGACGATGGCCGACCTCAAGGGCACCCTGGACCACATGGTCCAGGCCCTGTTCGGTGAGGACATGAAGACCCGGCTGCGACCGAACTACTTCCCGTTCACCGAGCCCAGCGCCGAGATGGACATGCTCTGCTACGTCTGCAAGGGCGAGTCCATCGGCAACGCCGACCGCCCCTGCCGCACCTGCTCCTCCGAGGGCTGGATCGAGCTCGGCGGCTGCGGCATGGTCAACCCGCGGGTGCTCACCGCCTGCGGCGTCGACCCCGAGAAGTACAGCGGGTTCGCCTTCGGGTTCGGCATCGAGCGGATGCTGATGTTCCGCCACAACGTCGAAGACATGCGAGACATGGTCGAGGGTGACGTCCGGTTCACCCGGCCGTTCGGGATGGAGATCTGATGCGGGTCCCGCTTTCTTGGCTGCGGGAGTACGTCGACCTGCCGGAGACGGAGACCGGTCGCGACGTGCAGGCCAAGCTCATTTCGGCCGGTCTGGAGGTCGAGACCGTCGAGCAGCTCGGCGCCGACCTCAAGGGTCCGCTGGTCGTCGGCCAGGTGGCGACGATCGAGGAGCTGACGGAGTTCAAGAAGCCGATCCGCTTCTGCACCGTCGACGTCGGCCAGGCCAACGGCACCGGCGAGCCCCAGGAGATCATCTGCGGCGCCCGCAACTTCGCCGTCGGCGACAAGGTCGTCGTGGCCCTGCCCGGTGCCGTCCTGCCCGGCGACTTCCAGATCGCCGAGCGCAAGACCTACGGCCGGATGTCGCGCGGCATGATCTGCTCCAGCGACGAGCTGAACATGGGCGACGACGGCACCAAGGGCATCATCGTCCTGCCGCCGGAGACCGAGATCGGCAAGGACGCCGTCGAGCTGCTGGAACTGGTCGACGAGGTCCTCGACATCGCCGTCACGCCCGACCGCGGCTACTGCCTGTCGCTGCGCGGCGTGGCCCGCGAGACCGCCATCGCCTACGGCCTGCCGCTGCGCGACCCGGCCCTGATCGACGTGCCCGCCCCGAACGCCTACGGCTACCCGGTGCGGATCTCCGACCCCACCGGCTGCGACCGCTTCACCGCCCGCACCGTGACCGGTCTGAGCGCCGAGGCCCGCTCCCCGATCTGGCTCCAGCGCCGGCTGCAGAAGGTCGGCATGCGCCCGATCTCCCTCGCCGTCGACGTCACCAACTACGTGATGATGGAGCTCGGGCAGCCGCTGCACGCCTACGACCGCGGACTGGTCCAGGGCACGATCGGCGTGCGCCGGGCCGAGGCGGGCGAGAAGCTCACCACCCTCGACGGTGTCGAGCGCACGCTGGACGCCGAGGACCTGGTCATCACCGACGACCGTGGCCCGATCGGGCTCGCCGGCGTCATGGGCGGCGCCAACACGGAGATCGCCGACCACGACGACGTCGAGAACGCCACGGCGGACGTCGTCATCGAGGCCGCGCACTTCGACGCGGTCTCCATCGCGCGCACCGCCCGCCGCCACAAGCTGTCCTCCGAGGCGTCCCGGCGCTTCGAGCGCGGCGTCGACCCGCAGGCCGCCGCTGCCGCCGCGCAGCGCACCGTCGACCTGCTGGTCCTGCTCGCGGGCGGCACCGCCGAGGCCGGCGTCACCGAGGTCGTCGCCCCCTCCGGGCCCCGCACCATCGCCATCCCGGCCGACCACCCCGACAAGGTCGCGGGCGTCGCCTACGGCCGCGAGACCGTCGTGCGCCGCCTCCAGGAGATCGGCTGCGACGTGTACGGGCAGGACGAGCTGATCGTCACCGTCCCGTCCTGGCGGCCCGACCTCACCGACCCGAACGACCTGGCCGAAGAGGTCATCCGGCTGGAGGGCTACGAGAACCTGCCCTCCACGCTGCCCAAGCCGCCGGCCGGCCTCGGTCTGACGGACCGGCAGCGGCTGCACCGGCGCGTCGGCCGGGCCCTGGCCGGTGCCGGGTACGTCGAGGCGCTGAACTACCCGTTCATCGGCGAGCACGTCTTCGACCAGCTCGGCCTGGAGAAGGACGACCCGGCCCGCCGCGTCGTCAAGCTCAGCAACCCGCTGAGCGACGAGGAGCCCGCGCTGCGCACGTCGCTGCTGCCGGGTCTGCTCGCCGCCCTGCGGCGCAACGACGGCCGGGGCTCGCACGACCTCGCGCTGTTCGAGTCCGGTCTGGTCTTCCGCCCGCGCGAGGAGCAGCGGGTCGCGGCCGTGCTGCCCGTCGACCGCCGTCCGACCGACGAGGAGCTCGCCGAACTGAACGCGGCGCTGCCCGAGCAGCCGCGGCACATCGCCGTTGTCCTCGCCGGGGCGCGCGAGCAGGCCGGCTGGTGGGGCAAGGGCCGTCCGGCCGACTGGGCCGACGCGGTCGAGGCCGCACGGACCGTCGCCCGTGAGGCCGGTGCCGAACTCGTCATCCGCAAGGGGCAGTACGGCCCGTGGCACCCCGGACGGTGCGCCGAGCTGGCGGTCACCGTGGACGGTGCCGAGCGGGTCGTCGGGCACGCGGGCGAGTTGCACCCGCGGGTCGTGAAGGCACTCGGGCTGCCCGCGCGCACCTGCGCCATGGAGATCGACCTGGACGCGGTGGAGACCGCCGGTGACGCCACGGCCACGGCGCCCCGGATCTCCGCGTTCCCCGTCGCCACGCAGGATGTCGCTCTGGTGGTCGACGCGTTCGTGCCGGCCGCGGACGTCGAGGCGGCGTTGCGGGACGGTGCCGGAGAGCTGCTGGAGTCCATCCGGCTGTTCGACGTGTACGAGAACGCCGAGCAGCTGGGGGAGGGGCGCAAGTCGCTGGCGTACGCGCTGCGGTTCCGTGCCACCGACCGGACGCTGACCGTGGACGAGGCGTCCGCGGCCCGGGACGCCGCGGTGGCCCTCGCGGGCGAGCGTGTGGGCGCGGAGCTGCGGAGTTAGTGCCGTGGGGGCCTGCGCTTCGTCGCCGGGTGCGGCTTCGCCGAGACTCGTCGCGCAGTTCCCCGCGCCCCGAGGAACGGGGTGGGTCACCTCACTCGTTTGAGTGGTAAAGGCGGGTGATCTCCCCCTCTCCCGGCGTGCTGTCGACAGAATCGGACCGGCCTTCTCGGGCCGGTCCGATTCTGTGTGTCAGGGCCTATTGGGGGGCCATCGGCATGATCCGTGTCAGGGGTCGGGTACGCAGCCTCGGTCTTCCCACCGCGTGGGGCGCGGCGGCCGTTACGTACAAGCTGGTCTGTCCGCTCGCCCAGGAGACCGGTCTCCAGGCACGGCTCGTCACCAGTGCCGTGTTCTTCGCCGTCGGGACCGCGCTGATCCTTCATGTGCGGCACTCGCTGATGCGGGAGCTGCGGCAGGTGCGCCGGATCGCGGGCGCCGCGCAGCGCGCACTGCTGCGGCCGTTGCCCTCGTGGATCGGCGGGCTGGACGTGGCCGCCGCCCAGTTGTCGGCGGAGCGGGGCGCGGCGGTCGGTGGCGACCTGTACGAGGTCGTCGCCACCGAGCACGGCGTACGGGCCGTGATGGGCGACGTACGCGGGCACGGCATCGGCGCGTTCGGGACCGTCGCCGCCGTACTCGGCTGTTTCCGCGAGGCTGCGCACGACGAGCGGGACCTCGGCCTGGTGCTGCGCCGGCTGGAACGCGCCCTGGACCGGCATCTGCGCCAGGAGCATCCCGCGGGCGCCGCCGAGGAGTTCGTGACCCTGCTTCTCGTGGAGATCCGTCCCGACGGCGAGATGCTCGCGCTCAACTGCGGCCATCCCTGGCCGTACCGGCTGAGCGGCGGGCGGGCGGAGCAACTCGCCGCCGGCGACCCGCATCCGCCGCTGGGCCTCTTTCCGCTGCCGCCGGTACTGCCGACGGTGCGACTCGGCCGCCTCGAGCCCCATGACGCGCTGTTCCTCTTCACGGACGGTGCGCAGGACGCCCGGGACGCCCGTGGCCGATTCTCCCCGCTGGCGACGGCGCCGACGGGGGCGGCGGCGGAGGGCCCGCTCTCCTCGCAGGGCGTCGTCGGCAGGATCTCGACCGCCCTCCGGCATCACACCCGGAGCACACCGCCGGACGACATCGCGCTGCTGGCACTGAGGAACGGACGGCCTGCCCGCCTGGGGGCGCGGGGAACTGCGCGAACGACCACCACGTGCCCGCAGCCGATGACACACCTGTGACACCACGGCGATGACTCGCAGCGCACGGCCGGCGGAGCCGTCCGCCCCGCCACGGAGTGTCGGGCAGGCGGCCGGGCGGACGGCGGGAGCGGGCCGCCGCACTGTACGAGGGGGAGCCGGCGGCCCGGCCGGCCTCTTTCGAGGCAATTCAGTCAACCGGCCCGCGACTGTGAGCGACAGTGCGCACACCGTGCGGATTCGAGCACTCCGTTCACACCCCGTGTGAAGGAGGAGCCACTAATCTGTCCGCACCGAGCCACCCGGGGGGCCCACATGCAGCCCAACACTCTGCTCGACGCGATCCTGGACGAAGCCGGGATCTCGCACGCGGGGCTGGCCGCACACGTCAACCAGGCAGGGCGGGCCCGTGGCCTGTCCCTGAGGTACGAACACACCGCCGTCGCACGGTGGTTGAAGGGGCAGCGCCCCCGCGGCCAGGTGCCGGACCTGATCTGCGAGGTGCTCGCCGCCCGGCTGCAACGGCACGTCACCCTCGACGACATCGGCCTCGGCGTACCCGGCGAGCCGTCCGCCCCGCACACCGGCTCCCTGTCCGGGTTCGTCGAACGGGCCACCGCCCTGTGGCGCTCCGACCAGCAGCAGCGTCCGCACATCCTGGGCGCGCCCGCCCTCACCGGCACCCCCGCCGTGATGCCGGTGTGGGAATGGGAGAACCCGCCCGAGGACGTGGACGTTTCGCGGGGCGGCAGACACCGGGTCACCGCGGGCGACCTGGAGATGCTGCGGGCCGCCCGGACGCACTACGAGCAGATGTACCGCAAGGCCGGGGGCATCGCGACCCGGGCCCGGATCGTCGGCTTCCTCAACGCCGAGGCCGCCCCGCTGCTGCGCGGCAGCTACACCGACGAGACGGGCCGTCAACTGCACCGGGCCACGGGCGGGTTGGTGGCGGTCGCCGGTATCTGCGCCTACGACTCCGACGCCCACGGGCTCGCCCAGCGCTACTTCCACCAGGCGCTGCGGCTCGCCAAGGCCAGCGGTGACCGGGGGCTCGGGGCGTATGTGATCGCTCTGCTCGTCAACCAGTCGCTGTTCATGCGGGAGTACCGGCAGTCCGTCGCCTTCGCGGAGGCCGCCCTGCGGGCCGCCGGCAAGCACATCACCCCGGCGCTCGCCTCCGACCTGTACGCGATGCAGGCCAAGGCGTACGCGCATCTCGGCGACGGCACCAGCGCTTTGTCCTGCATCCGGCGGGCCGAGCAGTCCGCCGAGCGCATCCGGCGCGGCTACGAGCCCGACGAGACCGGGTATGTCCAGCCCGGGCTCGTCAACGTGCAGGTGGCGGAGGCGCTGCTGAGCCTCGGGGAGATCGCGGCCGCAGGGGAGCACGCCGCGGCCGCCGTCGACAACCCGGCGCACGACCGCGGCCGGGTGCACCGCCTGGCGATGCTCAGCACCATCGAGCTGCGGCAGGGCAACGCCGACAAGGCGGTGGCGATCGCCGTGCAGATGGCCGAGCAGGCCCGGGGCATGGAGTCCCAGCGGCTGCGCGACCGGCTGCGTGCCGTGCGGGAGCACCTGGTGCGCAGTGGCTGCGCGGGCACGGCGGAGGCCGCCGAACTCATCGACGGGGCACTGCGCGTACCGTTGTAACTCCGGGCGGTGGTGCCCGTGTCGCGCCGAGGCGCTTCCTGTGCGCCTGCTGTCAGTCCGTCCCTGCTGCGATATTGCCACTCACTCGACGGAAGGTGGCAGAACCGTGCAGTGGACGAAACGCAACGAACAAACTGTGTACTCAAACCGCTGGTTCAGCGTCAATCTCGCGGATGTCGAACTGCCCGACGGCAGGCACCTGGACCACTTCCTCATCCGGCTGCGGCCCGTTGCGGTGGCCACGGTCGTGAACGAGGCCAACGAGGTACTGCTGCTCTGGCGGCACCGCTTCATCACCGACAGCTGGGGGTGGGAACTCGCGGCCGGGGTGGTCGAGGACGGCGAGGACATCGCCCGCGCGGCCGCCAGGGAACTGGAGGAGGAGACCGGCTGGCGGCCGGGACCCCTGCACCACCTCATGAGCGTGGAGCCGTCCAACGGGCTCACCGACGCCCGGCACCACGTGTACTGGGCCGACGAGGGCGAGTACGTCGGGCACCCCGTGGACGACTTCGAGTCGGACCGCCGGGAATGGGTGCCCCTCAAGCTCGTCCCCGACATGGTCGCCCGCGGCGAGGTCCCGGCCGCCAACATGGCGGCCGCGTTACTCCTGCTGCACCATCTCAGGCTCGGTCAGGACGTGTTGCCCTAGCGCCCCAGTGCCTGCCAGATCGTCATGACGAGGGCACCCACGGCGGTGAGGGCTGCGACCGCGGGCAGCGGCCAGCGCGCGTGTTCCAGCGAGTTGATCCGGGTGTTGAGCTCGTCGAGTTCCTTGGCGGTCTCCTCGGTGCGGTGGCTGAGCAGAGCCAGTCCGCCTTCGACGCGGGCGTAGGCCACATCGAGGCGGCGCCGTAACTCTGCGAGTTCTCCATGGACGACGGGATGCTCGGGATCGACGGTCACGATTCCGCTCCTTTCCGTAGTCGTTTCACATCCCTTGCACGCGCTGTGGAGTCAACTCGCCTGGTGGGTGCCTGGGGAGAGTGTGCGTAGGGCATATGCGAGCCCGGCGCGCACACGGTGTGTGAATGCTGCGGGCCCGGCACCCACCCCGGTGCCGGGCCCGCCGCTTGGCCGAAATCTGACCGTCTGTAACCGGCCGCGAAGGGTACCGGGGACGTCATGACGAAGTGGCGGAAGGACGTGGCCCGCACACTGGCGCTCTACGCGCTGGTGGTCGTGATGGTCCGCTTCTCCTCCGGGGAGGGGTGGGGCGCGGCGCTGCTGATCGCGCTCGTGATCACACCGCTCGCCTTCTGGATGGGCTGGCTGCGCCGGCGCATGACCGAGCAGGCGCAGGAATGGGGACGCCGCCGTGCCCGGCCGTGGCCGGAGGAGCGGCGGCGTTGAGATGGCCGGGTCAGCCGGGCGGTCAGGCGTACGTGTAGAAGCCCGAGCCCGTCTTGCGGCCCAGCCGGCCCGCGTCGACCATGCGCTGCAGCAGCGGGGGAGCGGCGTACAGGGGCTCCTTGTACTCCTCGTACATGGACTGCGCGACCGAGGCGACCGTGTCCAGGCCGATCAGGTCGGACAGCTTCAGGGGGCCCATCGGGTGGGCGCAGCCCATCTCCATGCCGTTGTCGATGTCCTCGCGGCTGGCGATGCCCGTCTCGAACATCCGGATCGCGGAGAGCAGGTACGGGATCAGCAGCGCGTTGACCACGAAGCCGGAGCGGTCCTGGGCGCGGATCGCGTGCTTGCCGAGCAGCTTCTCGGTGAACAGCTGGGCGCGGCTGATCGTGCCCTCGGAGGTGGTCAGCGCCGGGATCAGCTCGACGAGCTTCTGCACCGGGGCCGGGTTGAAGAAGTGGATGCCGATGACCTGGTCGGGCCGCGACGTCGCCACCGCCAGCTTCACCAGCGGGATGGAGGAGGTGTTGGAGGCCAGGATCGCGTCCGGCCGGGTCACGACCTGGTCGAGCACCTGGAAGATCTCGGTCTTGACCTGCTCGTTCTCGACCACGGCCTCGATCACCAGGTCACGGTCGGCGAACTCGCCGAGGTCCGTGGTGAAGCTCAGGCGGGCCAGCGTGGCCTCCTGCTCCTCCTCGGTGATCTTGCCGCGCTCGGCTGCCTTGGCCAGGGAGGTGAACAGCCGGGTGCGGCCGATCTCCAGGGCCTCGCCGGTGGTCTCGGCGACCATGACGTCCAGGCCGGCCCGGGCGCACACCTCGGCGATCCCCGCGCCCATCTGACCGCAGCCCACGACTCCGACGCGTGCAATGTCTCCCGCTGGGATGTCCGTCACATCGTCCCTTTCGCTGCTGATCTACGTCCGGGCAGACCGGCCGGGTCCCGGCGCCTGCTCCGTTCGTGCACGTTACTCCGAAGTATCGATGATCGATCGCGGGGGTCGGGTCTGCTTCGGGCATGCTGGCCCCGGAGTGATCCGCGACCGGGCGGATCCACGGCATTTTGGGGCATCCGGATGGGACGAGTGTCACGCAGGGCGTTCGCGGTCGCGGCGCTGTCGGCTTTCACGACGATGCCCCGGGCGTCGGCCGCGTCCGGACGCGGGGGAGGGGCGCCGGATCCCGAGATGCGGGGTGTCTGGATCGCGTCCGTGGCCAACCGTGACTGGCCGTCCAAGGCGGGCCTGTCCGCGTCACAGCAGCGGGCCGAACTGCTGACCCACCTCGACACGGCGGTCCGCAACCGGCTCAACACCGTGTTCTTCCAGGTCCGGCCCACGGCGGACGCGCTGTGGCCCTCGCCGTACGAGCCGTGGTCGCAGTACCTCACCGGCACCCAGGGCAAGGACCCCGGCTGGGACCCGCTGGGCACGGCCGTCAAGGAGGCGCACGCCCGGGGTCTCCAGCTGCACGCGTGGTTCAACCCGTACCGGATCGCCGTCCACGCCGACCCGTCCCGGCTCGCCGCCTCCCACCCCGCGCGCCGCTTCCCGGACTGGGTGGTGACGTACGGCGGGAAGCTCTTCTACAACCCGGGGCTGCCCGAGGTCCGTGCCTTCGTCGAGTACGCGATGCTCGACGCGGTGGCGAAGTACCCCGTGGACGGTGTCCACTTCGACGACTACTTCTATCCGTACCCCGTGGCCGGGCAGACCTTCGACGACGACGACGCCTACGAGGAGCACGGCGGCGGCTTCCCGGACCGGGCCGCCTGGCGGCGGGACAACATCGACCGGCTGGTGCGCGAGACCGCGGACCGGGTGCGGGAGGTCCGGCCGGGCACCCGCTTCGGCATCAGCCCGTTCGGCGTGTGGCGCAACGCCTCGACTGACCCGGCCGGTTCGGACACCCGGGCCGGTGTGGAGACCTACGACGACCTGCACGCGGACACCCGGAAGTGGGTGCGCGAGGGCTGGATCGACTACGTCGTCCCGCAGCTGTACTGGAACATCGGCTTCGCCGCGGCCGACTACGCCAAGCTGGTGCGCTGGTGGGCGGAGGTCGCGCGCGACAGCCCGACACAGCTCTACGTGGGGGAGGCGCTGTACAAGGCCGGCGACCCGGCGCAGCCCGCGGCGTGGCAGGAGACGGGCGAGCTGTCCCGGCATCTGACGCTGGCCGGGGAGTACCCGCAGGTGCGCGGACACGTCTACTTCGCCGCCAGGGACGTGGCGGCCGACCGGATCGGGGCGATGGCGCGGGTCGTCGCCGATCACTACGGCCGGCCGGTGCCACCACCGCGCTGAGCCGCCGGCCCGTACGGGCATGACGGGCATCTGGTGCCGAGCGGCCGACGGTCAGGAGCGGCCGCCGCCGCTCGCGCGCCGGAGTCACGGCCCGGTGGTGGTCTCCCTGTGCCGGATCTCCGTGTCGGGGCCCGGGGAGCAGACGCCCTCGTGCCCGTCCTCGAACCGGACGCGGTACGGGGGGTTGCCCTCCTGGCCGAGCACTTCGACGATCTCGCCGACCTTGTCGTGCTGACCGACCACCCTGCCGTGCTGGACAAGCTGGTCGCCCACGGTTGCGCGCATCTGGAGCCTCCTCACGAAGTGTGGAGCAGCGGTCCGTGGCCTCCGAGTCTACGGTGCGGGGCGCCTGCCGGCAGGGGCCCCGCGCGCTCCCGCTCAGCCGCGTGATCGCTGTGTGACGGCGATGCAGACCAGCACCGCCGCGGCCGTCAACGGGGCGGCGACCGTGAGGTGCTCGCCCAGCAGCAGCACCGACCACACCAGTGTGAGCAGCGGCTGGGCGAGCTGCAACTGGCTCGCCTTGGGGATGCCGATGGCCGCCATGCCGCGGTACCAGGCGACCAGCCCGACGAACTGCGAGCCCGCCGCGACCCAGAGCAGACCGGTGACGCTGTGCGCGGTCAGCCGTACGGGCTCGTGTGCCAGGGCGTACGCGGCGACCGGCACGGTCAGCGGCAGACAGAGCACCAGCGCCCAGCCGATCACCTGCCAGCCCGGCATGACCCGGGCCAGCCGACCGCCCTCGGTGTAACCGGCCGCGCAGACCAGCAGCGCGGCGAACAGGTAGAGGTCGGCGGTGGTCAGGGCGCCGCCGCTCTGCTGCACGGTGAAGGCCAGCACTGCCGCCGCGCCCGCGAGGGCGGCGATCCAGAACGTGCGCGAGGGCCGGGTGGCGACGCGCAGGGCCGAGAAGAGCGCCGTGGTGAGGGGGAGCAGACCGACCACGACGGCGGCGTGCGCGGTGGTGGAGGTCTCCAGTGCCAGCGTGGTCAGCAGGGGGAAGCCGAGGACGACACCGGCGCCGACCACGGCGAGGCCCGGCCAGTGCCGGCGGACGGGCAGCGGCACCCGCAGCGTCAGGAGGGCGGCACCGGCGATCACCGCGGCCAGCACGCTCCGCACGGCGACCAGGGACCAGGGACCGAAGCCCTCCAGCCCCCAGGCCGTGGCGGGGAACGTCAGCGAGAAGGCGACGACGCCGAGGGCCGCCTGGAGGGTGCCGAAGCCACGGCTCTCCGGACCCGGGGTGGCGACTGCTATCGAAGGTGTCGCAGTAGCGCTATTCTGTGCTCTCATGCAAGAGCGTAGCAGTGTGGGTGAACTGGCAGAACAGCTGCGGCGGGAGCTCGATCGCTACTCGCCTGGTGGAAAGCTGCCGTCGAGTCGGGCTCTGGTCGAGCGGTTCCGGGTGAGCCCGGTGACGGTCTCCCGGGCCCTGGCCCGGCTCGCCGCCGAAGGCCTCGTGGTCACCCGGCCCGGTGCGGGCGCGTTCCGCGCGCAGACCCGGACGGCACCGGCACCCGCGGGTGACACCTCCTGGCAGGAGGTCGCGCTCAGCGCGGACGGCGCCGCCGACCTCGTGCCGCGCTCCGTCGACGCCTCCGGGGTGCTGGCGTCACTGGCCGCGCCGCCGCCCGGCGTGATCGAGTTCAACGGCGGCTATCTGCACCCGTCCCTGCAGCCCGAGCGGGCGATGGCCGCCGCGCTGTCACGGGCCGGGCGCCGCCCCGGCGCCTGGGGGCGGCCGCCCATGGAGGGGCTGCCGGAGCTGCGTGAATGGTTCGCGCGGGGAATCGGCGGCCCGATCACGGCCGCCGAGGTGCTGATCACCGCGGGTGGGCAGTCCGCGCTCACCACCGCCCTGCGCGCCCTCGCCCCGCCCGGCGCGCCCGTCCTGGTCGAGTCCCCGACCTATCCCGGCATGCTGGCCATCGCCCGCGCCGCAGGTCTGCGCCCGGTGCCCGTCCCGGTGGACGCCGACGGCGTACGGCCGGAGCTGCTGGCGGACGCGTTCCGCGCCACCGGCGCCCCGGCCTTCGTCTGCCAGCCGCTCTTCCAGAACCCCACCGGCGCGGTGCTCACGCCCGCGCGGCGCGCCGAGGTGCTGCGCACCGCCCGGGAGGCGGGCGCGTTCGTCGTCGAGGACGACTTCGTACGGCGGCTGGTGCACGAGGACGCGGGGCCGCTGCCGCGCCCCCTGGCCGCCGACGACCCCGACGGCGTCGTCGTCCACGTCTCCTCCCTCACCAAGGCGACCTCGCCGAGCTTCCGGGTCAGTGCCCTGGCCGCCCGCGGACCGGTCCTGGAGCGGCTGCGCGCCATCCAGGTCGTCGACACGTTCTTCGTGCCGCGCCCCCTCCAGGAAGCCGCCCTCGAACTCGTCGGCTCACCCGCCTGGCCGCGTCACCTGCGGGCCGTCTCCGCCGAGCTGAAGACCCGCCGGGACGCCATGACCGGCGCCCTCGCCCTGCATCTGCCCGAGTTCGCCCTGCCCTGTGTCCCGTCCGGCGGCTACCACCTGTGGCCACGCCTGCCCGACGGCACGGACGAGTCGGCCCTCACCTCCGCGGCCCTGCGCGCCGGCGTCGCCCTCGCACCGGGCCGCCCCTACTTCAGCGCCGAACCACCGGCCGCGCACATCCGGCTGAGCTTCGCGGCGGTCGCCGGGACCGGGGAGATCGCGGAGGGAGTGCGGCGGCTGCGCACGGCCTGTGACGAGGTGCTCGGATAACCGCTCGACGCGCCTTCCGGCGGCCTGCGAGCATCGCGGACATGACCGACACGCCGAGCCTGCCCGAGGGCTACGAGATCTCCACCGACCCCGCCCGCGTCGACCGCGAGCGCGTGCACCACTGGCTGTCCACCGACGCCTACTGGGCGCTGGGGCGCCCCCGGGAGAAGCAGGACCTGGCGATCGAGGGATCGCTCAACTTCGGGGTGTTCGACACGGTGTCGGGGGAGCAGGTCGCCTACGCCCGGGTGATCACCGACCGGGCGACCTTCGGGTGGCTGTGCGACGTGTACGTCGATCGCTCCGTGCGCGGCAAAGGCGTCGGGAGCGCGCTCGTGGCCGCCGTGCGGGAGGAGTTGCGGTCGTTCGGGGTGCGGCGGGTGCTGCTCGCCACGCACGACGCGCACGGGGTGTACGAGCGGTTCGGGTTCGCCCCGCTGGAGCGCCCCGAGCAGTGGATGGCGCTCATCTTCGGCCAGTGAGGGCCGCGCCACCCTGGGTAACTCGTAGGTAACACCTCTTGACCTGCTTACTTGCTGCGCTCACGATCGCCGCATGCCACTTCGGGTCACCTTCGTCGCCGCCGCGCGTAGCTCGCCGCTGCTCGCCGAGCGTTTCGAGGACGACCGGCCGCTGGACCAGGCCGGCTGGGGCGAGGTGGAGCGCGCCGCCCGGGACCTGCTGCCGCTCGCCGCGGCCGAACTGCGCTACTGCTCGCCGACCCCGCGCAGTCGGGCGACGGGGGAGGGGCTCGGGTACGCGCCGCTGGTGCAGCTCGGCCTGCGCGACTGCGACATGGGCCGGTGGCGCGGGCTGACGCTGGGCGAGGCGATGGCCCGGGAGCCGGACGCCGTGGACGCCTGGCTGGCCGACCCCCGCGCCACCCCGCACGGGGGCGAGTCGCTGGTCGACTTCATCACCCGCGTCGGCGGCTGGCTGGACACCCGGCCCTTCGAGGACGGCTGCCGGGTGGTGGCGGTGGCCGAGCCCTCGGTGATCCGGGCAGCCCTGGTGTACGCCCTGAAGGCGCCGCCGTCGACGTACTGGAACATCGACGTCCGCCCGCTGTCGACGACCGCCGTCACGGGCCGGGCGGGCCGCTGGAACCTGCGCCTCGACGGGGCGTCGGCTCAGCCCTCGCGCGCGTAGCCGGTCCGCAGGACCAGGTCCTTGGCGGGGCCCCGGACGCGCCACACCGTCCGCCAGTGGTCGCTGTCGCGGACGGTGAACTCACCCCGGTAGAGGTCCGCCGAACAGGGGTGGTCGGCGACGTGCCGTCCGGACGTCAGGTCAAGGTCGTGGAACGGCCGCCCGTCGGCGAACCGCACCTGTGCGGTTCCTCCCGGGGCTGGCAGGAACCGCAGGGTGCGCTGCGCCGGCCGGGCGACGCCCTGCCACACGAAGGTGCCGGACTCGTGGTGCAGCAGCCCGCCAGGTGCCTCCCCGTCCGCACGGAACTCGGTGATTCCGGTGAACTCCCCCTCCGTGCCGTTCGCGAGATCCCGTACCGACCGTGACACCCTCCAGCGCCCGGCGAGATACGCCAGTACATCCGCCACTGGCCAGAACTCGCCCATCCTGCCTCGCCCTCCGTCCCTGCCGTTGCGTGCGACCCATTGACGCGCTTCCGCCCCCTCCCTATCTTGCCGTTCGAAGTGCTGATCAATGTCTGATATTTCGAACACCTCTAGCAGAGAGCCGCGGAGTATCCATGCCACGCACCGACGCCCGCACCCGAGGGAGACTCGGTCTCACGGTCACCGCCCTCCTGACGGCGGCAGCCCTCGTACCGGCCCCCGCACACGCCGAGGACGTGACCGGCTACGCGATCACCGTCGACCCGTCCGGCCGGGGCGCGAAGATCGACGACACCATGTACGGCGTCTTCTTCGAGGACATCAACCGCGCCGCCGACGGCGGTCTCTACGCCGAGCTCGTGCAGAACCGATCCTTCGAGTACTCCACCGCCGACAACGGCTCCTACACGCCCCTCACCTCGTGGACGGCAGGCGGCACGGCCCAGGTCGTGAACGACTCGGGCCGCCTCAACGAGCGCAACCGCAACTACCTCTCCCTGGGCGCCGGTTCGTCCGTCACGAACGCCGGCTACAACACCGGCGTCCGCGTCGAGCAGGGCAAGCGCTACGACTTCTCCGTGTGGGCCCGCGCCGCGAGCGGCAGCACCCTCACCGTCTCCCTGAAGGACGCCTCCGGCAGCCTGGCCACCGCCCGCCGGGTCGCCGTGAAGGGCGGCTGGGCCAAGTACAAGGCCACGTTCACGGCGACCCGCACGAGCAACCGCGGCCGGCTCGCCGTCACCTCGGCGAACGCCGCCGCGCTCGACGAGGTGTCGCTCTTCCCGCGCGAGACGTACAAGAACCAGCCAGGCGGCCTGCGCAAGGACCTCGCCGAGAAGATCGCCGCCCTGAAGCCGGGCTTCGTGCGCTTCCCGGGCGGCTGTCTGGTCAACACCGGCTCCATGGAGGACTACAGTGCGGCCTCGCACTGGCAGCGCAAGCGCAGCTACCAGTGGAAGGACACCATAGGTCCGGTCGAGGAGCGCGCCACCAACGCCAACTTCTGGGGCTACAACCAGAGCTACGGCCTCGGCTACTACGAGTACTTCCGCTTCTCCGAGGACATCGGCGCCATGCCGCTGCCCGTGGTCCCCGCGCTGGTCACCGGCTGTGGCCAGAACCAGGCCGTCGACGACGACGCGCTGCTCAAGCGGCACATCCAGGACACCCTCGACCTGATCGAGTTCGCCAACGGCCCGGCGACCTCCGAGTGGGGCAAGGTCCGTGCGCGGATGGGCCACCCCAAGCCCTTCCACCTCACCCACATCGAGGTCGGCAACGAGGAGAACCTCCCCAAGGAGTTCTTCGCCCGCTTCCAGCAGTTCCGGGCCGCCGTCGAGGCGAAGTACCCGGACATCACCGTCGTCTCCAACTCGGGCCCCGACGACGCGGGTTCGACCTTCGACACCGCATGGCAGCTCAACCGCGACGCCAAGGTGGACATGGTCGACGAGCACTACTACAACAGCCCGAACTGGTTCCTGCAGAACAACGACCGCTACGACTCCTACGACCGCGAGGGCCCCAAGGTCTTCCTCGGCGAGTACGCCTCGCAGGGCAACGCCTGGAAGAACGGCCTGTCCGAAGCCGCCTTCATGACCGGCCTGGAGCGCAACGCCGACGTCGTCAAGCTCGCCTCGTACGCCCCGCTGCTCGCCAACGAGGACTACGTGCAATGGCGGCCGGACCTGATCTGGTTCAACAACCGGGCGTCCTGGAACTCGGCCAACTACGAGGTCCAGAAGCTGTTCATGAACAACGTCGGCGACCGTGTCGTGCCCTCGAGGGCCACCACCACGCCGGACGTCAGCGGCCCCATCACCGGTGCCGTCGGCCTGTCGACGTGGGCGACCAGCGCCGCGTACGACGACGTGAAGGTCACCTCGGCCGAGGGCTCGACGCTGCTGAGCGACGACTTCTCCGGTGACGCCTCGAAGTGGAAGCACACCGGTACGGGCGGCTGGAGCATCCAGGACGGCCAGTACGTCCAGACCGACACCGCCGCCGAGAACACCATGGTGACGGCGGGCGACCCGGCCTGGAAGGACTACGACCTGCATGTGAAGGCCACCAAGAAGTCCGGCAAGGAGGGCTTCCTCGTCGCCTTCGGCGTCAAGGACACCGGCAACTACTACTGGTGGAACCTGGGCGGCTGGAACAACACCCAGTCCGCGATCGAGCAGGCCGTGGACGGCGGCAAGGGCACCCTGATGACGAAGGCCGGCTCGATCGAGACCGGCCGGGCCTACGACATCGACATCAAGGTGCGCGGCCGCCAGGTCACCCTGTTCCTCGACGGCGAGGAGTGGGGGAGCTTCACCGACGGCAAGCCGGCCGAGCCGTTCCGCCAGGTCGTCACCGAGGACGCGACGACCGGGGACCTGATCGTCAAGGTCGTCAACGCCCAGGCGGCCGAGGCCCGCACGGCCGTCGACCTGGGGGGTGCGAAGGTCGCGTCCGCCGCCCGCGTCACCACGCTGGCCGCCGACGAGGACGCCATGAACACCGAGACGGACACCCCGGTGACGCCGGTGACGTCCACGTTCCGCGGCGTGGCGGAGAAGTTCACCTACACCTTCCCCGCCCATTCCGTGACGTTCCTGCGGATCAAGCAGAGGTGACACGCCGCTGCGCGGCCGCCGTCCCGGGGGCGGTGGCCGCGCAGCGCCGTCACCGCGTGCGTGTCACCCGCCGGGCCTCCACCCGGGGACCGTCGGCAGCACCTTCTCCGCGACGCGCAGCAGCACCGCGTCGTCCGGCACCACTCCGTCCGCGCGCCACAGGGTGACGTCGAGGGAACCGCCGCGGTCCTTCGCGTCCTGCGCCACGGTCAGGGCCCGGGCCGGAACGCCGGGGCCGCTGTCGACGTCCTCGCCGTCGAGCCGGAAGCTGATGCTGATGGTGCGGTCCGAGTAGAGGACGCCGGGGCGGCCCAGCGTCTTCCGCGGGCGGGCGTCGCTTCCGAGGAGAGCCTCCGATCCGGCCACCGGCATGCCGTCGTAGGTCGCCGAGAGCGTCACGGTGTACGTCTCGAACTCGACCTGCGCCTGCGGGGTGGCGATCTTCCCGAAGGAACTGTCGCTGCCGGAGGCCGTCTTCGCGATCTCCGTCGGCGTGCCCAGCAGGGCGGCCAGGTCGGACCGGTTCAGCGCCTCGCACAACTGCGCGCCGGAGAGGTGCTTGCCCTTCGCGGCCGGGGTCTCGCCCTCGGAGCAGGTGGCCGGCTTCGGCTCGCTCTCCTCGGACGACGTTTGCGCGAGCCCCCAGAAGCCCGCACTGAGCGCCCCCACGAGCGCCACCGCCGCGAGCGCCTGCCCCCAGGCGTTCGCGCTCTTCATGGGCGCGTCGATCTCCCCGGTCATGTTCCCCCACCCGCCGTCATCCCCTGAGATGTGCCCGCGGACCTTAACCTGTGGTCATGGTCAGGACAAAGTCGATTTCCTGGTACCGGGAGGACGTGTGACTGAGCGGCTGAGTTGGCCCTTTAGCGCTTGAGTTGGCCCGCCTGAGCGTCGGTGTTGGCCCGTAGGGTAGCGGCTGGTGTGCTGACCTGCTGGGACTTCGAGAGAAGCTGTACGGGAAGCGGTGCAAGCGCGCTGTTGTGGGGCATGACGGTTACGGTCCATGCTCCGGAGATCGAATCCCGGCCGATCTGGTCGCACAGCTGCACCTTGGATGAACTCGTTGCTCCGTACGCCATCGATGCAGCTGTGAGGGAGAGGCTAGACACGGGGCCGGACTGGGCCCGGCGGTGGACGGCGAGGTGGAAGACCGCGAGTGCGGACGTGATCTGTCCTGTCCGGGAACTGGCCAGTGTCCCGGCGTCCGCGTCAGTGCCGGTACGTGGATTCACCTGGCGGGCGGGGCAGCGACACCGTCCCGGTCTGGAGTACCTGCTGGCCACGGGGCGGATGCATGGCTTCGAGAGCCTGGCCGAGCGGAATCTGTTGCTTGCCCTGGACTTCACCGGCGCCGTGACCGAGGTGTTGTCGCAGCCGTTCAAGCTGAAGTTCACCACTGCGGACGGCAGCGAGGACCACACCCCGGATTTCCTTGTGTTGCTGCCCGGGACGGCGGTGGTGGTCGATGTCCGGCCCGCCCATCTGATCAAGGAAAAGGATCTGGTGAAGTTCGCCGCGGCGGACCGGGCGGCCAGTGCGGTGGGATGGAACTACCTGGTGGCGTCCGGCTGGCGCCGCCAGGTGCTGACCGGCCTTGACGCCTTGTCCGCGCGGAGGCGCCCGATGGCTGACCGGCTCGGGCTTCAGGGAGAACTGCTGGGGCTGGTACGGGAACGTCCTCGGCGGTTCGGAGAGCTGACGGAGGAGACGTCGCTGCCTGCGGTCGCCCGCGTACATGCGGTTCACCTGCTCTGGCACCGCCGACTGGCGATGGACCTGACTCAGCCGCTGGACGATGCCACGTGGATTACCCAGTAGGGAGGGCCTGATGGCCGCTGCGCGGCAGCTGCTCGAAAGCTCAGACGACCTCCTTGCCGGGCCCAACTCGACCAGGCTCCACCCCCTGCCTTGCGCCCTGGCCCCCGGCTGCTGGCACTGCAACATCATCTTCTCGGCCTGCTCAAAACCCGCGACGTTGATCACGAAGTCCGCGAATATTTCAGTGACTTGCATCTGCTCGCTGCGTTGATCACTTTCTCGTGGCCCCACAGCAGGCGTCGAGTCGACTCCATATTCGCCCCGATTGTCGACATCGAGACCGACACCCGAAGGACGTTTGGCGGCATCCGAGTCCACGAAACTTCCCCTATAGACCCCATTGCCTGCGGTGCGATCCTCGACGCTGCCCACTCCTTGCTACAGATCGACAGTCTTCGTGATGTCCTCGCTGAATTCTTCGATTCGGCCCTCACCGGCGCCCCCGCCCGCGCGGGATGGGCCCAGATCTTCACCAAGTACGAAAAATCCTGCTCACGGCGTTTGCGTACTGCCGCAGCACCCCTCATCCGCACCTCCCCCTCTCCTGGGTGGCCCGCCCCACGCTCCACCCGCACCGCCGGCTACCGGGCTGAAAACATTCCCTCCCACCTGGAACCGGACTGGTATGCCCGCCACTTCCAGAAACTCGACGGCCCAACCGACCACAAGATCCTCCGTCGGATCGCAGCCATCCAACTCGTCCAGTGGGCCACTCAAGCTTCAATCCCCGAAGCCGCCCGCTACCTCGGTCTCGAAGCTGAGAAGGCGCTCTACACCGAAGACAACACTCACATCTGGTTGAAATCCACCCGCGAAGTGCAGGAGTTCGGTATCGCCCTACAGGGCCTCGCCGCGGAACTCAGCAGCGGAGCCGACGGACTCATCGACTATCAGTACCGCCGAGAAGCCCTCTGCGACTGGTGCCTCGATCCCAGCACCTGGCAGGAGTTGACCGGCCGACTGGCGCCTCTGCGCGGCAAGCAACCCGCCCTCGACGATCGCAAGCGCCAGGACGCGTCCGTGTTCATCTGGGTCCACGTCACGCGTGGTGAGCACCTGTTCGCCCCTCGCCCCATCGAAGCCGAGCAACCACTGCACATCCAGCAAGACTGGGCGCGACGCCGGAACACCGCCTGGTTCCAACTCACCCGCCCCGATCCGATGGGTCACTACGCTGACCTGCGGAAAACACTCACCGATTACGCTCACCAGCTCGTCGCAGACATCGAATTGACCTTGACACGGTGACAGGGCCTTCACTGCTTGCCAAGGAGGTGGTCTCGATGACGATCACGAGACAGGACACGGATGCGATACGAGTGCTTCAAGGGTTGGAGGACGGCCGTTCGTCCGTGCGACTGCGGGCTGCTCTGGCGGGCGGCACGACGCCTGACCCGCGCTTCATCGACAAGCTCATCGAGCGATGCGCGATCGAGCCCGAGTTTTTCGTTCGCGACATGCTGACCTGGGCGCTCACCCGCCACCCGGTGTCCATGACGCTTCCCAAGCTGGTCCGCGAAGCCCGGTCGGAGCGTGCGCAGGCACGGAGCCAGGCGCTGCACACGCTGTCCAAGATCGGGGACCGGCAGGCGTGGCCGGCGATCACACGGGCGCTGTTGTCCGACGCCGACGACGAGGTGGCGCGGAGCGCCTGGCGAGCCGCGGTCATACTCGTGCCGGAAGGCGAGGAGTCCGCGCTGGCCGCGGTGCTGGCGACGCAGCTCGGGCGCGGTGGGCGAGAGATGCAGCTGAGTCTCAGCCGGGCGCTGGTCGCGCTGGGTGAACTGATGGTGCCGGCTCTCCTTGCTGCGACGACAGCCCCTGACCCGCGCATGCGCGCGCACGCGCTCGCCACACAACGGCTGCTGCGCGAACCGGACACCGGATTCGAGTCCGCAATCGAGGAGGCGAAACGCGTCGTGGCCCTCGGCAGGTCCGGCCAGGAGGGACGATAGGACGTGTTGATCGGTGAGGTGGCGCGACGGTCCGGGGTCAGTGCCCGCATGCTCCGGCATTACGAATCGCTCGGTCTGGTGCGTCCTTCGGGTCGTACCGGCTCCGGCTACCGGGAGTACTCCGGGGAGGACATCCGGCGGATCTTCCATATCGAGAGCCTGCGGTCGCTGGGTCTGTCGCTGCGCGAGATCGGACGCGCGCTCGACGATCCCAGCTTCACGCCCTCAGCGCTCGTCGACGACCTCATCCGCCAGACGCGCGAACGCATCGCGGCGGAGACCGAACTGCTCACGCGGCTGCGCCGGATCGATGCCGCAGACCCCGCAGGCTGGGAGGGCGTCCTCCAAGTCGTTTCGCTCCTCCAAGCACTGGGGTCGAAGAGCGCCCAAGCGCGCCAGCGCGCGGCCCTCTCCTCGGCCGACGAAGCACCGGTGCCGGTGGAGGCGCTGGTCGAGGCGGTACTGAGCGAGAGGGAGCCGAACGTCGCCGGGGCCCTTCGATGGGCGCTGGCGCGATCCGGCGACCGCGGCGCGGCACTGCTGTCGAAGGGACTGGGCTCACCGGCGGCCGCGGTGCGGGAACGTGCCGTTCAGTCCCTCGCCGAGATGCCCGGCGGTGAGGCTGCCGCGCACCTGCGGGATGCACTCGCGAACCCCGACATCGTGGTCCGCAGGTATGCGGCTCTGGCGCTTGGGGCACGTGGTGAGGCAGATGCGGTCCCGATGCTCATCGACATGATCGTGGAGGGAAGGAACGACACCGACGCGGCCGATGCGCTGAGCGTGCTGGCGAGCGACACCGCAAGGGCGGATCAGATCGCGACCAGGCTCGTCGACCACCTCGCCCACGACACCACCCAAGCGCCTGCACGCGGACGGCTGACCCAGGCGCTTGCGGGCATCCCGGGCACGAGGGCGTCGCGTGCCCTCGTGGAGTTGTCGCATGACGAGGACCGTGCCGTTGCGCTGACTGCGGCATACCTTCTTCAGCTACGCGACGCACGATGACGGATCTTTCCTGGGGCGCCGCGTCAGCGGCCTGCGGGGCGGAGGGGTCCTGGGCTGATCACCGTCCACCGACGAGGGACAGCGGACCTCCTGGCCCGGTTTCCGCAGCAGTACCCCACCTCTGTCGCAGCGGCCGACGACGTCACGGCCGTCCACTTTCGGTGCTGCTCCAGCGCCATAGCTACGGAACGTTGTCCTCCCAGCACGCGGCAGCTGAGCTTCACCCGGGCCGACCCCGAAATGACCAGGTCAGCAGCGTCCACCCCATCTGGTGGGCCAACAAGAGCGCTCAGCGGGGCCAACTCAGGCGCTAAAGGGCCAACTCAGCCGCTCAGTCACAGGAGGACGGTCACGCCGCCCCCGCAAGGGATTGCATAAACGTGCAAGGAAACGTATAGTCATGCCCTCTAAGGAGGAGGTTCCATGGCGGTGCGTGCGGCAGTGGCCGGAGCGAGCGGGTATGCGGGCGGGGAACTGCTGCGTCTGCTCCTGACCCACCCCGAGGTCGAGATCGGTGCCCTGACCGGCAACTCGAACGCGGGACAAAAGCTCGGTGCGCTCCAGCCGCACCTGCTGCCCCTGGCCGGCCGAGTCCTCCAGGAGACCACCCCGGACGTGCTCGCCGGCCACGACGTCGTCTTCCTCGCGCTGCCGCACGGGCAGTCCGCCGCCGTCGCCGAACAGCTCGGCCCGGACGTGCTCGTCGTCGACATGGGAGCCGACTTCCGCCTGACGGACGCCGCCGCCTGGGAGCGGTTCTACGGCTCCCCGCACGCAGGCACCTGGCCCTACGGCCTTCCCGAACTGCCGGGCGCCCGCGTGCGGCTTGCGGGGTCCACGCGCATCGCGGTGCCCGGTTGCTACCCGACCGCCGTCTCGCTGGCCCTCTTCCCGGCCTACGCGGCGGGCCTGGCGGAGCCCGAGGCCGTGATCGTCGCCGCGTCCGGCACGTCCGGCGCGGGCAAGGCGCCCAAGCCGCACCTGCTGGGCAGCGAGGTCATGGGGTCGATGTCCCCGTACGGCGTCGGCGGCGGGCACCGGCACACCCCCGAGATCACCCAGAACCTCAGCGCGGCCGCCGGGCAGCCGGTATCCGTCTCCTTCACCCCGACCCTCGCGCCGATGCCGCGCGGCATCCTCGCCACGTGCAGCGCCAAGGCCGCCGACGGCGTCACGGGCGAGTCGCTGCGCGCCGCCTACGAGAAGGCCTTCGCCGACGAGCCGTTCGTGCATCTGCTCCCCGAGGGCCAGTGGCCCGCCACGGCGTCCGTCCACGGCTCGAACGCCGTTCAGGTGCAGGTCGCGTATGACGCGGACGCCGGACGGATCATCGTGATCAGCGCCATCGACAACCTCACCAAGGGCACCGCGGGCGGTGCCGTCCAGAGCATGAACATCGCCCTGGGTCTCGACGAGACCACCGGACTGACGACGATCGGAGTTGCGCCGTGAGTGTGACGGCAGCAAAGGGATTCACGGCGGCGGGCATCGCCGCCGGGATCAAGGAGAACGGCAACCCCGACCTGGCCCTCGTGGTCAACACCGGCCCCCGCCGCGCCGCCGCGGGCGTCTTCACCTCCAACCGCGTCAAGGCCGCCCCGGTCCTGTGGTCCGAGCAGGTGCTGAAGAGCGGCCAGGTGTCCGCCGTCGTCCTCAACTCCGGTGGCGCCAACGCCTGCACGGGCCCCAAGGGCTTCCAGGACACCCACGCGACCGCCGAGAAGGCCGCCGAGGTCCTCGGCCGGGGCGCCATCGAGGTGGCCGTCTGCTCCACCGGCCTCATCGGCGTCCTGCTCCCCATGGACAAGCTGCTCCCGGGCATCGAGACGGCCGCCGCCCAGCTCTCCGAGCACGGCGGTGAGAAGGCCGCCATCGCCATCAAGACCACCGACACCGTCCACAAGACGTCCGTCGTCACCAGGGACGGCTGGACCGTCGGCGGCATGGCCAAGGGCGCGGGCATGCTCGCCCCCGGCCTCGCCACCATGCTCGTCGTCCTCACCACCGACGCCGCCCTCGACGACGACGTCCTCGACAAGGCCCTGCGCGCCGCCACCCGCACGACCTTCGACCGGGTCGACTCCGACGGCTGCATGTCCACCAACGACACCGTGCTGCTGCTCGCCTCCGGATCGGCCGAGGTCACCCCGGAGTACGCGGAGTTCGCCGAGGCCGTACGGCAGGTCTGCGACGACCTCGGCCAGCAGCTCATCCGGGACGCCGAGGGCGCCAGCAAGGACATCAAGGTCGAGGTGGTCGGCGCCGCGACCGAGGACGACGCCGTCGAGGTGGGCCGCTCCATCGCCCGCAACAACCTCCTCAAGTGCGCCATCCACGGCGAGGACCCCAACTGGGGCCGGGTGCTCTCCGCGATCGGCACCACCTCCGCCGCCTTCGAGCCCGACCGGCTGAACGTCGCCATCAACGGCGTGTGGGTCTGCAAGAACGGCGGGGTCGGCGAGGACCGCGACAAGGTCGACATGCGTTACCGCGAGGTGCACATCGTCGCCGACCTCGCCGCCGGGTCCGAGACCGCCACCATCTGGACCAACGACCTCACCGCCGACTACGTCCACGAGAACAGCGCCTACAGCTCATGACCACACCGACCCGCAAGCACACCGCGCTGCCCAAGGCGCAGATCCTCATCGAGGCCCTGCCCTGGCTGGTCCGGCACAACGGCAAGACGGTCGTCATCAAGTTCGGCGGCAACGCCATGATCGACGAGGACCTCAAGGCCGCCTTCGCCCAGGACGTGGTGTTCCTGCACCACGCCGGCCTCAAGCCCGTCGTCGTGCACGGCGGAGGCCCGCAGATCAGCGCGGCCCTCGACCAGCACGGCATCGTCAGCGAGTTCAAGGCCGGCCTCAGGGTGACCACCGAGGACGCCATGGACGTCGTACGGATGGTGCTGGCCGGGCAGGTCCAGCGCGAACTGGTCGGGCTGCTCAACCAGCACGGGCCCCTCGCGGTCGGCCTGACCGGCGAGGACGCGCACACCATCACCGCCACCAAGCACCAGCCCGAGATCGACGGCGAGCTGGTCGACATCGGGCGCGTGGGCGAGATCACCGCGATCGACACGGGCGCCATCGAGGCCCTGCTCGCCGACGGCCGCATCCCGGTCGTCTCGTCGATCGCCCGCTCCCAGGACGACGGACATGTCTACAACGTCAATGCTGATACGGCTGCTGCGGCACTCGCTGCTGCACTGGACGCCGAAACCCTCATGGTCCTCACGGACGTCGAGGGTCTCTACGAGGACTGGCCGCGCAGCGACGAGGTGATCAGCCGCCTCACCGCCGCCGAACTGGAGCGGCTGCTGCCGGACCTGTCGTCCGGCATGGTGCCGAAGATGGAGGGCTGCCTGCACGCCGTGCGCAACGGCGTCACCACCGCCCGCGTCATCGACGGCCGGGTCCAGCACTCGATCCTGCTGGAGATCTTCACCGACGAGGGCATCGGCACGATGGTCGTGCCCGACGAGCAGGAGGGGGACGCCGTATGACCGCCCACCAGGAGTACGCCGAGCGGTGGCAGGGCGCGCTCATGAACAACTACGGCACCCCGCTGCTGCCCCTGGCACGCGGCGAGGGCACCAAGGTGTGGGACGCCGACGGCAACGCGTACCTCGACTTCGTCGGCGGCATCGCCACCAACGCCCTCGGCCACGCCCACCCGGCGGTCGTCGAGGCCGTCACCCGGCAGATCGGCTCCCTCGGCCACATCTCCAACTTCTTCATGGCCGAGCCGACCGTCGCCCTCGCCGAACGGCTGCTCAACCTGTTCGGCCGGGACGGCAAGGTCTTCTTCTGCAACTCCGGCGCCGAGGCCAACGAAGCCGCCTTCAAGATCGGCCGGCTGACCGGCCGGACCCACGTCGTCGCCACCGAGGGCGCCTTCCACGGGCGGACCATGGGCGCTCTGGCGCTCACCGGCCAGGTCGGCAAGCGCGAGCCGTTCCTGCCGCTGCCCGGCGACGTCACGCACGTGCCGTTCGGAGACGCGCAGGCCCTGGCCGCGGCGGTGACGGAGGAGACCGCGCTCGTCATCCTCGAACCGATCCAGGGCGAGCTCGGCGTGGTCGTCCCGCCCGCCGGCTACCTCAAGGCCGCCCGGGCCATCACGGCCGCGACCGGGGCCCTCCTCGTCCTCGACGAGGTGCAGACCGGCATCGGCCGGACCGGGCACTGGTTCGAGTACCAGGCGCACGAGGGCGTCCTGCCCGACGTCGTCACCCTCGCCAAGCAGCTCGGCGGCGGGCTGCCGCTCGGCGCCACCGTCGCCTTCGGGCGGGCCGCCGACCTGCTCCAGCCCGGCCAGCACGGCACGACCTTCGGCGGTAACCCCGTGGCCTGTGCCGCCGGGCTCGCGGTCCTCGACACCATCGGGAACGAGGGGCTGCTGGAGAACGTCAAGCGGCAGAGCGAGAAGTTGCGGGACGGAATCGAGGCCCTCGGCCATCCGTTGATCGATTTCGTCCGGGGGAGGGGACTCCTCCTGGGTATCGTGCTCACCGAGCCGCTCGCGCCCCAGGTGCGGCAGGCGGCTCAGGAGGCCGGATTCCTGGTGAACGTGCCCGCCCCCGACGTCGTCCGGCTGATGCCGCCGCTGAATCTTCGCGACGACGAGGCGGATGCGTTCCTCGGGGCGCTGCCCGGCATCCTCCAGGCAGTCAGCGGGGACGGACGATCCGGGGAATGAGACGACGATGAGCCAGGCGCAGGACCACGAGCAGCCGGGGGCGAACGGGCCCGCCGTGCCGCAGACCCGCACCGCCCGCCACCGCCGGATCGTGGACATCCTCAACCGGCAGCCGGTCCGGTCGCAGAGCCAGCTGGCGAAGCTGCTCGCCGACGACGGGCTGAGCGTCACGCAGGCGACGCTCAGCCGGGACCTGGACGAGCTGAACGCGGTGAAGATCCGCAACGCCGACGGCGACCTGATCTACGCGGTGCCCAGCGAGGGCGGGTTCCGCACGCCCCGGGCACCGCTGGGAGGGTCGGCGAAGGAGGAGCGGATGCGGCGGCTCTCACAGGAGCTGCTGATCTCCGCGGAGGCCTCGGCGAACCTCGTGGTTCTGCGGACGCCTCCGGGGGCGGCGCAGTTCCTGGCCTCGGCGATCGACCAGGCCGAGCTGCACGACATCCTGGGGACGATCGCCGGTGACGACACGCTGCTGCTGATCAGCAGGGAGCCGACGGGTGGGCAGGCCCTGGCCGACCATTTGCTGAGGTTGGCCCAGAACGGCCACTGAGTGGTGGTCGTCCGGGTGCGGGAGGACTGTGGCTGATCGCGCAGTTCCCCGCGCCCCTGAGGGGTGTCCCTCCCTGCTGCGAGCATGCGTGCCGGTCCTCGCGTCTGCGGCGTGATCCGGACGGCAGACCCCAGGGGCGGCACGGGTGGGCGCAGCGGCACCCCGCGCCGCCGGGCCGCGGACCCACCCGGCCCCGGCCGCAACTCACCCCAGCCTCGCGGCCAAGCCCCCCGTACACCGCACCTCGTCCCCGGCCGTGATCAGCAGCGCTTCCACCTCCGGCAGCGACTCCAGCCACGCCAGACCCTCCCGCGACCCCATCGCGAACGCCGCCGTGGCCCAGCAGTCGACCCACGTCAGCCGGGGCCCCACCACCGTCACGGAGACCAGGTCCGTCACGGCGGAACGCCCCGTCCGGGGGTCGGCGATGTGATCCCCCCGCTCCGCCGTACCGGACGTGGCCACGGACAGCTCCGCCACACCGGCCGCCGATACGACCGCCGCCAGGCCACCCGGCCGCAACGGATCGGACACCCCCACGCGCCACGGCCGCTGCCCACCCGGTGTGCCGAGCAGCTGCACATCGCCGCCGCCGTTCAGATTCACCCCGCACACCCCGGGCACCTCCGACAGCCGCCGCGCCGCCCGCTCGACCGCCCAGCCCTTCACGATGCCGGTCGGATCGAGGCGGCCCTGGTACGACGTGCTGAACCAGCCGTGACTCAGCCGCTCCGCCTCCGCGGCCAGTTCCAGCACCTCGGCGACCTCGGGATCGCACTGCGCGACGCTCACCTCACCGCGCTGCAGCCGCGAGATCTGACTGTCCTCGCGGTACGTGCTGAACACCTCGTCCACCCGGTGCAGCCCGGCCACGGCCTCGTCCAGGGCCGCACGCACGGCGGCCGGTTCCCCGCCGCGGACGTCGAAGGAGAAGACGGTCCCCATCGTCTCCTCGGCATGACGTACCGCGGCGGGAGCCTGTGCGGAGTCGGCCACCGTGTCAGCCACCGGCCTGGTCCAGCGCGGACTGGAGGGACTTCTTGTAGCCGGCGCTGGTGTAGGTGGCTCCGGAGACGGCGTCGATGTCGGCGCTTCCGGCTGCCACGGCCGCCTGGTTGAGGCGGGGGACGGAGGAGGAGGTGATCTGGTCGCTGCGGCCGCCCTTGGGGGCCTGGACCGCCTCTGCCTTGGTGATCTTCCCGCCTGCGACGGTCACCCGCACCTGCACCGGGCCGTACTGCGTCTGCGCCACACTGCCGGTGAGGGTCTGCGTCGCGGCCTGGCCGCCTCCCGAGCCCGCGGCCTGCGAGGAGCCGCCCCCGGCCGGAGCCTTGTCGAGGGCCGACTGGAGGGACTTCTTGTAGCCGGCGCTGGTGTAGGTGGCTCCGGAGACGGCGTCGATGTCGGCGCTTCCGGCTGCCACGGCCGCCTGGTTGAGGCGGGGGACGGAGGAGGAGGTGATCTGGTCGCTGCGGCCGCCCTTGGGGGCCTGGACCGCCTCTGCCTTGGTGATCTTCCCGCCGGCCACGGTCACCCGCACCTGCACCGGCCCGTACTGCGTCTGCGCGACATCGCCGGTCAGCGTCTGCGCGCCGCCCGCCCCCTGCTGCGCCCCGCCCGACGCCTTCGCCTTGTCGAGGGCCGACTGGAGGGACTTCTTGTAGCCGGCGCTGGTGTACGTCGCCCCGGAGACCGCGTCGATCTCCGCGCTCTGCGCCGCGACCACCGCCTGGTTCAGCCGCGGCACCGAGCTGGCCGTGATCTGGTCGCTGCGGCCGCCCTTGGGTGCCTGGACCGCCTCGGCCTGGGTGATCTTGCCGTTGTTCATCGTCAGGCGGACCTGCACGGCGCCGTACTGCGTCTGCGCCGCGTCACCGGTGACCGCTCCGTTCACACCGCCCTGCGGTGCCTGCCCGGCCGCCGCGGGCGGAGCCTGCCCCGCCGCCTGCGCCGACCCCGGGTCGGAGGCCGGCTTCAGGGACAGCAGCAGCACGATCCCGGAGACGGTGGCTGCGCCGGCGAGCACGGCACGCCGGACGGGGTGAGACTTCCTCATCGTTTCCCAAACTCCTGAAGGGCCGTTGGTGTCCCGTCGCTCACATCTCGAACGACTCGTGATGGATACGGCGGGCGGGTACTCCCGCGCCGCGCAGTGCCTCGTAGACCGACTGCGCGAAGCCGGGAGGCCCGCACATGAAGACATCGTGGTCGCCGATGTCCGGGATCTTGCGCTGGAGGGACTCCGCCGAGATGTCGGGGCGCTCTCCCTCCGGGCTGTTGACCGCGTACATCAGCCGGGCGCCGCGCTCGTCCGCGATCTTGGCGAGTTCGCCCCACAGCGCCAGGTCCTGGGTGGTGTTGGCGCGGTAGAGCAGGGTGATGTCGCCGGACGCGCCCGGCAGCGTCTCGAACAGCGCCCGCATCGGGGTGATGCCGACACCGCCCGCGACCAGCAGGACCTTGCCGCGGCTGCGCCGCTGCGCGGTCATCGCGCCGTACGGGCCCTCGGCCCACACCTTGGTGCCGGGCTCGAGGTCGCGCAGCCGGGAGGTGTGGTCACCGATCGCCTTGACCGTGATCCGCAGCATGTCGGGGCGCGGCGCCGCCGACAGCGAGTACGGATGCGAACTGAAGCGCATGCCCGGTGCCTTGAACCGCCAGCGGAAGAAGTGCCCGGCCTCCGCGCCCATCCGGTGCAGCTTGCGCCCGCTGATCAGCACGGACACGATCCCCGGCGTCTCCTCGATGATCGCCGCGACCCGCATCCGGTGACGCAGGTTCAGCCGGATCGGGGTGAGGATCCGGTACCAGACGACCAGCGCGGTCACCACGCCGTACAGCCCGTACCAGAACGTCTTCGCGGCCGGCTCGACGGCGAACTCGTTGCCGGTCGTGATCTGGTGCCAGAACGTCATGTACACCGACGCGTACGTGAGCAGGTGCACGTGGTACCAGGTGTCGTAGCCGATCAGGCGCCGCACCCCGCCGATCGACAGGATCCCGATGAGGAACAGCAGGCCCGTGCCGATGGCGGCCTTGCCCATGTCCGGCAGCTGGTTGACGGAGTCCACCGTCTGCTGGACGACGTCACCGAGCCCCTTGCCCGCCTGGAGCGCGTAGCCCCACATGGTGAGGAAGACATGGGCCAGCACCAGACAGAGCGTGTAGCGGCCGGTCATGGCGTGCCAGCGCGCCACCCGGTCGGTGCCCACCCGGCGCTCCAGCGCGGGCACCCGGGCCATCTGGAGCACCACGAGCGCCATGAGGTACCCGGCGAGCAGGCCGGTGATCCGGCCCGCGGCCAGGATCTTGCTCGTGTTGTCGGCGAGGGACGGCGTGTTGTCCCACCACAACCACAGCACGGCCGCCGCACCGGCCCACAGGCCGATCAGCAGCGGGACGGCGGGTGAGCGGCGCGGGCGGATGCGGCGCATCGTCTGGCGGCGGGCGGCACGTCCGCCTGCGAGCGTGGTGGTCACGGTTCCTCCGTGGGGACTTGACCCTTGGCCCACACATACGTGCCGGGGCACGGGAGCGTTCAGCCGCGCGCCGACTCGGGCGCGAACAGGAGTGACCGCTGGTAACACTCACACGTCCGTCACCCCGTCACACGCGGGTGACGGACGTACTCCCGCCGCGCGTGCCCACCGCGATGTGCGGCCGCCGTGCGGGGTCGGCCCAGACGAGGATCCGCCGCATCGCCTCGTCGGGCACCGACACGCAACCGGCCGTCGCCCCGCGCCCGTTGACGTGGAGGAAGATGCCCGCGCCGCGCCCCCGGACGGGCCGCTCGTAGTTGAAGCCGACGACGAGCGCGTGCGCGTACTGCGCCGGATAGCCGATCAGGTGCTCGGACTCGGCGGCCTGGCAGTCCGCCGCGCGCGGCTCGCTCCAGCGGTTGTAGGAGCGGGAGTCGTTGTCCTGGCACCACCAGGAGTCCTGGTGCACCCGGCGGTAGGGGTACGCCGTCCCGCGCGGCGCGGCCTTGATCCCGAAGGCGTACGGCAGCCCGTAGAGGCCGGTCGGTGTGGTGTTCGTGCCCTGCTTGCGGCCGGCGCCCGCGACGAGCCCGTTCGCTCCGAAGCGCGCGGGCGCGGAACCCCGCTTGACCCAGCGCCCGTCCGAGCGGTCCCACCAGGTGACGGTCCCCGTCGTCGAGGCCCGTTCTGGGGCCACCGCGGTGATGAGCTGGGTGCCACCGCCGGTGTGCGCCATCCGGGCGGGCAACGGCGGCGGGGGTGCGGGCGGCCCGGCGCCGAGCGCGATCAGGGAGGAGACGGCGAGGGCGACGGCACCGGGGCGCATGCCTCAGACCGTAGAGGGCGGCAGCGGCAACGGCAGCCCGGGTAGTCCGTCCAGGCTGGTGGCGATGTGCTCCTTCTTGCTGAAGTACGCGCTGAGGGACGCGTCGTCCTCCCGGGCGAACCGCTTGCCGTGCAGGTCCCGCTCCTCCTCGTACGTCATGAAGGGGACCGCGTAACCGCAGGTGTCGCGGATGAGTTCGGCGGTGACGACGATGATGGCGCGCAGGCCGTGCTGTGCCGGGTCGATGTCGGGGAAGTGCCCGAGCAGCTCACCGAAGCGGGGGTCGTCACGGAAGACCGGCTCGCCCCTGCCGTGCACGCGCACGATGTTCGGCGGGCCCTGGAAGGCACACCACATCAGCGTGATCCGCCCGTTCTCCCGCAGGTGGGCGATGGTCTCGGCGTTGGAGCCGGCGAAGTCGAGGTAGGCCACGGTGTGCTCGTCCAGCACCGTGAACGAGCCCTTGAGGCCCTTGGGGGAGAGGTTGACCGTGCCGTCGGCGGCCAGGGGCGCGGTCGCGGTGAAGAAGACCGGCTGCCCCTCGATGAACGTGCGGAGCCGGCCGTCTATGCGCTCATGAGTCTTTCCCACGACGAACGATTATGGCCGTAAATGTTTCGAGTGTCTAAGGAGTTGCGGGGTCCGGTCACCTCTGCCGGACCCCGCCGGCAGGCGTCGTCCGTGGCCGCCCCGGCCGGCGCTCCCACGGGGCGGCCACAGTGCCTGTCACCTCACTTGTTGAGGGTGCAGGCGGCCAGGGAGTCCAGGCCCTGGGGCTTGGCGGCGGTGCGTCCGATGGCGGTGGCGATGCGGTTGACGGTCGAGACGCGCTTGTCCTTGAGGGGGCCGAGGATGGCGTTCTGGACGAAGTTGGGGCCGCCCTGGCCGACGGTGTCGGCCAGGCGCTTGTTGGCTTCCTGGATCTGCGTGTTGAGCAGGGTGAGGTTGCGGTCGACCTCGGCCTTGGCGGACGCGGGGACGGCCGGGAGCTTGCTGCGGACGTCCGGGCAGGTGATCGTGCCGGCGCCGGCGTTGCCCGCATTGCCTGCGTTACCGGCGTTCCCTGCATTGCCGGTGTTGCCCGCGTTCCCTGCGTTGCCGCCCGCCTGCGGCTTGCCGGCCGCGCCGCCGCCCGCGTTGGTGCCCGCGCCGTTCAGCGTGCAGGCGGCCAGGGAGTCCAGGCCCTGGGGCTTGGCGGCGGTGCGTCCGATGGCGGTGGCGATGCGGTTGACGGTCGAGACGCGCTTGTCCTTGAGGGGGCCGAGGATGGCGTTCTGGACGAAGTTGGGGCCGCCCTGGCCGACGGTGTCGGCCAGGCGCTTGTTGGCTTCCTGGATCTGCGTGTTGAGCAGGGTGAGGTTGCGGTCGACCTCGGCCTTGGCGGACGCGGGGACGGCCGGGAGCTTGCTGCGGACGTCCGGGCAGGTGATCGTGCCGGGCCCGGCCAGCGTCCGGGCGTTCTTGGCGCCGCTGTCGGGCGTCTCCCCGGCGAGGGCGAAGCCGGCGATCACCGTGCCGGACAGCGCCACCGCGGCGGCGCCGCCGATGAGCGTGACGCGACGCTTGTTGTACTTCGGAAGAGCCCTGGACATGCGGATGCCTCACTAGGGGGTTGGGGGTGTCGTCGGGTTTCGTAACGCGGCGCCTGCGTTCGGCGAGAGGTACGGGTAAGCGGTTTCCTCCGTTCAAAGGATCTTTAAATTCCTCTCACGTGACCGGAAACAGCCCCTCGGCCCTGCTGGATTGACGAATCATGCAGCGGTCTGCATACTCATGCATGACGGTGAGGTACTTCCACCACCCCTTGAGGAGCGCAGCAGGTGAGCAGCAACAGCGGTGACGTCCGGCTCTGGGGCGGCCGGTTCGCCGACGGTCCCGCCGAGGCCCTGGCGAAGCTGTCCGCGTCCGTCCACTTCGACTGGCGGCTCGCGCCGTACGACATCGCCGGTTCGCGTGCCCACGCGCGCGTGCTGCACAAGGCGGGCCTGCTCACGGAGGACGAGCTGACCCGCATGATCGCCGGTCTCGACCAGCTGGAGGCGGACGTCGCCGACGGCTCCTTCGTGGGCACGATCGCCGACGAGGACGTGCACACCGCCCTGGAGCGCGGCCTCCTGGAGCGCCTCGGCCCCGACCTCGGCGGCAAGCTGCGCGCGGGCCGCTCCCGCAACGACCAGGTCGCGACCCTGTTCCGCATGTACCTGCGCGACCACGCCCGGATCGTCGGCGGCCTGATCGCCGAGCTCCAGGAGGCGCTGATCGGTCTGGCCGAGGCCCACCCCGACGTGGCGATGCCCGGCCGCACGCACCTTCAGCACGCCCAGCCCGTCCTCTTCGCCCACCACGTCCTGGCGCACGTCCAGTCCCTCTCCCGGGACGCGGAGCGGCTGCGCCAGTGGGACGCGCGGACCGCGGTCTCGCCCTACGGCTCGGGCGCCCTGGCGGGTTCCTCCCTCGGGCTGGACCCGGAGGCGGTGGCGAAGGACCTCGGGTTCGAACACGGCTCGGCCGGCAACTCCATCGACGGCACGGCCTCCCGGGACTTCGTCGCCGAGTTCGCCTTCATCACGGCGATGATCGGCGTCAACCTCTCCCGGATCGCCGAGGAGGTCATCATCTGGAACACGAAGGAGTTCTCCTTCGTGACCCTCCATGACGCGTTCTCGACGGGCTCGTCGATCATGCCGCAGAAGAAGAACCCGGACATCGCCGAGCTGGCCCGGGGCAAGTCGGGTCGCCTGATCGGCAACCTCACGGGTCTGATGGCCACGCTCAAGGCCCTCCCGCTCGCGTACAACCGCGACCTCCAGGAGGACAAGGAGCCGGTCTTCGACTCCATCGACCAGCTGGAGGTCCTGCTGCCTGCCTTCACCGGCATGATGGCCACCCTCACCGTCCACCGCGAGCGCATGGAGGAACTGGCCCCGGCCGGCTTCTCCCTCGCCACGGACATCGCCGAGTGGCTGGTGAAGCAGGGCGTGCCGTTCCGTGTGGCCCACGAGGTGGCGGGCGAGTGCGTGAAGGTCGCCGAGGCCGAGGGCAAGGAGCTGGACGAGCTGACCGACGACCAGTTCGCGAAGATCTCCGCCCACCTCACCCCCGAGGTCCGCACGGTCCTCAACGTCCCCGGCGCCCTGGCCTCCCGCAACGGCAGGGGCGGCACGGCCCCCAGCGCGGTCGCCGTCCAGCTGGCGGAGGTGAAGGCGGACGTGGCGGCCCAGCACGAGTGGGCCGTGGCCAAGAAGCAGGCCTGAGGGGGATCGCCCTCAGGGGCGCGGGGAACTGCGCGAGCGAGCGCAGGCGACCGCACCCGCCGAAACACCGCAACGGCCGAGCTCAGGGGCGAAGGTCATCGCGGGTTACGTTGGTCGTCAGCCGCCGACCGAACGGAGCCAGCGATGCCCTTCGCCCGTCTCGCAAACGCCACGACCCCCACCTGTCACATCGGACTGGGCCTCGCCGCCGTAGGACGCCCCGGCTACATCAACCTCGGCCGGGACGAAGACCTCGGAGAGGACCGCAGCGTCGAGACGCTCCGCACCCGCACGCACGAACTCCTCGACGCCGCCTACGCCCAGGGCGTCCGCTACTTCGACGCGGCCCGCTCCTACGGCCGCTCCGAGGAGTTCCTCGCCGGCTGGCTGAAGGACCGGCCCGGCCTCGACGACATCGTCGTGGGCAGCAAGTGGGGTTACACCTACACCGCCGACTGGTCCACCGACGCCGAGGAGCACGAGGTCAAGGACCACGGCCTCGCCACCTACGAACGCCAGCGCGCCGAGAGCGACGCCCTGCTCGGCGACCGGCTCGACCTCTACCAGATCCACTCGGTGACCCCGGACAGTCCGGCCCTCACCGACAAGGAGCTGCACGCGAAGCTCGCGGAGGCAGCCGCGCGGGGTCTCACCGTCGGGTTCTCCACCAGCGGCCCCGCCCAGGCCGACGCGATCCGCGCCGCCCTCGCCGTGACGGTCGACGGCGAACCCCTGTTCCGTACCGTGCAGTCCACGTACAACGCCCTGGAGACCTCCGCCGCCCCCGCGCTCGCCGAGGCCCACGACGCCGGGCTCACCGTGATCGTCAAGGAGGGCATGGCCAACGGCCGGCTCGCCGGGCCGCACGCCCCGGTCGTCCTGCGGGAGATCGCCGAGCAGACCGGGCTGGGCTGCGACGCGGTCGCCCTGGCCCTGGTCCTGCGGCAGCCCTGGGCCGGTGTCGTCCTCTCCGGTGCCGCCACCACCGGCCAGCTCGCCTCGAACCTGCACGCGGCGGTCGTCGACCTCGACGACGACCAACTGACCCGCCTCGCCACGCTGGTGGAGGAGCCGCAGGCGTACTGGCAGCGGCGCGCGCAGCTGCCCTGGCACTGATCACACCGTCACCTGCACCACCACGACAGTGGTGAGTCACGCATGCCCCGAGTGAGACAATCCTGTCTCATATGGATTAGGCTTGTCTCATGGCTGTCGATCCTGAGCACGTGCTGCGCGCCGCCGCCGCCCTGCTGACCCGCAAATCCACCGCGACCATGGACGAGGTCGCCAAGGCCGCCGGAATCAGCCGGGCCACGCTGCACCGTCACTTCGCCGGACGTGACGCCCTCGTCCTGGCACTGGAGGCACTCGGCATCGCGGAGTGCGAGGCGGCGCTGGACGCGGCCCGGCTCGACGAGGGCACGGCGAGCGAGGCGGTACGCCGACTGGTCGGGGCCATGGAGCCCGCCGCCGGACTGCTCGCGTTCCTCTATACGGAGAACCAGCTGTTCGAGGGCGAGGAGCAGAACGCGGGCTGGGCCACGATCGACGACCGGATCTCCGCCCTGTTCCGCCGCGGCCAGCTCGGCGGCGAATTCCGCATCGACCTCACACCCGCCTGGCTCACCGAGGCGCTCTACGGCCTCATGGCCTCCGGCGCCTGGATGGTGCACAGCGGCAAGGGCGCACCCAAGGACTTCCAGCACATGATCGTCGAGCTGCTGCTCGGCGGCGCACTCAGAAGAGAGGAATCATGACCAGCACCCTGCAGGCGGCGGAGACGACCGAGGCGGTGAAGCGCCCGGGCCGCTGGCTCGCGCTCGGCGTCCTCGTGCTCGCCGTGCTGCTGGTGGCCGTCGACGCGACCGTCCTCGGTCTCGCGACCCCCTACATCAGCGAGGACCTCAAGCCCTCCGGCACCCAGCTGCTGTGGATCGGCGACGTCTACTCGTTCGTCATCGCCGGTCTCCTCGTGTCCATGGGCAGCCTCGGCGACCGGATCGGCCGCAAGCGGATCCTGCTGGTCGGGGCCACGGCGTTCGGCGCGATATCCGTCGTCAACGCCTACGCCACCACGCCCGAGATGCTGATCGCCGCACGGGCGCTGCTCGGCGTCGCCGGAGCGACCCTCATGCCGGCGACGCTCGCCCTGATCCGCAACCTCTTCCACGACCCGCGCGAACGCAGTCTGGCCGTCGGCATCTGGGGCGCCACCGCCTCCGCCGGTACGGCGGTCGGACCGATCGTCGGCGGGTTCCTGCTGGAGCACTTCTGGTGGGGCTCGGTCTTCCTGATCAACCTGCCCGTGATGGCCGTCCTCGTCCTCGTCGGCATCAAGCTGCTGCCCGAGTCGCGCACCGCCGACCCCGGCCCCTGGGACCTGGTCAGCGTCGTCCTGTCGCTGGTCGGCATGATCGGCGTCGTGTACGCGATCAAGGAGGCCGCCACCCACGGCTTCGGATGGAGCACCCTGGCGGCCGGCCTGCTGGGCGCGGCCGCCCTGTACGGATTCGTACGCCGTCAGCTCAGGCTGCCGGCCCCGCTGCTGGACATGCGGCTGTTCCGGCACCGCGGCTTCAGCGGGGCGGTGCTGGCCGATCTGCTGACCATCCTCGGCCTGTCCGGACTGGTGTTCTTCCTGTCCCAGTACCTGCAACTCGTCCAGGGAAGGCGGCCGTTCGAGGCCGGGCTCGCCGAACTGCCCGCGGCCGTCGGTGCGGTGGCGGCCGGACTGGTCGCGGGGCGTGCGGCCCGGCGCTTCTCGGTGCGGGCCGTGGTCTGCGGGGGTCTCGCGGCGATCGGCGTCGCGCTGGCCGTGCTCACGATGCTCGGCCAGTCCACCGGCTACCCGCTGCTCGGGGCGGCACTGCTGGTGGTCGGCGTCGGGGCCGGCTTCTCGTTCACCGTGACCGCCGACGTGATCCTCTCCAGCGTGCCCAAGGAGCACGCGGGCTCCGCGTCCGCCGTGTCCGAGACGGCGTACGAGCTCGGTGCCGCACTCGGTATCGCCGCGCTGGGCTCCATCGTCACCGGCGTCTACCGCGACTTCACCGGCCCGGCGGGCACACCGGCCGCGGCCCACGAATCGCTGGGCGGCGCGGTCGAGGCGGCGGCGCACATGCCGGCTCACAGCGCGGGGACGATGCTGGACGCGGCCCGCGCGTCCTTCGTCGACGGCCTTGCGCTCGCGGCGGGCGTCGGCGCGGCCGTCCTGCTGGCCGCGGCGGTGGCGGCCTGGTTCCTGCTGCGGGGCCAGAAACTGGAAGACGGCGCAACGAAGCACCCGTGAGGCAATGCCCTCAGGGGCGCGGGGAACCGCGCAAGAACCGGCACGGGCCCGCACACGGCGACGCCCTGAAGGTCACGCCCTGAAGGGGGGGCGGGGATTTTCGCGAAACGGGCACGGGATTCCACCCCACCACGCCCTGGGAGCGATGCCCGAAGGGCCGCGGGGAACTGCACGACCAGCGCCCCCACAACCCGCAGCCGCTCACGGACCCGGCACCCCGAGCCCACCCGCGCCCCGAGAAACCTACGCCGCTTCCTTCGCCTTGCTCGCGTACATGTCCACGTACTCCTGCCCCGACAGCCGCATCACCTCGGCCATCACCGAGTCCGTCACGGCCCGCAGCACATAGCGGTCCCGGTCCATCCCCTCGTACCGGGAGAACTCCATGGCCTCGCCGAACCGCACCGTGACCTTCCCCGGACGGGGCAGCCCCGCCCCACCCGGCTGAAGCTTGTCCGTACCGATCATGGCGAACGGCACCACCGGCGCCCCCGTCATCAGGGTCAGCCGGGCGATCCCCGTCCGCCCTCGGTACAGACGGCCGTCGGGCGACCGCGTCCCCTCCGGGTAGATGCCGAACATGCGGCCTTCCTCCAGCACGCGCCGCCCGGTCATCAGCGCGGCGACACCGCCCCGGCCACCGTCCCGGTCCACCGGGATCATGCCGACGCCGGTGAAGAACCAGGCCATCAGCCGGCCCTTGAGGCCCTTGCCGGTCACGTACTCGTCCTTGCCGATGAAGACGACCTGACGGTCGCAGACCAGCGGCAGGATCATCGAGTCGATGAACGTCAGGTGGTTGCCGGCCAGGATGACCGGGCCGTCGCCGGGAATGTGCTCCGCACCCTCCACCTGAGGGCGGAACATCAGGCGCATGATCGGGCCGAGCACTGCCTTGATGAGCACGAAGCGGGACAACGGACCCTCCGGTGTCAAGGGGTTCTGTATGAGTCTGTGCAGGTGAGGACGATAGAGGACGATACTCGTGGCCCCGGGTGTCGCGCACATCGGGCACGGCGACTTCACCGAGGCCTTACGCACTGTTGACGCGTGTTTACCTGCGGTGGTGTGCCGCAGACGGTACGTAACGCGATGGACATGCTGTGACGCACATCGCCCCGGAGTCCACCGCACGCGTTCCCAGAACGGCACGCCCGAATCGAACATGATGCGACGAGCCGTCAATTCATCCTCCTCACCAGGCACTACGACATCCCGCGTCACCCGCGTGTTCCACCCCGGGTCTCCCAACGGTCATGTACGCGCCCCTACGATCGGCCCGCACGGACGAGCCGCGACGGCAGGGAGGGCGCTCATGGGAACACAGGAGTCGAACGAAGAAACGAGCGGTACGGGACGGCGGGCCCTGCTCGGCGCCGCGGTCCTCGGGGCCGGCGGAGCGGTCCTCGGCATGGCCGGCACGGCACGCGCCGACGGAGCCCGGCACGGCGGCGGCCACGGCGGCGTCAAGGGCCTGCCCAAGCCGACGATCATCGGCCACCGCGGTGCCAGCGGCTACCGCCCCGAGCACACCTTCGGTTCGTACCAGCTCGCCCTCGACCTGGGTGCCGACATCGTCGAGGCGGGCGACCTGGTGCCCACCAGGGACGGGCACCTGGTCTGCCGCCACGAGCCGGAGATCGGCGGCACCACGGACGTTGCCGACCACCCCGAGTTCGCCGGACGCAGGAAGACCAAGCTGCTCGACGGCGTCTCCACCACCGGCTGGTTCACCGAGGACTTCACGCTCGCCGAGCTGAAGACCCTGCGCGCGGTCGAGCGCATCCCGGCCAACCGCCCGCACAACACGCTCTACAACGGCCGCTGGGAGATCCCCACCTTCGAAGAGGTCCTCAGGTGGCAGGACGAGCAGACCCGCAAGCGCGGCAGGCAGGTGTGGATCTACCCCGAGCTGAAGCACCCCACCTACTTCCGCAAGCAGGGCCTGCCCCTGGAGGAGCGGGTCGCCAAGCTGCTGCGCACGTACCGCAAGGACCGGCGTACCTCCCCGGTCATCCTCCAGTCCTTCGAGCCGACCAGCATCCAGCGCCTGCACAAGATCGTCGACAACCCGCTGGTCGTCCTGCTGTCCTCGGCCGGCTCCCGCCCCTGGGACTTCGTCGAGACCGGCGACCCGCGCACGGTCGCCGACCTGGTCAAGCCGGCCGGCCTGCGCGAGATCGCCTCCTACGCGCAGGGCATCGGCCCGACCCTGGACCTGGTCATCCCGCGCGACGCCCAGGGCAGACTCACCAAGCCGACGACCCTGGTCTCCGACGCGCACCGGGTCGGTCTGGTCCTGCACCCGTACACCATGCGCAACGAGAACCCCTTCCTGCCCGCCGACTTCCGCAAGGGCACGGACGCGGACGCCTACGGTGACGTCTTCGGCGCCTACAAGGCGTACTTCGCGACCGGCATCGACGGCGTCTTCACCGACCAGCCCGACACGGGCCTGCTGGCCCGCGAGGACTTCAACGGCTGACCCCCCGTCAACAGCCGGGGCCGCACCCCCCGGTCGAGTGAGCTTCGGCCGCCCGGGCAACCCGTCGCCCGGGCGGCCGCGTCGCTTCGCATATGACGCACGACCTGGTCACCGCCCTGCGCCCGCTGCTCACCGCCGAGGCCTCCGCCGAGGCATATTCCAACGGAACCGAGCCGGGCGACCTGGAGCAGGCGGTCTGGCTCCGCCTGCTGGAGCGCCTCGACGCGGAGGATCCGCCGCTCGACCCCGAGCAGTGGCTGCGCCGCGCCGTCCGCTCCGAGGTGCGCCGCACCCGCCGCAGGCACCGCATCGAACGGCCGTACGCCGGAGAACCGGTCGACGACCAGGAGCGCGACCCCGAACAGCTCGCTCTCGCCATGGCCCGCGGCCGGGCCCTGCGCGAGGCCGTGCGCCGCCTCCCGGGTCGCTGCCCCCGGCTGATGGAAGCGCTGCTCTCGCCGGAGGACCTGACATACCGGGAAATCGCAGGGGAGTTGGGTATCTCACAGGGGAGTCTTGGCCCGGAACGTTCCAGATGCCTGGGATGTCTCAGGAGATTGCTGACACCGGAGGTTGCGGCCTGCTGAGGACGGGGATAGGAGTGGGGACGACAGGTGATCAGATGAGCGGGAGGCGTGCGCACATGGGCATGAGCGTGACCATCTCTGCGGCGACCGAGCAGGACGCGGAGCAGATCTTCAGACTGCAGTACCTGTGCTTCCAGTCGGAGGCGGCGCTGTACGGGAACTACCGCATCGACCCGCTCGTCCAAACCCTCGACTCGGTCCGCGAGGAGGTCACCCACGACTGCGTCTTCGTGGCCCGGCTCGGCGAGGAGGTCGTCGGCTCGGTCCGCGGCTCCGTCACGGAGGACGGCGCCGCGGCGATCGGCAAGCTCTGCGTCCACCCGCGCCTCCAGGGTCACGGCATCGGAGCCCGTCTCCTCCGGGCGGCCGAGTCGGCCCTCGCCGACCATCATGGCGCCACCCGTTTCCGCCTCCACACGGGCCACCGCAGTGAGGGCAACCTCCGCCTCTACCGCAAGGTCGGCTACGAGACGGTGGGCAGGTCCCAGGGCGCCGACGGCGTACCGATGATCATCCTGGAGAAGCCGGCGAGCACGTACGCGGCGACGGCGTGATGATCGGCCTTCTCTAGGGGTGCGGGGAACTGCGCGACGAGCCGCAGAGGGCCCGCAGCCGCCTGATCACCTCAGGCGGCATCCCCGTCCCGCGGACGCGAAGCCCGCAGCCAGTAAATGGCGGACAACGGCAAGAGCACGGGAATGAAGAGGTACCCCATCCCGAAGTCCGACCACACGGTCGCGTCCGGGAAGGCGGACGGCTCGACGAGGGTCCAGGTCCCCACGGTCAGCACCCCCACCAACTCGGCGACACAGCACGCCAGCGCGACCCTCCGGGCCGCCTCCCCGCCCCGCACCAGCGTGTACGTGATGAACCCGTACACGACACCGGCCACGGCCGACAGTGAGTACGCCAGCGGCGCCCGGTCGAACTCCGTCGCGATCTGATACGCGGACCGCGACACCGCCCCCACGACCATCACGCCGTACAGCCACACCAGCAGCGTGCCCGGTCCGCTGATCAGCCGGCGCCGGCTCACCTCAGCCTCCCCAGATGTCATAGAGGCGCACCTCCAGCACCGCCAGCACCACACCGCCGGCGGCCACCGTCACCGAACCCCACCGGGTCCGCTCGGCCAGCGACATGAACCCCGCCGCCGGGACGCACGCGAACGCCCCGAGCAGATACGCCACGAAGATCGTCGTGCCCTGCTCCGGCTTCTCGCCCTGCGCGAGCAGCACGATCCCCACGGCCAGCTGGATCAGCGACAGCACTGTGACCACGGCCATCCCGATGAAGTGCCAGTCCTTCGTCGGCTGGTCGCGGTAGGCCGCCCAGCCGCACCAGGCGGCGAGCAGCAGCGCGGCGACGCCGGTCACCAGCGTCAGGGCATTCAGCATGCAGCGACCTTATTACGGCCGAAAAGGCCCCCTGCTTCCGGCCCTGGCCTGCGTCGTAGGGTCGAGGGCATGACGATCCACGCCCGGGCCCTGCTGTTCGACAACGACGGAACCCTCGTTTCCTCCCTCGCCTCGGTGGACCGCTGCTGGACGCGGTGGGCCGCGGAGTACGGGATCACGGCCGAGCAGTTCGCGCGCATCGAACTGCACGGGCGGCCGGCCGCCGAGATAGCCGCCGACCTGCTGCCCGCCGAGGTCGTACCGGCCGCCGTCGCGCGGATCGAGGATCTGGAGGTGGAGGACGTACCCAACGGCGGTGTGCACCTGCTGCCGGGCACCCGGGCCTTCCTCGACGCGCTGCCCGCCGAACGCTGGGCCGTCGTCACCTCGGCCACCCGGCGCCTCGCCGAGGCCCGGCTCGACGCCGTCGGCATCCTGCCCAAGACGCTCGTCGCCGCCGACGACATCACCCGCGGCAAGCCCGACCCGGAGCCCTACCTGCTCGCCGCCCGCACCCTCGGCGTCGACCCCGCCCACTGCGTCGTCTTCGAGGACGCCCCCGCGGGTCTGGCGGCCGGTCGCGCCGCCGGCATGACCACCGTGGCGTTGACCACAACCCACCACGCCCACGAACTCCGGGCCGATCTGGTCGTCGAGAACCTGTCCGCCTTGTCGGCACTGGTCACCGAGCAGGGCGTGGAGATCTCCGTGCGCCACTGATGGCCCGGACTCCGTCCACCGCTGTCCAGCATGTGGACAGCGGAGGGCTGGTCAGGACCGTACGCGTGTTTTACTGACGACATGACCACGACGAGCGACCGCATCCCCGCGACCGAGGCGACCCTGACGCCCGGTGCTCGTTGTATGTGTCGAATGTGCGCCTTCTAGAGGGCCCCTGCACCACCCCTGAGCTCGCGCCCCGAAGCGAGACGCGGCCCGTCCGCACGCCCTGAGCGCTGCGTGACCCGAGGCCGCCCCGCGCACATGTTCTCCCGGTTCCACTCCCCAGCGAGAACCGTGTCGCGTCCCTGACCGAATGCACCTGTGCCCGGGCACACCCACGCCCGCGCACTCGACAGTGACGGAATCCCAGTGATCACCACCTCGGGCCTGACCAAGGTCTACCGTGCACGCGGCCGCGAGGTCACCGCCCTGGACGGCGTCGACCTGCACGTCCGCGAAGGCGAGGTGTACGGCGTCATCGGCCAGTCCGGCGCCGGCAAGTCCTCGCTCATCCGCTGCGTCAACCTGCTGGAACGACCCACCGCCGGCACCGTGACCGTCGCCGGGCAGGACCTGACCGCCCTGGCCGGCCGCGGCCCGCGCGCCGGCCGGGAACTGCGGCAGGCGCGCAGCCGCATCGGCATGGTCTTCCAGCACTTCAACCTGTTGTCCTCCCGGACCGTCCAGGACAACGTCGAGCTGCCGCTGGAGATCCTCGGGAGGTCCGGGCAGGAACGCTCCCGCAAGGCGCTGGAGCTGCTCGACCTGGTCGGTCTCGCCGACAAGGCCAAGTCCTACCCGGCGCAGCTCTCCGGTGGCCAGAAGCAGCGCGTCGGCATCGCCCGCGCCCTCGCCGGCGACCCCAAGGTGCTGCTGTCCGACGAGGCCACCAGCGCCCTCGACCCGGAGACCACCCGCTCGATCCTGGCGCTGCTGCGCGACCTGAACCGGCAACTCGGCCTGACCGTCCTGCTGATCACCCACGAGATGGACGTCGTGAAGTCGGTCTGCGACTCGGCCGCCCTCATGGAGAACGGGCGCATCGTCGAGTCGGGCACGGTCAGCGAGCTGCTGGCGACCCCGGGCTCCGAACTGGCCGCCGCGCTGTTCCCGCTCGACGGCGAGGCCTCCGGCGAGGACCGCACGGTCGTCGACGTCACCTTCCAGGGCGAGAGCGCCACCCAGCCCGTCATCTCACAGCTCGCCCGCACCTACAACATCGACATATCGATCCTCGGTGCCGCCATCGACACCGTCGGCGGCCTCCAGGTCGGCCGGATGCGCATCGAGCTGCCCGGCCGTTACGAGGACAACGTCGTGCCGATCGGCTTCCTGCGTGAACAGGGCCTCCAGATCGACGTCCCGGGCCACGAGTCCGAACTGGTGAAGGAAGGTGCGAAGTGACCTGGTCCGAGATGCAGCCCCTGCTGGAGCAGGCGTGCTGGGACACCCTCTACATGGTCGGCTGGTCCACGCTCATCGCCGTCGTGGGCGGACTGCCGCTCGGCGTCCTGCTGGTCCTCACCGACCGTGGGGGCCTCCTGCAGAACCTCGCCGCCAACAAGGTCATCGGGCAGGTCGTGAACATCGCCCGCTCCCTGCCTTTCATCATCCTGATGGTCGCGCTGATGGGCTTCACCCGCTCGATCACCGGGACGACCATCGGCCGCGAGGCCGCCATCGTGCCGCTCGCCGTCGGCGCCATCCCGTTCTTCGCGCGCCTGGTCGAGACGGCCGTCCGCGAAGTGGACCACGGGCTCGTCGAGGCCGTGCAGTCCATGGGCGGCAACACCTGGACCATCGTCCGCAAGGTCCTCGTCCCCGAGTCCCTGCCGTCGCTGATCTCCAGCACCACCACCACGATCGTCGCCCTCATCGGCTACTCGGCCATGGCGGGCACGGTCGGCGCCGGCGGACTCGGAGACATCGCCATCCGCTACGGCTACCAGCGCTTCGAGACCCAGCTGATGTGGATCACCGTCGCGATCCTCGCCGTCGTCATCTCGGGCATCCAGTTCGCCGGCGACTACGCGGCCCGGTCCCTGCACCGCCGCGGCGCCCACTCCGGCCCCGCCCCCAAACTGCGGCTCCTCAAAGCCGCCTCCTGAACCCCCCGTCCACCCACGACGGGGTCGCACCACTCGCAAGGTCATAAGGAAAGGCACTTTTCGTGCGTAACACCGCCAAGATCACCACCGCCGTCCTCGCCGCCGGAGCCCTCACCCTCGGGCTCAGCGCCTGCGGCGCGGACAGCTCCGACACCGACGGCCCCCTGATCGTCGCCGCCAGCCCCGTCCCGCACGCCGAGATCCTGAACTTCGTCAAGGACAACCTGGCGGAGAAGGAGGGCCTCGACCTGCAGGTCAAGGAGTTCACCGACTACGTCACGCCGAACACGGCGACGCAGGACGGCTCCGTCGGCGCCAACTACTTCCAGAACAAGCCGTACCTCGACGACTTCAACAAGAAGAACGGCACCGACATCGTGCCCGTCGTCACGGTCCACCTGGAGCCGCTCGGCCTGTACTCCCACAAGGTCAAGAAGGCCGACGACCTGAAGAGCGGTGCGACCGTCGCCATCCCCAACGACACGGTCAACGAGGCCCGCGCCCTCAAGCTCCTCGCCGCCGACGGGCTCATCACCCTCAAGGCGGGCGTCGGCAACGAGGCGACCCCCTCCGACGTCACCAAGAACCCCAAGAACCTCAAGTTCAAGGAGCTGGAGGCGGCCCAGACCCCCCGCTCCCTCGACGACGTGGACGCCGCCGTGGTCAACGGCAACTACGCCATCGAGTCCGACCTCGAGCCCTCCAAGGACGCCCTCGTCCTGGAGTCCCCGAAGAACAACCCCTACGGCAACTTCCTCGCCGTGAAGAAGGGCAACGAGGACGACCCGCGGGTGAAGAAGCTCGCCAAGCTCCTCACCTCGCCGGAGGTCAAGAAGTTCATCCAGGACAAGTACGCCGGCTCCGTGCTCGCGTCCTTCTGAGCCCACGTCCGGCACTCTCGCGCACGGGGCCCTTCCCCCCACTCGGTGGGGAGGGTCCCGTGGTGCGGATCAGTGCTTTCATGCTGCATGCTGGGCAGTTCAGCATGCCCTGAAGGTTCACCGAAGGTTACGGAGCGGCGCATGACGAGCACCTTCCCCAACATCTCCATCAGCACGGAGCGGTTGGTGCTGCGCCCCCTCGACGAAGACGACGTCGCCTCCCTGGCCGCGATGATGAACGACGAACAGGTGGCGGCCTGGACCTCCGTGCCCCAGCCCTTCACGGAGAGCGGCGCCCGCACCTGGATCACCGACTGCGCCCCCACACAGCGCACCGAGGGACACGGCATCGACTTCGCCGTCACCGAGTTCCTCACCCAGCGCCTGGTCGGCGTCATCCAGCTCACCAAGACCAACTGGCACGTCCGCTCCACCGAGCTGTCGTACATCATCGCCCCCTGGGCGCGGGGTGAGGGTTACGCCTCCGAGGCCGCCCTCGTCACCGCCCAGTGGCTCTTCACGGACCAGAAGTTCGAGCGCATCGAACTGCGCACGGCGGCCGACAACACCGCCTCCCAGCAGGTCGCTCAGAAGATCGGCTGTATCAGCGAGGGCGTGCTGCGCAACGCCTGCATAGCCCGGGCCCGTGCCGAGGACGGCACGTGGACCGAGGTACGCACCGACTTCATCGTCTGGAGCCTGCTCCCCGAGGACCTGGAAGGCGTCGGCGAACAGCTCCGCGACGGCTTCACGTCCTTCGGCGACTGGAACTGACCGGAACCTCCCGGAGGACGACGGTGACGACGACACCGAAGCTCCCTCCGACACCTCCACCGGGTACCCTCACGGAACCCGCCCCCGGGCTGCTCCCCACCACGCCACGCAGGCCACCTGCGAAAACCCCTGGAGACTGACGACGATGGCCGACCGGGTCACGGTGATCGGCTGGGACGGTTCGCCGCTGACCGCCGCGGCGAGGGCCGCCCTGGGCGCCGCCACGCTCGTGGCCGGCGCCGCCCACCACCTGGCGCTCCCCGAGGTGCCCGCCGGCGCCGAGCGCATCCGCCTCGGCAGTGTCGCCCTCGCCGCCCGCCGCATCGCCGCCCACCGCGGCACGGCCGTCGTCCTCGCCGACGGCGACCCGGGCTTCTTCGGCGTCGTACGCGCCCTCCGGGCCCCCGAGTTCGGCCTCGAGGTGGAGGTCGTCCCCGCCGTCTCCTCCGTCGCTGCCGCCTTCGCCCGCGCGGGCATGCCCTGGGACGACGCACAGGTGGTCGTCGCACACCCCCGCACCCTGCGGCGGGCGGTCAACGTATGCCGAGCCCACACCAAGGTGGCGGTTCTCACCTCACCCGGGGCAGGCCCCGCCGAACTCGGCCTGCTCCTCGAAGGAGTCCACCGCTCCTTCGTCATCTGCGAGGAACTCGGCACCGCCCGCGAGCGGGTCTCCGTCGTCACCTCCGACAAGGCCGCCGACCACACCTGGCGCGACCCCAACGTCGTCATCGTCCTCGGCGGCCCGGCCCGGCCGGACACGGCGGGGGAGACCGGCGGCTGGATCTCCGGCCGCGATCCGTCCGCCGGACCCCGCGGCTGGACCCTGCCCGCCGACGCCTACGGCGTGCACCTCGGCGAGGGCGAGACCCAGTTGCTGCGCGCCTCCCAACTGGCTCACCTCGGGCCCCGCGTCGGCGACCTCGTCTGGGACATCGGCTGCGGCAGCGGCGCCTTCGCCGTCGAGGCCGCCCGTGCCGGTGCGGCCGTCCTCGCCGTCGACGGCGACCGGACCGCCTGCGCCCGCACCGACGCCACGGCCCGCCGCCTCGGTGTCCAGCTCCAGATCGTGCACGGCACCGCCCCGCACGTCCTGGAGAACCTCCCCGAACCGGATGTCGTCCGGGTCGGCGGCGGGGGAGCGGCCGTCGTCTCGGCGGTCGCCGACCGCCGCCCGCAGCGCATCGTCACGCACGCCGCCACCCGCGACGCCGCCGAACTCATCGGCCGCGACCTGACCGAGCACGGCTACCACGTCGAGTGCGCCCTGCTCCAGTCCGTCGAACTCGACACCAAGGCCTGGACGGAGAAGGAGCGGAGCGTCGCGTTCCTGCTCAGCGGCGTCCTGCCGAAGCGCGGCGCCTGACCCCGCGTCCGTCCCCACGACCGTCCCCGTGATCGGTTTGTCGTACTGCGCGCGGTAGGCTGGCCGATCGCTGCACCGCACAAGGACGCCCGGCGCTTCGTCGGTCAATGTCCGGAAAACCCGCCCGTTTTGGGGTGTGTGTGGTACGGCAGAACCGGAGGACGCGCAACGTGGCGCAGTCCACAGCGGAACCGTCGCGGATCAAGCTGCCGTGGGGGTGGTTCGACCGCGACAATGCCAGTGAATGGCTTTGTCGCCTTTTCCGGGCGGACCGTTCGTGCCGCTGGGGACGCACGCTCGTTCTTCACTGCGGGGCGGTCGGTGCGCCGTTCCGGGCGAGCTGGTCGTAGGAGCACTAACCGATGGGCGAGGGGTACGCATGACCGACACCGGCCAGGTCCCGGGCGAGGGGCTGCCGGAGAGCGCAGGCATGGTGGAGCAGCCGGACGCCCCCGCGCCCGGTGCGTACGCCGACCTCTCCGAGACCCCCGCCGAGGACGACGACCTGCTGCTGCTGCCGGGCGCCCAGGGCGCCTGGGGCAACGAGGTCCCCCCGCCCGCGCCGGAGCCGGTCCAGGAGACCGTGCACCAGCCCGGGCCGCACGAGATCTCCGGCCGGGACAGCGGCTCGGTCGACCTCGGCGGTGTCCGCCTGCCGGACCCGCCGCCGATCCCGCCCATCACTCCGCGCCGGCCCCTGCACCTCGGTCCGCCGCTGCCCGACAGCTCGGCCAGTCCGGTCCGCTCCCTCGCCGACCGCGGCCCCGCGGACGCGCCGGTACGCCAGCCGGCGCCGGCCGCCGCGGGCCCCGAGTACCTCGACGGCCCCCGCGCCCCCGAGACGCAGACGTATCCCGCCGCGCCCTGGGCACCGGTCACGCACCCGGCCCCGGTGGGCGCCGGGGCGGCGGCTGCGGAAACGGTTGTTCCGGCGACGGCACCGATGGGCACGGCCCCGGCGGTCGCGACCCCCGCGACGACGGAGCCGAGCCATGCGACCCCGCAAGCTCCGGCGTCGGCGCCCGCAGCGGCACCGGCACCGGCGGTGCAGACCCCTGCCGTCGACCAGGCCGTGGTGTCGGCGCAGGCGCAGGCAGCCGAGGCCGTCGCCGGTCAGGCTCCGATGGGTGACCCCGCCGCTGTGGGTGCCGGCCCGGACGGAGCTCAAGTCGCCGCCGAGCAGGTCATGCCCGCAGCGGGCGCAGACGCCGTGGACCCGGGCCTGGACGGGGCGGCGGGCCGGGTGAGCGCTGCCCGGGCCGGACTGGCCGCCGCCGGTGAGCCCGCCGGTGTCGCCGAGGACCGGGCGGCCGTGGTCGGGTATCCGGTCCCCGAGCAGGGCGCCGCCGTCGTGGGCGACCCCGTCGTGACCGGCGTCGGTCCGGACGGGGTTCCGGCGACCGGCGTCGGTCCGGACGCGGGCCCGGTGACCGCGGCCGAGAGCGTGGCCGTGGCCGCTCCGGAACAGGCTGCGCAGCCCACTTCGGAAGCCGGGCCGGTCGTGGAGAGCCCCGTGCAGGGTGGTGAGTCCGGGGTGGCCGCTGGATCTCCTGACGGTTCCGTGCCGGAGGCCGCCGATGAGCAGGTCACGGAGGCCGCCGCCGAACAGGCCGTGGCGCCGGCTCCTGCCGCTGAGGCCGGGCAGGCCGCTGAGGTCGTCCCGTCCGATGAGGTCGTCCCGGCCCCTGAGGCGGTCCCGTCTCCTGAGGCGGTCCCGTCTCCTGAGGCGGTCCCGGCCCCGGCGGCCGCCCACGCCCCTGAGGCCGTCCCGCTCCCCGAGGCCGCCGCCCCGGAGCAGGCCGCCGCCACTGCGCCCCAGCCCGTCAGCGAGGAAGCCCCCGCCCCGGAGGCGGTTGCGCACACGCCGGCTGCCGTCGTTTCCCCCGCTCCCCGGCCCGTCGCACAGGAGCCGCACGTCACGGCCGAAGCATCTGCGCCCCAGCCCCCGGCGAGAACTGACGCCGTACCAGCCGCGCAGGAACCCGAGGCGTCGGCGCCGCAACCCACCGCTCCGGCCCCTGAGGCGCCCGGGCAGGAAGCCGTCGCCCCGACCGCGGAACCGGCCGGCCAGGAGGCGACTGCCCCGGCCGCGGCACCGGCCGGCCAGGAGGCGACTGCCCAGGCCGCGGAACCGGCCGGCCAGGAAGCAACCGTTCCGGCCGCCGAGGCGGTCCCCGCCCCGGAGCCGACTCCGGCCGCCGAGGCCGTCGCCGCCCCGGACCCGGCCCAGGCCCCGGAACCTGTGGCCCAGGCTGCCGTGCCCGCCGACGCACCGGCCCCCGCCGACCCCGCCGTGCCGGCCGCCCCGGACACCGTCCAGGACGCGACCGCACCGGCTCAGCCCGGCCCCGCAACGGCCCTCCCCGAGACCCCTGAGCCCACCGCACAGGCACCCGAAACCCCCGCACCGGCACCCGAGGCACCCGTGCCCACCCCCATTCCCACCTCCGCCGCCGAAGCCGTCGAGTCCGACCCGACCCCCCAGGCGGCCGACACCGACACCCCGGCACCCACCCCCGAGGACGTCACCGTCGTACTCCCGGCCCCGTCCGCGGACGAGCAGCCGGGGCAGCCCGGAGAGCCCGAACAGCCGGTGCAGGGCCCGCAGCAGTCGCAGCCGGTCACACCCGGGACGCCGGAGCCCCCCGCGCCCGCGATCGCCGTCCCGGCACCCCGCGACGGCGACGCCGAACTCGCACAGAACGCCGACGACCTGGACACCCGGGGCGCCGAACAGGAAGACCTGGCCGACCAGGAACGCCGAGAAGAGAGCGCGGCCGCAGTGGCAGAAGCCCGACAGTCCACCGGCCCCGCGGCCCCCGGCTACGACCCGGCCGAGCGCGAGGCCGTTCTGAAGGTCATGCGTGAACGCCGCGACATCCGCAACGGCTTCCGCAGCGACCCGATCCCGCACGAGGTGCTGCTCCGTGTCCTGGAGGCCGCCCACCACGCGCCCTCCGTCGGTCACTCGCAGCCGTGGGACTTCGTCGTCATCCGCTCCGCCGACACCCGACGGGCGATGCACGAACTCGCCATGCGTCAGCGTGACGCCTACGCGAAGTCCCTCCCCAAGGGCCGGGCGAAGCAGTTCAAGGAACTGAAGATCGAGGCCATCCTCGACACGCCGGTGAACATCGTGGTCACCGCCGACCCGACCCGCGGCGGCCGTCACACCCTGGGCCGTCACACCCAGCCCCAGATGGCCCCCTACTCGGCGGCCCTGGCCGTGGAGAACCTCTGGCTCGCCGCTCGTGCCGAAGGCCTCGGCGTCGGCTGGGTCAGCTTCTTCGACGAGCGCGAGATGGTCCGCGCCCTCGGCCTGCCCGAGCACCTGGAGATCATCGCCTACCTGTGCGTCGGCTACGTCGACGAATTCCCGGACGAGCCCGAGCTGTTGCAGGCCGGCTGGTCCAAGCGCCGCCCCTTGTCCTGGGTCGTGCACGAAGAGACATACGGCCGCCGTGCCCTGCCCGGAGAGGAACCCCACGACCTGCTCGCCGAGACCGTCGCGCAGATCCGCCCGCTGGACGCCAAGGCGCTCGGCGAGGCGTGGGAGCGCCAGAAGCGTATGACCAAGCCGGCCGGTGCGCTGGGCATGCTGGAGATCATCTCCGCGCAGCTGTCCGGCCTGTCCCGCCAGTGCCCGCCGCCCATCCCGGAGCCCGCGGCCGTCGCCATCTTCGCGGGCGACCACGGTGTGCACGCCCAGGGCGTCACCCCCTGGCCGCAGGAGGTCACGGCCCAGATGGTGGCCAACTTCCTGGGCGGCGGCGCCGTCTGCAACGCCTTCGCCACCCAAGTCGGTGCCGAGGTGTGCATCGTGGACGTGGGCGTCGCCGCAGACCTCCCGGCCACCCCGGGTCTGCTGCCCCGCAAGATCCGTGCCGGCACGTCGGACCTGACGACCGGCCCCGCGATGACCCGCGAGGAGGCCACGCAGGCCATCGAGGTCGGCATCGAGACCGCCCGCGACCTGGTCGCCGCCGGCAACAAGGCCCTGCTGACCGGTGAGATGGGCATCGCGAACACCACCGCGTCCGCTGCTCTGATCTCCGTCTTCACGGGTGCGGACCCGGCGGAGGTCACGGGCCGGGGCACCGGGATCAACGACGAGACCCTCGCCCGCAAGACCGAGGTCGTCCGCCGCGCCCTGGAACTGCACCAGCCGGACCCGGCCGACCCCATCGGCGTGCTCGCCGCGATCGGCGGCTTCGAGCACGCGGCCATCGTCGGTCTCCTCCTCGGTGGCGCCTCCCTGCGCACGCCGGTGATCCTGGACGGCGTCAGTGCCGGCGCCGCCGCCCTGGTCGCCCGCGCGATCGCCCCCGAGGTCCTGGCCGCGTGCATCGCGGGCCACCGCAGCGCCGAGCCGGGCCACGTCGCCGCGCTCAACAAGCTGGGCCTGCGCCCCCTGGTCGACCTCGACCTGCGTCTCGGCGAGGGCACCGGCGCACTGCTCGCCCTCCCGCTGGTCCAGAGCACGGCCCGGGCGATGCACGAGGTGGCGACGTTCGATTCGGCTGGCGTGACGGAGAAGTAGGGCTCCAGCCGTCCCCGTGGATCCGTGGGCGGACGTTCCGCAGACCGGGCCGCCCGCCCACGGCCAAGGACCCCCACCCCGCGGACCCTGCGCCCCAAGCATCCCCACCCCGGGGACCACGACGGACCCTCATGGCCCGGCCCCGGCTCGCGCCCCAGGCCGCCCACGGCCCGGCCTGCACGACACCCCGCAAAACGCCCGTCGGGGGGCACCCCGGTGCCCAGCCACTGGACCACCTGGGCCACGCTCCCTCCCGCCCATTAAAATCCGCACGTCAGGGCACTGAACACCGCCGCAACAGGAGCCGCACCTCATGGCCGAACACCCCGCCTACCCCGTAGGCCTCCGCCTCGCCGGCCGTCGTGTGGTCGTCCTCGGCGGCGGCCAGGTCGCCCAGCGCCGCCTTCCGGCACTGATCGCGGCGGGCGCGGACCTCCTCCTCGTGTCCCCGGAGGCCACCCCGTCGGTCGAGGCCATGGCGGACGCCGGTGAGATCACCTGGCACAGGCGCCCCTACCAGGAGGGCGACCTCGCGGACGCCTGGTACGCCCTGATCGCCACCAGCGACACGGAAGCGAACAACAGGGCGTCGGCCGAGGCGGAACGCCACCGCGTCTGGTGCGTCCGGTCCGACGACGCCGACCTCGCGACCGCCTGGACCCCGGCCACCGGCCACAGCGAGGGTGTCACGGTCGCCGTCCTCACCACCGACGCCAAGGGACGCGACCCCCGCCACACCGCCGCCGTCCGTGACGCGGTCGTCGAGGGCCTGCGGGACGGCACGCTCGTCGCACCGCACTACCGCACCCGCACCCCCGGAGTCGCCCTGGTCGGCGGCGGCCCCGGCGACCCGGACCTGATCACCGTGCGCGGCCGGCGCCTGCTCGCCGAGGCGGACGTGGTCATCGCCGACCGCCTCGGCCCGCGCGACCTCCTCGCCGAACTGCCGCCCCACGTCGAGGTGATCGACGCGGCGAAGATCCCCTACGGCCGCTTCATGGCCCAGGAGGCCATCAACAACGCGCTGATCGAGCACGCGAAGCAGGGCAAGTCGGTCGTCCGGCTGAAGGGCGGCGACCCGTACGTCTTCGGCCGTGGCATGGAGGAACTCCAGGCCCTCGCCGAGGCCGGCATCCCCTGCACGGTCGTCCCCGGCATCTCCAGCTCGATCTCGGTCCCGGGCGCGGCCGGCATCCCGGTCACCCACCGCGGCGTCGCCCACGAGTTCACCGTCGTCAGCGGCCATGTCGCGCCCGACGACGAGCGGTCCCTGGTCGACTGGCCGTCCCTGGCCCACCAGACCGGCACACTGGTGATCCTCATGGGCGTCGACAAGATCGGGAAGATCGCCGAGACGCTGGTCGCCCACGGAAAGCCGGCCGGCACCCCCGTCGCCCTCGTCCAGGAGGGCACGACCGCCGCCCAGCGCCGCGTCAACGCGACCCTCGCGACGGTCGCGGAGACCGTACGGACCGAGGATGTGAAGCCCCCGGCGGTCATCGTCATCGGCGATGTCGTGAAGGTCGGCCCCCCGGCCCCCGCGACAAGCGAGTAACCCCGGGTAACCAACCCGTCCAGAGCCGTTGGCACCACACCCAGGACAAGGCAGTATCACCCTGTGGCCGATCTCATCACCGTCGAGGATCCCGACGACCCGCGTCTGCGCGACTACACCGGCCTGACCGACGTGGAGCTGCGCCGCAGGCGCGAACCCGCGGAGGGCCTGTTCATCGCCGAAGGCGAGAAGGTCATCAGAAGGGCCAAGGAAGCCGGCTACGAGATGCGGTCCATGCTGCTCTCGGCCAAGTGGGTCGACGTCATGCGCGACGTCATCGACGAACTGCCCGCCCCGGTCTACGCCGTCAGCCCGGAGCTCGCCGAGCAGGTCACCGGCTACCACGTGCACCGCGGCGCGCTCGCCTCCATGCAGCGCAAGCCCCTGCCCACGGCCACCGACCTCCTGCGGACCGCCCGCCGCGTCGTCATCATGGAGTCGGTCAACGACCACACCAACATCGGCGCGATCTTCCGGTCGGCCGCCGCCCTCGGCATGGACGCCGTCCTGCTGTCGCCCGACTGCGCCGACCCGCTCTACCGCCGCAGCGTGAAGGTCTCCATGGGTGCCGTCTTCTCCGTCCCGTACGCCCGTCTGGACACCTGGCCCAAGGGGCTGGAGTCGGTCCGGGAGGCGGGCTTCACCCTGCTCGCCCTCACCCCCGACGAGAAGGCCCGGCCCCTCGACGAGGCCGCTCCGCACACCATGGACCGTGTGGCCCTCATGCTCGGGGCGGAGGGCGACGGCCTGTCCACCCAGGCCCTGGTCGCCGCCGACGAGTGGGTCCGCATCCCCATGTCCCACGGCGTCGACTCCCTCAACGTGGGGGCGGCGGCCGCCGTGGCCTTCTACGCCGTGGCCACCGGCCGGCCCACGGTCTAGGGCCGGCCGTGGAGCAGCGCGACGCGATCGTCGCCGTACTCCGGCGCGGAGAGCGTCTCCTGGCGATCCGGCGCGGCCCGGCCGTCGCCCGGCCCGGCTACTGGCAGCCCGTCAGCGGCAAGGTCGAGCCGGACGAGACCCAGGAGCAGGCGGTCGTGCGGGAGGCCCACGAGGAGGTCGGCCTCACCGTAGTACCGGAGGCGAAGGTCTGGGAGTCGGAGACCGACGACCATCGTTTCCGTCTCCACTGGTGGACCGCCCGCGCGGACTCGGGCGACGTGCTCCCCGACCCGGGCGAGGTGGCGGAGACCCGCTGGGTCACCCCGCGCGAATTCCTGGCACTGGACCCGGTCTTCGACGGCGACCGCGAGTTCTTCGAACGGATCCTGCCGCAGCTGTGACACCCCGCTGAAGCAGGGCCTCGCCCCACGGCCACAGTCGCGCGGCCCGGATTCCTACGGCTCGAAGTGCCCTGCGCGTTCGACCTGCTGGACGTGCTCCTGCCGTACGCCGCCCCCGTCGCCGAGCCCCCGCGCCGGGCCCTGGCAGCCCTGCACCAGGGCGATACCGACGGCCACCAGCAAGGTCACCACGACGAACACGAACAGCCGCTGCCGCAGCAACCGCGGATTGGCGGGTCGCAGCCGGCTCCCGGTGTTCCTGGACGCCGGACGCCCGGTGCCGCTGTGCGGGCCGGGGCGTCCACTGCCCGGCCGCGTCCCGTCACGCCCGGTGGGCGTCGGCCGCGACCCCGACCGGGACGTGGTGCCGCCCCGGGAGGCATCGGGCCCGCGCATCGGGGTCCTGCTCCGGCTTCCGCTCCCCGTCGACCGGTTCCCGCCCCGCGTACCGGACCCGCTCTGGGACGCCGTACCGTCCGGCGCATGGCCGTCCCGGGAGGGGGCGGAACCCCGCGGTGGGGGAGTGCCCCTGCCCCGCTGGGCGCCGGACGTGCCGGAACTGTGCTGCCCCTGGGGACGCCGGGCCCGTTCGGGGTAGGTGTCGACGGGCCGGTCGCCCTCGGCGCCGCGCGGCGCGGGCGGCCGCACGCCGGCCAGATCCTGTGACTCCCGGGCCGCGATCTCCTTGAGACGCAGCGACAGTTGGAGCGTGGTGGGCCGCTCCTCGGGGTCCTTCGCCAGACACGCCCTCACGAGCGGAGCCAGCGCGTCGGGCACACCGTGCAGCTGCGGCTCCTCGTGCACCACGCGGTACAGCATCACCTCGGAACTGCCGTGCCCGAAGGGCGAGTCGCCCATCGAGGAGTACGCGAGCGTGGCACCGAGCGAGAACACGTCCGTGGCGGGGGTGACGGCGGCCCCGCGCACCTGCTCCGGCGCGAGGAAGCCGGGCGAGCCGACCGCCGTGCCGACATGGGTGAGTGTGGAGGCGCCGGTGGCCCAGGCGATGCCGAAGTCGATGATCCGCGGCCCCTTCGGGGACAGCAGGATGTTGGACGGCTTCAGGTCCCGGTGCACCACCCCGGCCTCGTGCACCGCGACCAGGCCCTCCGACAGGGCGGCACCCACGGCCGCGACATCGGCCGCGCCGAGCGGTCCCTCGGCCGCGACCTTGTCGTGCAGGGAGGGGCCGGGCACGTACTGCGTGGCGAACCAGGGGCGGTCCGCGTCGAGGTCGGCCGCCACCAGCCGGGCCGTGCAACCGCCGCGGATCCGCCGGGCCGCCGAGACCTCACGGGCGAACCGGGAGCGGAACTCCTGGTCCTCCGCCAGGTCGGGGCGGATGACCTTGAGCGCGACCCGCTGCCCCCTTTTGTCGGAGCCCAGGTAGACCACGCCCATCCCGCCCGCGCCGAGCCGTCTGTGAAGCTTGAACGAGCCGACGACGCGCGGGTCCTCGCGCCTCAGGCGCATCATCGCCATGTTCATCCCCGCTGCCCGGTCCTGTGACGAGCCACAGCTTACGTTTCCACGGCCGCCCGCGCGCAGAGGCCGCGCCCTCTCAGCGTGATGGATTGTCAGTGGTGGGCGGGAGACTTGAAGAGTGGTCAGGGAGGGCGCGAAGAGGCGGACTTCGTGTGAAGGGTGACCCCAACCACCCGTCACGGAAGGGGGATTGGTCCTGTGAAGGGTGATCACGTGGAGATGGCCGGGGATGCGGGGGACGCGACGCGCACCCACGAGGTCGCGGCGAGCAGAGCGGGCCGCAGGGTGGAGACGGCGGTACGCCGAGACGTCGTGGAAGTGAGCGAAGTCACCCGATGGGGGTCCCCCGCACCGTTCAGGCAGTGAGGGAGAGACGGTCGTGCGCACCGTCCGCTTCATGGCGAATCGGGTGCTCGCGCTGGTGGAACAGCCCGTTCCGCGCGCGGAGGGCCCGGGCAAAGTGGGGTGATCCAGGCGTCCCGTCGGGGAAGACCCCGAGTCCCGCGCCCTCGTCTCCACCCAGGGGAGTACATCGCAGGTCGCGGCTCATCCTCGGGGAGGCCCGGCAATCGGTACGAGGGCATGACGCCGCGGAGGGGCCGGACGCCTAGATTTGAGGTCAAGCGGCGGGTGGCAGCACTCGTCCCCCGAGGTCAGACGCCCGCCGCTGCCAACGACAACTGAGAACGGTCAGGAGAGGGACCATGGCCCAGACGGCACCGCGGACACTGCTCCGCGAGGAGGGACGCAAGGCGCACGCCGCCGCGTTCCGCCCCCGCCGCCAGGGCCGCCGCCACCCGCTGGTGGCGACGCTGATGGCCCTTCCCCTGGCGGTCCTGCTCCTCCTCGTCTTCGACGGGTGGGAGACAGTGGCCACACAGGCGTCGTCCGTGGGCGAGATGCTGGGGCGCTGAGCGGCGACCCCAGGCCCGGAAGAGCGGTCCGGGCGGGGACATCACACCCATGAAACCCCGTGGGGACGGGGGTGCGGCGGACGGCACAGATGCCGGCGCAGCTGGGGAGCTGCGCCGGCATTGCTCTTCCCGCAGCCGGTCACCCCCACCTCACCCGCTCCTCGGTCCGGGCGTGCCGGGAACCCGCTTCCGGTTGTTCCTGACACCGCGCACCCCGCCCCACGTACTCTCACCCCGTGACCCCCGCCCCCCTCGTGCACGCGCTCATCCTCCGGGCCCGAGCGGCCGCCCACGCCCGCTCGTCGGCCTGCCCCTGCGGCGCGGCCACGCTCGCGGACCGCCCGGACGGCATCGTCGTGCGCCACGCGGACACCGTCGCCAAGGCACACCCGCCGGACAGCGACCCGGCCGAACTGCGCGCCCGCCTCCGTGTGGCCGCCCGCCTTCCCGACATCCTCCTGCCGCCGCTCGACTCGTCCCCGGTCACCCTGCGCGGCCGCGTCGTGACGTTCTGGCCGTACGGCACTCCCGTGGACCCGGACGACCCGGACGCCGCCCCCTGGGAAGCGGCCGCCACCCTCCTCGCCCGCCTCCACCGCACCCCGGTCCCGCAGGGCCTGCCCCCCATGCGCGGCCCCGTCAAAGCGGCCCGGGCCATGGCCCGGCTCCGCGACGTCGGCCCGCATCCGGCCGCCGCCCCCGTCCTGCGAGCCTGGGCCACCCTCCCGCCCTGGGCCCGCGGAGAGGCGCCGATGCCGCGCTCCGGGGCCCTCTGTCACGGCGACCTCCACCTCGGCCAGCTCATACGCCGCCCCGCGCCCGACGGCCCCTGGCTGCTGATCGACGTGGACGACCTGGGAGCCGGTGTCCCCGCCTGGGACCTCGCCCGCCCCGCCGCCTGGTACGCCTGCGGACTGCTCCCGCCCGGGGAGTGGGACCGGTTCCTCACCGCCTACCGCGAGGCCGGCGGCCCGGCCGTACCCGCCGAGGGCGACCCCTGGCCCGCTCTCGATGTCGCCGCCCGGGCCCTCACCGCGCAGACCGCGGCCCGGGCCGTCACCAAGGCGGTCGAGGCCGGCCGGCCGCTGGACGAGGTGGAGCGGGCGGTCGTGGACGCCTGTGACCGAATGGCTACCGTCCCGCCACAGTTGACGCCGGAGCACGCGAAGTAGGGTGCAACCGACCACAGCGGGACAGAGTCTGTCCTGGCGACACCTGAAGCAGGACCGACCGGCGAGGAGTTGAACGACCATGCAGTGTCCGAAGTGCCACGCACCGATGCACACGTACAACCGCAACGGCGTACAGATAGAGCAGTGCAGCGGCTGCCGCGGCATCTTTCTCGACTACGGCGAACTGGAGTCCCTGACCCGCCTGGAGTCCCAGTGGTCCCAGGCCGCCCCGCCGCCCCCGCCCGCTCCGCAGGCCTACCCCGCCCCGCCGGCCCCCGCCTGGGGCGCCCCGCACGGAGGCCACGGACATCACGGCCACCACGGACACCACCGTCACAAGAGCTTCGGGCACATGCTGTTCTCGTCCTGAGTCATGGCACGACAGGAGCCCCCGGCCGCGAACGGCCGGGGGCTCCTGTGTGATGTGGACGATACTGGGATTGAACCAGTGACCTCTTCCGTGTCAGGGAAGCGCTCTCCCGCTGAGCTAATCGTCCTCGGGGTCATGAACACGGACTGCATCCGGTCATGGGCACTGCGTGCGCGATACTGGGATTGAACCAGTGACCTCTTCCGTGTCAGGGAAGCGCTCTCCCGCTGAGCTAATCGCGCGGGTAAGGATCTTGAAAGATCCAGTGGACGATACTGGGATTGAACCAGTGACCTCTTCCGTGTCAGGGAAGCGCTCTCCCGCTGAGCTAATCGTCCTTGGAGGTGGAGACGGGATTTGAACCCGTGTAGACGGCTTTGCAGGCCGTTGCCTCGCCTCTCGGCCACTCCACCAGGAGTGTAGGGGGCCGGGAAGCCCCCTCTTCCTTCGAGCGGACGACGAGGTTCGAACTCGCGACCTCAACCTTGGCAAGGTTGCGCTCTACCAACTGAGCTACGTCCGCCTGTCGTTTCGGTCCGCTCTCGCGGCCCGGCGACGTGTTGAACTCTAGCGGATTCCGGGGCCAGTACAAAAACGCGTTTGTGCAGCGTGCTGCGCCTCCCCTGCTCAGGGAGGTCACAGGGCCGCGCGACGGGACATCCCCCGGTCACCTTTGAGACACCCGCCCTAGACTCGACTGCGTGCTCGACCTCCCTCCTCTCGCCCGCTTCGGCTACCGCGTCGCCACCGGGCTCCTCGACGTCACCGACGATCCCGAAGCCCTGGAGTCCAGCGGCTTCTGGGCCGTCTGCGCCGACTTCGAAGGCCGTCTGACCTGCGCCCGTTTCGCGCAGATCCGGACGGCGGACGTGCCCGCTGCGGTCCCCGGCGCATGGCACGGCCCGGCCGCCGGTGACTGGACGTCCTCGCTCGACCGCGCCGCGTACACGTCGGCGGTACGGAGGATCCGTGACCACATCGCGGCCGGCGAGGTCTACCAGGCGAACCTGTGCCGGGTGCTGTCCGCGCCCGTCCCGCCCCACGCCGACGTGGACGCCCTCACCGCACTGCTCGCCCGCGGCAACCCGGCGCCCTACGCGGGGACGATCCGCCTGCCCCGGCACGGCGTGGAGATCGCCACCGCCTCGCCCGAACTGTTCCTGCGGCGCGACGGCCGGGTCGTCGAGTCCGGACCGATCAAGGGCACCGGCAGGACGGAGGCCGACCTGCTGGAGAAGGACTACGCCGAGAACGTCATGATCGTGGACCTCGTCCGCAACGACATCGGGCGGGTGTGCGCCACGGGCAGTGTGTCGGTGCCCGACCTGTGCACCGTCGAGAAGCACCCGGGGCTGGTCCATCTCGTCTCGACGGTCCGCGGCGAGCTGGCCGACGGGGCGGGCTGGGCCGAGCTGCTCGGCGCCGCCTTCCCGCCCGGCTCGGTCACCGGCGCGCCCAAGTCCAGCGCGCTGCGGATCATCGACGCGCTGGAGACGGCGCCCAGGGGCCCGTACTGCGGCGGGATCGGGTGGGTCGACGCCGACCGGGGGACCGGCGAGCTCGCCGTCGGCATCCGCACCTTCTGGATCGACCGGGCCGCCGGCATGCTGCGCTTCGGTACCGGAGCGGGCATCACCTGGGGCTCCGACCCCGAGGGGGAGTGGCGGGAGACCGAGCTCAAGGCGTCCCGGCTGCTCGCGATAGCGTCGGGAACGTACGAGGTGAGTGGAGAGGACCTGACGTGAAGATCTGGCTCGACGGCGGACTGCAGGACATCGACTCCGCCCGCGTCTCCGTCTTCGACCACGGGCTGACCGTGGGCGACGGCGTCTTCGAGACCGTGAAGGCCGTGGACGGCCTGCCGTTCGCCCTCACCCGGCACCTCGACCGGCTGACCCGCTCCGCGCGCGGCCTCGGGCTGCCGGACCCGGACCACGACGAGGTGCGCCGCGCCTGCGCCGCCGTCCTGGAGGCCGGCCCCGTACCGCTCGGCCGGCTGCGCATCACGTACACCGGCGGCCACGGTCCCCTCGGCTCCGACCGTGGCGACCACGGCCCGACCCTCGTCGTCGCCCTGGGCGAGACGACGCGGCGCCCCGACTCCACCGCCGTGATCACCGTGCCCTGGACCCGCAACGAGCGCGGCGCGCTCACCGGCCTGAAGACCACCTCGTACGCCGAGAACGTCGTCGCTCTGGCCCGTGCCCGCGAACAGGGCGCCTCGGAGGCCCTGTTCGCCAACACCGTGGGGCAGCTGTGCGAGGGCACCGGGTCGAACGTCTTCGTCGTCCTCGACGGCGAGATCCACACGCCGCCGCTCGCCTCCGGCTGCCTCGCCGGCATCACCCGCGCGCTGACGGCCGAATGGACCGGCGCGAAGGAGACCGACCTGCCGCTGGACGTCCTGGAACGGGCCGAGGAGATCTTCCTGACGTCCACCCTGCGGGACGTGCAGGCCGTGCACCGCGTCGACGGCCGTGAGCTGCCGGGCGCGCCCGGCCCGGTGACCGCCAAGGCCATGCGGATCTTCGAGGAGCGGGCGGGGAACGACCTCGACCCCTGACAGCCCCCGCAAATTCGGCTGACCACGGCCGTGGTTGCGGGTAGAACACCCCTGATGACCACGACCCTGCGGCCGACCGAGCCGCTTCAGCAGAACGCCGACGGGACGCGCTCACGCCGCTACCAGGTGTGCGTGAACAGCCGTCCCGTGGGAGCGATACACCTCGGCACGCATCCCGTGTTCGGCGACGCGGTGGCCCGGATCATGGAACTGCACATCGAGGAGCCGGACCGCAGGCGGGGCCGGGCCACGGTCGCCGCGCTCGCCGCGGAGGAGGTGGCGCGCGGTTGGGGGTGCCGCCGCATCGAAGTCACGGTCCCGGCCGCCTCCGAGGCCGGGCTCCGGCCCGCCACGGCACTCGGCTACGTCGTCCGCAACCGCGGCATGGAGAAGGCCCTCGGCGACACCCCGCCGGATCTTCCGGAAGGCAGCCGCGCCCGGCCCATGACCGAGGCGGAGTTCGGCCCCTGGCTGGAGAAGGGCACGGAGGACTACGCGCACAGCTGGATGGAGCGGGGCGTCCCGGAGGCCGAGGCCCGGGCCAAGTCCGAGCGCGACCACGCCACCCTCCTGCCCGACGGGCTCGCCACCTCCGGCATGCTCGTCAGCGTCGTCGAGCACCTGGGCACACCGGTGGGCACGCTGTGGCTGGCGGTGCGCGAGAGCAGCGCGTTCGTCTTCGACGTCGAGACCGACGCCGCCCACCGGGGGAAGGGCCACGGCCGCACCCTCATGCTGCTCGCCGAGGCCCAGACGATCACCGAGGGCAGGCGGACCCTCGGTCTCAACGTCTTCGCCGGCAACACCCCGGCCGAGCGGCTCTACGACTCACTCGGCTACGCGACCACGCAGTACGCCATGTACAAGCCGCTGCTGTAGCGGCCCGGGAGCCGACGGCCGGGCAACGGGAGGTCAGTGTTCCTGCCCGGCCAGCAGCCGGTCCGCGATCTCCTCGATCCGCTCCCGCAGCCCCTCCTGGCTCTTGCCGCCGTCGAGCCGCTCACCGCCGATGACGTACGTCGGGGTGCCGGTCACGCCGATCGCCTTGCCCTCGGCCTGGTCGGCGTCCACGAACAGGATGTGCCGGCCGTCGATCAGCGCGGTGTCGAACTCCTCGGCGTCCAGGTTCAGTTCGCGGGCCAGCTCGACCAGGAAGGACTCTCCCTGACGTCCCAGCTCCTCGACCCGGCCGAGCAGCGCCTCGACGTACGGCCACCCCCGGCCCTGCTCCCACGCCTCCTCGGCGGCCTGGGCGGCGGCGAAGGCGTGCTTGTTCTTCTCCAGCGGGAAGTGCCGCAGCCGCAGCTCCAGACGCTCCCCGTAGCGGGCACGCAGGGCACGGAGATCGTCCAGCGCGGTGCGGCAGTCCGGGCACTGGAGGTCGCACCAGACCTCGAGGACGGGGGCGGCGGAACGGTCGGAGGAGGAGTCGCTCATACCGACAGTCTTCCAGCAGGTGCCGCCGGGGGCGCAGCCCGCACCGGCACCTGCGGAGGAGGAGACCCGGAGATGTCCCTGATGCCGGGCCCGGAGCATGGCCCGCCGGGGTGCCGCGGGTGCAGGATGGAAGGGACGAAGTGCCCCGCCCCGACCGCGTGACGCCTGGAGGACCGGATGATTGCCGAGACCGTCTGCTCCGCCGTGTCCGCGGCGGGCCTGGGCATCGCGGTCGTCACCGCGTACCGCAAGCGCTACCTCGCCGCGGTCCGTATCGCGGCCTACTCCCTCGTGCCGATCGGCCTGGTGATGACGGGCGTCGTCGAGTGGCTGGCCGACACCGCGTTCAGCCCGACGGCCTGGGCCGGGTTCGCGGTGCTCGGCGTGGCCTGGGTGCTCTTCATGACCACACGGGCCGTGGAGCGGCGGCGCGGCGGCACCCGCAAGGAGCGCAGGGCCGCGGCCCGCGCGGCCGGCGGGCCCGACGCGGTGGCACCCGCCTCGGCGCCCTCCCTGGGCCAGGGCGCCCGCCCGGCGGCCCGGCCCGCGCCGGCCTCCCGGGGTGACGACGACTTCAGCGACATCGAGGCCATCCTCAAGAAGCACGGCATATGACGGCAGCCCCGCCCGGGGCTGAAACGTCACAGTGGGTCCGCCGCCGCGCGAAAGTGATCACAACCCGAACCGGACCTCGCGCAATCGGCGCACTCCCGCGCGTTACGAGGGCACTGATCGCGTTCGGCGGGGCGCCTGCGCCATCATCGCCGCGAGATGCCGCACACGACGAAACAGAGCCACCCCGCACCGCCGCAGGACGAGGTACGTCCTCCGCGGGACGAGCCCCTTCTCCCACGGGACGAGCCACGTCCCCGGCAGGACGAGCCGCGCGGTTGCCTCTTCGCCCTCTCCCAGCCACCGCTGATGATCTTCCTGGCGGTCATCGGGAGTCTGCTGCTCATGGCCTCGTTGCACGATCTGCTGTTGCTGTGAGCCTGACCCGCGGTACCCGGCGCCACCCGCCGGGGCCGCGTCGCATCGACGGCCTCCGTGCCCGGTGGCCCTGGCGGACGGCGGCCCTGGCCGGACGGCGGTCAGCCCGCCGCCTCCTTGCGGCGCGCGCGGTACGCGGCCACGTGCAGACGGTTTCCGCAGGTGCGGCTGTCGCAGTAGCGCCGCGAGCGATTGCGGGAGAGGTCGACGAAGGCACGCCGGCAGTCCGGCGCCTCGCACCTCCGCAGCCGCTCCTGCTCGCCGGCGACCACGAAGAACGCCAGGGCCATCCCGCAGTCGGCGGCCAGGTGGTCGGCGACGGAGGCACCGGGTGCGAAGTAGTGCACATGCCAGTCGTAGCCGTCGTGGTCCGTGAGCCGGGGTGTGGTGCCGGCGGCCGCGACCAGGTCGTTGATCTGGCCGGCGGCGGTCCGGGCGTCGGGGGCGGCGAAGACGGCGGCGAAGCGTGAGCGGATCTTGCGCACCGCGGAGAGGTCGCTCTCCGAGAGCACCCCGACATCGCTGATCTCGTGATTCCGCACGAAGTCCGTGAGGGTCACCACATCCGGCAGCCCGTCCGCCGCCGTGTCGTCCTCCGGTGCGGTGTTCACCAGATCGACCACGGTGTCGAGGGCGCACCGGGTGTCGTGGGTGATCAGCACGATTCGCTCCCTGGCCTGAGGGTCGGGCGGGCGCCCGCCGATGCTGGCCGATGGTAACGGCTCCACCACCGCCGGACCGCCCACATGCCCGCACACGGCTTCGAATACAACGCCGGGGGACCGGCCATGGTTCCCGCGTGTGAGGGCGAGGGCGAGGGCGAGGGCGCCGGGCCGGGGGGGCGTACGCACGCGAACCGGCGCCGGACCGCGTGAGCCGCGGTATCGGCGCCGGTGTCATGCCGTATGCGGTTGTCCGGGCCCGAGCCGTCTCCCCGAGTCGACGGCGCCGGGCGGCTTTGTGGGTGCTTCGCCCTAGCTTTCCGCCAGGATGTGCGAGAGCTCCTGGTCGAGGTCGAAGTGCCGGTGTTCCGTGCCGGGCGGCACGGCGGCGTCGGTCCGCTTCAGGAAGGACTCCAGGGCCCGTGCCGGGGCCTCCAGCAGGGCCTCGCCCTCCGGCGAGCTCAGGGCGATGCACACGACGCCCTGACCGTGACTGCGCGACGGCCAGACGCGGACGTCGCCGGTGCCCGTAGGGCGGTGAAGTCCCTCGGCGAGGAGGTCGCGGGCGAACACCCACTCGACGGTTTCCTCGGCTCCGGTGTGGAAGGTGGCGTGCACGGCGTAGGGGTCGGCCGTGTCGTACCGCAGGCCTGCGGGGACAGGCAGGGAGGACTCGCTCGACACAACGAGGCGCAGGTGCAGCTCGCAGCTGACCGTGGTGTTCATAAGCGCCAGGGCCTTTCGCTCAGTGTGCGCTCGGGGATTCGCACGTCGGCGAAATCGACATGCCACCTACGGTGCCGTTGTAAACCCCTCTGAGTGTTTTGCGTGCCTTTACGTAACTCTTCCGGCCGAGAGATCGTTCGAGTCGTGCGTCCATTCCGGTGACTGGTTTCGCTCGGGTAGTGTTTGGCCGTATGAATACGGGGAGTGACGAGCCGGGCGAGGTGGCCGTGGCATCGAACGAGACGGGGACGGGCGAAGTGCACGGCGAGCAGGACCGCGGGCTCGGTTCGCGGGCGCCGGAGTTCATCAAAGCCCGTCGGGCGCTGCACGTGAGCTGGCAGGTCGGGGTCTTCGTCATCGGGCTCGCGGTCGTCGTGGCCGGCATCATCATGCTGCCCCTTCCCGGGCCGGGCTGGGTCGTGATCTTCGGCGGCATGGCGATCTGGGCGACGGAGTTCGTCTGGGCCCAGCTGGTGCTCCGCTGGACCAAGCGGAAGGTCACGGAGGCGGCCCAGCGGGCCCTCGATCCCAAGGTGCGGCGACGCAACATCATCCTGACGTCCGTCGGGCTGGTGATCGTGGGCGTCCTCGTCGGCGTCTACCTGTGGAAGTTCGGCATCACCATGCCGTGGAAGATCAAGGACCAGTGAGCGTCACAGGCACCCCCTGACATGGGGTAATGTTCTTCCTGCGCCCGGGCGATTAGCTCAGTGGGAGAGCGCTTCGTTCACACCGAAGAGGTCACTGGTTCGAACCCAGTATCGCCCACCCGGACCGGCGGCCCACCTGCGTCATCGCAGGTGGGCCGCCGTCGTTGTACCCAGCTAGGGGCAGGGGTCGCGTGGCCTCCTGAGGGAAGCCCGCGCGGCGGTCACCAGCGTCCGGCGAGTGGCCCGAGTGTGGCCCCTGCCGGCCGGCCGGCGACGATGGCCGGCGCATCCCCATGGCGACCGGTGACGCCGCGTTCCGCCGTCGAGGGCTCTCACGTCCTCCAAGCCCGAATGGCGCCCGCCCCGGCCCTCGCGCCGGCCGTCACGAGCCCGCCCGCTGTGTCGAGCACCGCTCGGCTCGTCGCTGCCCCGGCTCGCCCTCGTCCATCCCCCCGTCGCCCCGCGGTCGCCCTCGACCCCGTCGGCGCCGCACCCGCAGCGCCCCCTTGTGGCAGGCCCGTGGCCGGAACCCGCCCCTGGGCCCCACCGTCCTCCCCGGCCGCCCGGGGTCGCTTTTCGGTCACGTCGGTATCCGGTCCGGCTCACCCCGCCCCGCTCGGCAACCCCGGTCAGGTCATCGTCACCAGCGATGTCGCCGGACCCCGCCCCCTGGGCCCACCTCCACATCCCGCTCCGTGACCCACTGCCCCGGCAAGAAATTCTTGTCCGAATCATTGACGCACTCTCAGCCCCTCCGTACCTTGTGCCAGCAAGCGCTTACTTGAAACGATTCATGCAAGCGGGAACGACGTGCGGGGAGGCCCAACCGTGGTGAACGGCAGGAATGTTGAGAGACGTACGATCCTGAAGGCGGCCGGAGCCACGGCAGCCACGTTGGGGTTGGCCGCGACGACCGGCTGCGGGGGCGACGGAGGGGCCTCCGCGGACGGGACGGTGACGATCCGTTACGCGTGGTGGGGTGCGGAGGACCGTGCCCAGCGCATCAACAAGACCATCGCCTTGTTCGAGAAGAAGTACCCGAAGATCAAGGTGAAAACGGACTTCCAGCCTTATCTCGACTTCTGGAAGAAGTTCAACACCCAAGCCTCCGGCGGGAATCCGCCGGACGTGTTCCAGAATGCGATCGGTTTCCTCAGGAAATACGACGCGAAGAACGTGCTGCTCGATCTCAGCGAGCAGGCCGAGGCCGGCCACCTCCGGATGGACGGATTCCGCGCCGGACTCGAGAAGTTCGGCGAGATCGACGGGAAGCTCCTCGGCGTTCCGGTCGGTTCGAACTCCATGGCCCTGGTCATCGACAAGCCTGTATACGCGCGGGCCGGGGTGAAGCCGGAGCAGGGCTGGACCTGGGACGACTACCACGTGGCGATGAAGAAGATCCGCGACCGGACGGGGCGCGCCGGTGACACCGGCCCGTACAACGTCATGTACCTCTACGACCTCTACCTGCGCCAGAACGGCAAGGCGTTCTTCACCGAGGACGGGCTCGGCTTCACCGAGGCGGATCTGACGGACTGGTGGACGAAGGCCGAGGGGGGCGTCGAGGACGGCAGCTACGCCAACCAGAAGAAGGTTGCCCAGATCAAGCCCAAGTCGGCGGTCGCCGGGGAGATCTCCGCTGGTGAGTTCACCTGGGACAACTTCACCGTCCGCTACACCTCCGAGGGCAGGAGCGAGTACGGCCTGGCCCCCATCCCGACCACGGACGGCAAGAAGACCGGCCAGTACCTCGGCTCTCTCATGCTGAGCGCGTCCAAGCGCACCCAGCACCCCAAGGAGGTCGCCCAGTTCATCGACTTCATGGTGCACGACCCCGAGGTCGCCGAGATCATGGGCTACGACCGTGGCGTGCCGGCGACGCAGGCCCAGTACGACGCGTACCAACCGGCCGACGAGGTCAACAAGGCGATCGCCGCCTACGAGGAGTCCCTCGTCAAGGCGGGCGTTCTGGAGCCGATCACCCCGCACCCGAACGGTGCGGACGTCTGCGAGGCCGCCTTCCTGCGCATCGGCGAGGAACTCGGCCTGGGCAAGCGCTCGGTGGGCGAGGCCGTCAAGCAGTTCTTCACCGAGTCGAAGACGGCTCTCGGTACCTGATGGGAACCACCGTGACACACGCCCCCGCGAGGGAGGGCCTGCCCCGGGGCGAGGACTCCGAGCCGCGGCACGGTCCGGTGGACCCCCCGCGCCCTGCCGCCCTCAAGCGGCGGCGGCGCCGGGAGAACTTGGCCGGCTATCTCTTCATGTCCCCGTGGATCGCCGGGTTCCTGCTGCTCACGGCGGGTCCGATGAGCGCCTCGCTCTACTTCGCCTTCACCGACTACAACCTGTTCGACGCCCCGCGGTGGATCGGCCTCGACAACTTCTCCGAGATGTTCGGCGATCCGCGCTGGCGTCACTCGGTGCGGGTGACGCTCTGGTACGTGGCCGTCGGCACGCCGCTCAAGCTGATCGCCGCCCTCGGCGTGGCCCTGCTGCTCGCCCAGAGCCGGCGCGGACAGGCCTTCTACCGGGCCGCCTTCTACGCGCCGTCACTGATCGGCGCGAGCGTGTCCGTCGCGGTCGTCTGGAAGGCGATCTTCTCGGACGACGCGATCGTCGACCGGACCCAGAAGATCTTCGGTGTCGAGGTCGGCGGCTGGACCGGCGACCCGGACATGATCATCTACAGCCTGGTCGCGCTCACCGTGTGGCAGTTCGGCGCCCCCATGGTCATCTTCCTGGCCGGCCTCAAGCAGGTCCCGCGCGAGCTGTACGAGGCGGCCGAGGTCGACGGCGCGGGCACGTTCCGCCGGTTCTGGAACATCACGCTGCCGATGATCTCCCCCGTCCTCTTCTTCAACGTCCTGCTGGAGACGATCCACTCCTTCCAGATCTTCAGCTCGGCGTACATCGTCGGCGGCGGTGCCGGAGGCAACGCCTGCGGTCCCGCCGACGGATCGATGGTCTACACCTGCTACCTCTACGTCCAGGGCTTCGAGAACAGCCGCATGGGACTGGCCTCCGCGATGGCCTGGCTGCTGCTGGTCGCGGTCGCCCTGGTGACGGCGGTGCTGTTCTGGTCCCAGAAACGCTGGGTGCACTACGAGGAGGGCGCCCGATGAGTGCGCAGGCTACCGATATCAAGCCCTCCGCCGCGGCCGGGGCGCTCCGGCGCAAGCTGCCCGGCTCCCTCGCCTGGCACATCGGGTCCCTGCTGATCCTCGCGGTGATCCTCTACCCGGTGATCTGGGTCGTCGGCGGGTCCTTCAAGAAGAGCGAGGACATCGTCGGCAGCCTGGACCTGTTCCCGGGCGACCCGGTCCTCGGCAACTACAAGAGCCTCGCCGACGGCATCGCCGACATCCCGATCTCCACCTTCTTCTTCAACTCGCTCTTCCTCGCGGTCGGTTCGGTCGTCGGCGTCCTGGTGTCCTGCTCACTGACGGCCTACGCCTTCGCGAGGATCCGGTTCGCGGGCCGCAATCTGCTGTTCACGCTGATGATCGGCACACTCCTGCTGCCGTACCACGTGCTGCTGATCCCGCAGTACGTGCTGTTCCGCAACATGGAGCTGATCAACACCTACACGCCGCTGCTGCTCGGGAAGTACCTGGCCACCGAGGCGTTCTTCGTCTTCCTGATGGTGCAGTTCATGCGCGGCATGCCCAGGGAACTCGACGAGGCGGCCCGCCTCGACGGCGGCGGGCACCTCCGGATCTACTGGTCGATCGTGCTGCCGCTGAGCCGGCCGGCCCTGATCACCAGCGCGATCTTCACCTTCATCAACTCCTGGAACGACTTCATGGGCCCGCTGATCTACCTCAACGAGCCCGACAAGTACACGGTCTCGCTCGGCCTGAAGATGTTCGTCGACCAGGAAGGCCTGGCCAACTACGGTGGCATGATCGCGATGTCGCTGGTCGCGCTGCTGCCGGTGCTGGCCTTCTTCCTCGCCTTCCAGCGCCATCTGATCGACGGCATGGCCACGTCGGGCCTGAAGGGCTGAGGCGGGCATGGCCGGGACACAGGTGAAGGCGCGGGGGGAGTCGCCACCGGCCATGGGGGCGTCCCCTGCTCGAGCCGAGTCGAGAGCCTGGGGAAGGTTCGCGGTGTTCGCCGAGTGCCTGCTGACCGGTGTGTGGATCGCGGTGGCCTCGCTGGGAATCGTCACCTACCCGGCCGCGTTCGCCGCCGGGGCGCGGCACTTGCGACGCCGTATCGCCCACGAGGGCGGTGGCTGGCGGGAGTTCGTCGCCGATTTCCGCGCGGCCCTGCGCGGCGGGTGGCTCGCCGGGGTCGCCGGGTGGGCGGCATCGGCCGCGGTCTGGGTGGACGTGCAGGCGGCCCGGGCAGGGATTCCCGGCGGGCCGCTCGTCGGGGCCGTCGGAGGCGTCGCGCTGATCGGGCTCGTCGTAGCCGGGCTGCGTGCGGCGGCCGTGTGGGTGCCCGGGGCCCGGTGGCGGACGCTGCTGGCCGGGGCCGGAAGGCGGACGGTGCTCGATCCGGCCGGCTCCTTCCTGATCGTCGGCGGACTGGCCGTGGTGGTGGTGTCCGCCCGGTTCGCCGCGCCGCTGGCGGTCGCCGTCCTCGGGGCCGTCGCGGCGGCGGCCGTCGCCGTGGAGGAGCGGTACCGGCACCGCTGAACGGCGGTGCCCTCATGTCCAAGGTCGGCGCCCGGCGCCGCACCTCTCTCTGTCATGCCCCTGGCCAGCGCATGGATTCGCTTCCCGCACGGACAAGGAAAGGCAGCATCGCCATGTCTCCCATCCCCCGCAGGTCCCTCCTCAAGGCGGCCGCCGTCACCGGAGCCGCCGCCCAGTTCAGCTGGGCGCCGGGGGCGCAGGACGTTCACGCCGCGCCCAGAGCCGAACCCGCCGACGCCGACCCCGTGACCCTGGACTGGCTGGAGGACGGCGGCCTCGGCGCCGCACCCGGCTCCACCGTCGGCGTGCCCTGGCCGAAGGGCGCGTACCGGAAGGACCAGACCTTCGCGCTGACGGACGCCTCGGGCAAGGCCGTACCCGTGCAGTCCTGGCCCCTCGCCTACTGGCCCGACGGCTCCCTCAAGTGGACCGCGCACGCGGTCGCCTCGGGCGACGGCAGGCTCACCCTCGCCGCCGGGACGCCTGCCGCACCCGTCAAGAAGGTCACCGTGCAGAAGCGCGGCGGCACCATCGACATCTCGACCGGCGTCATCTCCGCGAGGATCGGCACGTCCGGCTCCACCCTCGTCAAGTCCGTCAGCCGCGGCTCCACCGATATCGCGAAGAACGGCCGGCTCGTACTGATCCGCCAGCCCGAGATCGAGGACGAGGACCAGGGCGCGGTCAGGACCGAGCGCTTCGACGGCGCGATCTCCAAGGTCGAAGTCGAACAGGCCGGCCCGGTCCGCGCGGTCGTCCGCATCGACGGCAAGCACCGCAAGGGCGGACGCAGCTGGCTGCCCTTCTCCATCAGGCTCTACTTCCACGCCGGCGCCGACTCCTTCCGCATGGTGCACACCATCACCTACGACGGCAAGCAGGAGCCGGGCAAGGCCAGTGGCGACTTCATCCGCGGCCTCGGAATCCGCTTCACGGTGCCCATGCGGGACGAGTCGCACGACCGCCACATCCGCATCGGCGGTGACGGCACCGGGCTGCTGCGCGAGGCCGTCAAGGGCATCACCGGACTGCGCCGGGACCCGGGCGCGGCCGTGCAGGCGGCCCAGTTCGAGGGCCGGAAGCTGCCCGACCCCGCCACCTGGGACCAGCGGGTGACGACCCGGCTGCGGTACATCCCCGAGTGGGGCGATTACACCCTCGCGCAGCTGTCCGCCGACGGCTTCACGCTGCGCAAGCGCACCAAGAAGGGGCACGGCTGGGTCGCCGCGGGCGGTGGCCGACGCGCCTCCGGCTTCGGCTACGTGGGCGGGGCGAGCGGCGGATTCTCCTTCGGGCTGCGGGACTTCTGGGAGAAGTTCCCCGCGCAGCTCGACATCCGGGACGCCCACACCGACGAGGCCGAGGTGACCCTCTGGCTCTGGTCACCCGAGGCACAGCCCATGGACATGCGCTTCTACCACGACGGCATGGGCCAGGACACCTACCCCGAGCAGCTCGAGGGCCTCAACATCACCTACGAGGACTACGAGCCGGAGTTCGGCACCCCGTACGGCATCGCCCGCACCTCCGAACTTCTCTTCTGGGCCAACGAGTCGACCCCGGCCCCCGACCGCTTCGCCGAGCAGGTCCAGGCCGTTCGCGTGCTGCCGCAGCTGGCCGCCCCGCCGGGACAGCTCATCAGGGCCAAGGTCTTCGGGCCGGGCCTGTACTCCGAGCCGGACCGCTCCACCCCCGCCAAGGCGAAGATCGAGGACCACCTCGACTTCCTCTTCACCTACTACAAGGACCAGGTGGAGCAGCGCCGCTGGTACGGCTTCTGGGACTACGGCGACATCATGCACACCTACGACACGTACCGGCACCAGTGGCGGTACGACATCGGCGGCTACGCGTGGGACAACTCCGAACTGTCGCCGGACCTGTGGCTCTGGTTCGCCTACCTGCGCTCCGGCCGCGCCGACATCTTCCGCTTCGCCGAGGCGATGACCCGGCACACCGGCGAGGTCGACGTCTACCACCTGGGCACATGGGCGGGTCTCGGCACCCGGCACGGTGTGCAGCACTTCGCCGACAGCGCCAAGCAGCAGCGCATCGCCAACACCACCTACCGGCGCTACTACTACTACCTCACGGCGGACGAACGCGTCGGCGACCTCATGCACGCCAACGTCGACTCCGACGAGACGTTCCTCGTCCTCGACCCGATCCGCAAGATCCGCACCGAGCCGTACACCCCGGACCGGCACGCCCTGTCGATCGGCTTCGGCACGGACTGGAGCGGCCTGGTGTCGGCCTGGCTGACGGAGTGGGAGCGCAAGGGCCCCAAGTGGGAGAAGGCCAAGGCGCGCGTGCTGTCCACCATGGAGACCATCGCGGCCCAGCCCAACGGCTTCGTCCAGGGCAATGGGCTCTACGACCTGGACACCGGGAGGTTCGCCGTCGCGGACCAGCCCGTGGTGAGCGTCTCCCACCTGTCGGCGGTGTTCGGTCTCAACGAGCTGTGCGCCGAGCTCATCGACCTCGTCGACATGCCGAAGTTCAACGAGGCGTACTTAGACTACTGCCGGTTCTTCAACGCCACCAAGGCCGAACAGAAGGCCCGCTACGGCTCCGACTTCGGCAGTCTGCTGCTGTTCCAGGGCCACTCGCGCCTGGACGCGTACGCGGCCGTCAAGACCGGGGACGAGAAGCTCGCGGCGCGGGCCTGGGAGAAGTTCTACAACTCCGACGGCTACAAGGAGTCGGCGCCCTGGCGGACGGAGAAGGTGAGCGGTCCGGCCGCGCTGGTGCCGGGCAGTGAGGCCACCTGGGTGTCCACCAACGACACCGCGCTGTACGGCCTCGCCGCCATCGAGAACCTGGCCCTGCTCGGCGACAAGATGCCTTAGCGGGCCCTGACCCGGCCGGGTTCCACGGACGCCGCCCCTGGAACCCGGCCGACTAGTCGATGATCTGGTGGAAGAACAGCACGGCAGGTGCCGTCACCCCGCCGCCGGCGCTCACCGCGACGGGCCAGGTGTTGCCGGCCAGCGCCGCCAGGACGGTGGCACCGATGCCGACCAGGGCCGCCAGCAGGAAGACGATGGCGGCGCGCTGGCTGAGGAGCGGTCCGTCCCGGCCGGTGCGCCGACGGTTGGCCTGTGCCACCGGAGTGCTCCCTACCTCACTCCGACAGCGGGCTCGAGCACGGGTACGTCCCAGGGGTCCTGCGCGGGACGCAGGAGTTCGAAGCGGACACCCCCGCCGTCACCGTCCGTCCGGACCCCGTGCACGGCGGGTTCGGGCAGGCTGTTGTAGTGGAACGGCGTCGAGAAGTAGTAGGCGCCGGTGTCCGGGGCGGTGATGAGGTCACCGGGTTCCAGCAGCGGCAGCGCACGGTCACGCGCCAGCAGGTCCCCGGCGAAACAGGCCGGTCCCGCGATGTCCTGGCGGACCGGCCCGCCCCGCTTGGCCCTGCCGCTCGGCTCGTGCGCCTCGATGCGCAGGGGCCAGGCGTCGGGGTTGAACACCGTCCGTGTGGCCACCTGCACACCGGCGTGGGTGACCGCGATCGGCCGGCCGCCCATGCTCTTGGTGTACTCGACGTACGCGGCGGTGAAGCCGTTCTTGGCCAGGACGGAACGCCCGAACTCGGTGACGATCCCGTACCGGCCGGAGAACAGGGCGGGTGCCTGTGCCCGCAACTGCCGGACGTAGGTGTCGAACGTCGGTGTGGTCTCGTCGTCGGCGAAGTTCACGGGCAGTCCGCCGCCGATGTCGATGCCGACGACCTGGCGCCGTCCGAGCGAGGCGTTGACCTCTTCGGCGAACGCCACGGCCTGCGCGACCCCGCCGGCCATGAGGTCGAGCGGGCAGCCCTGCGAACCGGCGTGCGTGTGCACCCAGGTGAGCCACGGGTGGTCGTGGTAGGCGCGCAGCAACCGCTGCCGGCTTCCCGGGTCCGCCAGGGGCACGCCGAACTTCGACGTGCTCGTCGCCGTGCTCATCGCGGCGATGCTGCCGCCGCCGAGCTGGGAGTTGACGCGCACTCCGATCCGCGAGACCGGGACGCTGTCGCCGAGTGCCCGGTCGATCCTCGCCAGTTCCTGGTAGTTGTCCACGTTGACGGTCACCCCCAGGTCGAGGGCGTGCCGCAGTTCGGCCTCCGTCTTGGCCGGTGAGTCGAAGACGATCCGCTCCGGCGCGAACCCGGCGGCCAGTGCGCGGGCCAGCTCGCCCGGGGTGGCCACCTCGCAGCCCATGCCGAGCCGCCGCAGTTCCGCCAGCACCGGCACCAGACAGTTCGCCTTGGCCGCGAACGCGTGCAGGACACCGGGGGAGGAGGGGAAGGCGCGGTGCAGGGACGCGACGGTCGCCGCGACGCCGTCCAGGTCGACGAAAGCGGCCAGTGGGGACCGCTCGGCATGCAGCAGTCCCTGCCGCACCGCCTCCTGGAGGATCCGTTCGCGTCGCTCGGCGGCGGCAGTCAGTCCGGTCATGATGTGCCCTTCCGGTGTCGTAGGCGCGGCGCCCCGGACCGCCCGGGGTGGACCACCAGGCTGCGGTCCGCACCCGGCCGGCGTCTTCGTCGAATCGTCAAAGGCGCGGGCCGCACGGAAGACGTTCGGCGGCGACAACTCGCTTGCTGGGCAGAGCCGTTGTCCGATACGACAACGGGGAGCCCCCTCGATGGTGGCCGCGGTCAAACGAGGGACCGCCTACGTCGTCGAGCCCCGGTGCAAGGCGCTCAGCGATGGGTGCCGTCGGCCTCGCCGCCCAGACGCAACTGCACCTGGGCCAGCAGCCGGGCGTCGGGGCTGTCCAGGTCCAGCCCGGACACCTGCGTGATGCGGCGCAACCGGTAGCGCAGACTGTTGGAATGCACGCCCAGGGCGCGCGAGGCGGCGGACACGTCACCGAAGTGGTCGAGGTAGGCGCGCAGGGTCTCCACCAGGCAACTGCCGCTGTGGCCGGCGTCGAACTCCCGCAGCCGGGCCACCGACGTCCGCGCCGGCAGAGCCAACTCGCGCAGGGCGTCGACGACCTGGAGGATGCCCACGGTGTCCGCGACGTCCTCGCTCCGCGCCACGGTGTGCGGCCCGCCGGACGCGATGAGCGCCTGCAGGGCCTGCTCTGCCGACCTGCGGGATTCGGGCGCCCGGGCCAGGCCGGGGACCACGTCACCGAGCCCTGCCTTCACCGTCGAGCCGAGCGTCGCCGACAGCTGCTCGGCCAGGGCGTTCCCGAGCCGTCTCACCTGGGCGTCGGCCCGCCCTGGGTCGCGTTCCAGCCCGCTCAGCAGCACCAGGGTCCTGCCGCCCGCCGGGACCACCACGACCCGGTGGCCGAGGGCCGCGCAGTGCAAGGTCAGCAGGCCGTGGAGCCCGGCCGGTTCGTCGCCCGCGGGGCGGCCGGTGCCGGTCCCCACCGCCAGGACGGCACACGGCTCCCGGGGCGGCAGCCAGGCCCGCTCCGCGAGCACCTCGACCGAGCCGCGGTCCTCCAGCAGCGCCCGGGCCGCGTCCTCCACCAGCCGGCCGTCGGAGCTGTGGGTGCGGTGGTGCAGCAGATGGGCGGCGGCGGCCCGGACCGCCGCGCGCAGCGTCTCCGCGGCGTTCGGCGACAGCGGACGGCCGGCCACCGCCGCCACCCAGATGGACCCGAGCGCCTCTCCGCCCGCCCGCACGGCACCGACCAGACGCTCCGGATCCTGTCCTCGGGCGGGCCGGTGCAGCACGTCGTCCGCACCCCACAGCGCCTGGAAGAACCCCGCCTCCCGCATGGCCGCCACCCGCCAGGGCGGCACGCGACGGCCGAGGATGGTCAGCCGGCGCATCTCGTCCACGTTCTCCTCCGTGGAGGAGTAGGCCAGCACCCGCGACTCCGTGTCCTCGATCGTCACCGAGCCTCCCACCAGGGCGGCCACCGCGTCGGCCAGCGAGTCCAGGTCGCCCAGGCGCAGATCGCCGGCCGTGGGCACCAAGGGCGCGCCCGCCGCGGCCAGCCCCGCCCTCAGCACCCCCACCAGCTGTGCCCACGTGCACCAGGCGGTGCGGAAGAGTACCGCCGTGCCGGTCTCTTCCGCGGCCGCCTGCAACGCCCGCACGGTGGACTCCGCCCGCCCCGGACCGAACACCACGCCCGCCGCACCCGCCTCACCGGCCCGGCGCACCACGTCGACCGCGTGCGCGGAACGCGGGTCCACGCCGACCGCGAGCAGTAACTCCCGCGCTCGGATCACCGGTTCCAGGGCGTCCAGCACATGGACACCGGTGACCTTCGTCCGCAGCCCCGCCGGGGCCGTGTGCAACTCCACGGCTCCCGCCCCCACCACCGAGAGCAGACGCTCCAGCGTCCCCTCTTCCTCGGCGCCCGGGCCCCGGCCCGACGATTCCCCCAGGTCCGTCATGGTGCCTCCCCGTCCCAGCCCGACCGCCCCGCCGTCCGGCGGCCGTTCGGAGACCACGTATGACATCACGGGCCCGGACCGCCGTCGAGGGGACTTCGGGGCACACGGAGGCGCTGACGGCGCGAACCGCGGGGAGTCGCACTACTGCCGCGGCCGGCACCGTTCGCCACGCCGCTCCTTCACGGGCAAACGGTGCCTGCCGCGGCACTAGTTCATCCTCCCCAGGACCTCCCGCATCCGCCGGACGTCCCGGATCCGCTGCTCGTACGTCGCCCCGAGCGCCAGCAGCAGGAGGCCGGCCAGGGCGGGAGGCGCCCAGCGGGGGAGGGCCCCCGTCACCTGGACGACGTACGGGGCGAGTTCGTGCAGGGTGACCAGGGCCAGCACCCAGCCGCCGAGCACCAGCGGTGCCCGCAGCCGGTGCCGGGCGCCCAGCAGGGTGACCAGCAGCGCCGCGACGCCCAGCAGCAGCGGCCGGGTCCACCGGGGGTCGGCCCAGGCCGCGACCAGGCTCGGCAGGAGGGTCGCGGCGAGCCCGGGGCCGTACGCCGTCCACGAGGAGACCTCCGGGTCGCGGCGCCGCCGCAGCGCTCCGACGAGCAGCGCCGGCACGGTCACGGGAAGGGTGTAGGCCTCGGGCGTGCCGATGTCCCAGGCGGCCAGGCGGACCCACGCGGCCAGCACGAAGAGGGCTGTGGCCGCGTAGCCGGCGGGACGGCGCCCGGCGCGCAGGGCCGTGCCCGCGGCTATCACCCCGCACAGGGCCAGCACCAGCGCGAGCATCGGCGGGTCGGTGACGGCCAGAGCCACGGCGAACAGCCCGAGGGCGGCTCCCACGGCCTCGACCGGCACCGTCGCCCGGGACGCACCGAGACGCGGCGCCAGCAGGGCGGCGGCAGCGGCGACCAGCAGGACCAGCAGGGCGGTCCGGGCCGGCGCCCAGTCCGCGGCGGCACCCGACGCCGAGGCCAGCGCGCCGGCGTACACGAGAGCAGCCGGGGTCGTGAACGGGGCGACGCCCGCCCGCCACGAGGCAGCGGCGAACAGCGTCGTCAGCGCGGACAGCACGGCGAGGGTCGCGGGCTGGGACGCGAGGGAGACCAGGGTGAGACCGGCCGCCGTGACCAGGGCGAGGACGAGCGCGGTGACCTGCGCGGCGGAGGCCGTGATCCGGCACGCGTACAGGGCCGCCGCCGTCAGCACACCCAGGACCGACAGGCCCGCGGCGTACGGGATCTCCAGGATCGCCGGGAGGATCAACGCCGTGGCCCAGAGCAGGCCGGCAGCACCGAGCCGGGCCCGCGGACGCCACACCTCCGTACGGACCGCCAGGGCGAGCACCGCCGCCACGGCCACCAGCACCGCCGGAGCGACCGTCGCGTGCGGCGGCCAGGGCACGTCGACGGCCACCGCCGCACGGGCGTCCGACGGCGCACCGCTCCACACCCGGCCCAGCCGGCCGGCCGGACCCAGCAGCACCACCACGACCACGGGCAGCGTCGTCAGCACGGCCAGCGCCTGCACGGCACCGGAGGCCCACCCGAACCCCCGTCGCAGCGCGTCGGGCAGCCGTTCGGCCCGTACCGCCGCCAGCAGGGCGATGCCGACGGCGAGATGAGCCGGGCCCACCCACTCCGACGGCACCACGGAACGCACCACTCCGCCGAGCGCGCCCACGACGAGCAGCCCGGCCGTCACCGCGAGGCCGAGGGCGTGCCCGGCGCCCGGACCTCGCCGGGCCGAACCCACGGCGATCACCACCGCGAGCAGCAGCAGCGCCCCGGCGCGGGAGGCGTCACCCGGACCGCCGGCCGTCAGGGACAGCCAGCCGGCCCCCAGCACGCCCCAGCAGCCCATGCCGTAGGCGCCGACGACGGCGGTGATCCGCACCGCCCCGGCCGTCAACCGCGCCACCGCCACCGCGTCGAGCCCCGCGGTCACCAGCAGCGCGGCCGTGATCACGTAGGGACCCGCATCGGCGGCCACGGCCCACAGCAGCAGCGGGGCCTGGGCCGCCGCCAGGGCGCAGGGCAGGGGCAGACGCAGCGCGGACGCGGCGGGCAGCAGGCCGTACGAGGTCCAGGCCACCGCGAGCACCGCCGTCGCGGCGGCCGCGTACCCGGTCCCGTCCGTCCCGGCGAGGGCCGCCGCGTGCAGCGCGTAGGCGTCCAGGACGGTCAGGGCGAGCCCGAGGCCCGCCACGGACTCGGCCGTCGACCGCAGCCCCCGCCTCAGCAGGGCCACGGGCGCCGCGAGTGCGGCCAGCGTGACCGCGCCGAGCACCAGGGCCCGCCCGGCGATGCCCATGTGCCCCCAGCTGACCAGGGTGAACACCGCCGCCGCGAGCGTGAGCAGGACACCGCCGAGGACCAGCAGCACGTTCTGCACGCTGGGCGCGGCCGTCTCCGGCCGGGCCGGTGCGGCGTGCGGCGGCCGTGGCGAAGCCTGGGCGTGCGGGCGCTGCTGCGCCTGGTGCAGGGCCGCGACCAGCCAGGCGCGGCGGGTCAGCAACTGGGCGCGCCGGGCGTCCAGTTGCCGGAGTTCGGCATCGAGGAGCCGCAACTCCTCGGCCGGGGGCGGAAGGTGGGTCATGGACCGCAGTGTGGTCCGGGTCACCCCGCATGGCATGAGTGCCGGTACTCAGGCGCGTACTCAGACAGCCCACGTCACGAGTGGGCAGACTGCCGGAATGGACTGGAACCTTTACCGTTTCCGGAGTCTGTGGACCCTGCCGGCACCCCCCGCCACCGTGTACGGCGTGCTGGAACGCCCCGAGGGCTACCCGCACTGGTGGCGCCAGGTACGGGAGGTGACCCGGCTCGACGACACCACCGGCGTGATCCGCGTCCGCTCCGTCCTGCCGTACGACATGACCTTCACGGCGCGCGAGGTGCGGCACGACCCCGAGGCCGGCGTGCTGGAGACGTCCCTGGCCGGGGACATCGAAGGCTGGGCGCGCTGGACCGTGACACCGTGCGGGCCGGGCAGCCTCGCGCGGTACGACCAGGTCGTCCGCGTGCACAAGCCGCTGCTGCGGCGGCTCGCCGTGCCGGGACGCCCCCTCTTCCGCGCCAACCACGCGCTGATGATGCGGTCCGGGCGGCGCGGGCTCCTCAGGCATCTCCGAGCGGTTTGAAGGAAACGTGCCCGGGCCTGTATGGTTCAGTGCGTTCCCGGGCGATTAGCTCAGTGGGAGAGCGCTTCGTTCACACCGAAGAGGTCACTGGTTCGAACCCAGTATCGCCCACCGGAAACAGCCGGTCCGTCGCAGACGGACCGGTTTTTTCATGCCCTCGCGCCCCTGTGGGCCCGGAGTCCGGCGCGCCGGACGCTCAGGCCGCCGCCGGCAGATCCGGACGCAGTGGCCATGCCGGGTCGACCGCCTCGTCCACACCGCTGCGCGCGAACCACGCCTGCAGGCCCCGCGCCTGCGCCGCATGCCACACCGCCTGCAGCGTGTGCAGCTCACCCGGGGCGAGGCGCTCCAGCCGGGACGCGAACCTGCGGCCCACCGCCCGGGTGACCTCCAGCGCCGCCACCGCGTCGGCCGCCGCGTCGTGCGCGCCCTCCAGGGCGACGCCGTAGTGCGCACACAGGTCGGTCAGGGTGCGGCGGCCCTTGCGGTAGCGGTCCAGGTGCTTGTCCAGGACCCGCGGGTCCAGCACGGACAGCGGCGCCGACTCGAACCAGCGGCCGAGCGCCGAGGCGCGGTGGCGGCGCAACTCCCGGTCGAGCAGGGTCAGATCGAACGGCGCGTTCATCACCACCACCGGCCGCCCCGCGTGCGCCTGCTCGGCCAGCGCCTGCGCTATCTCGTACACCACCGGCGCTGGCCACCGGCCGTTGCGCTGCAGGTGCTCCTCCGTCAGCCCGTGCACCGCCGTCGCCTCCGCGGGCACCGGCACGCCCGGGTTCACCAGCCAGCGGCTCACCCGCGGCCGGATGCCCGGGGCATCCTGCACCACGACGGCGGCCGACACGATCCGGTCGGTCTCGACGTCCACACCCGTCGTCTCCGTGTCGAAGGCGGCCAGCGGCCCTTCGTACCAGCACGTCGTCATCGCCACACAACCCCTCGTTCACTCTCGGCAGTTGACGCACCGTCCGCTGCCCGATCCGGTGATACCCGGGCTGTTTGCGCCGTACGCCGGAAGGAGACAACAGGAGTACGGGTCGCTGCAGTTCAGCGGCCCGCAGCGGGAAATCACTTGTTCTGGAAGGCTGTCGGCCATGGCCATTGCGCAGCCCGAACGGGGCGGGCTGCTGCCCGAGCGCACGGCTCCCTCTCGCGGCACTCTCGCCACCACCGCCTGCATGGAGACACTGCAGGTCGGCTATCTGCACGCCGTCGCGGCTGCAGCGGGCTGCTCGCTGTCCCAGCCCTTTCCCGACAACGGCATCGACTGGCACGTCAGCCACAGCGCCCCCGGGCACACGGTCGACGACGAGGTCACCATCAAGGTGCAGCTCAAGGCCACCTACCAGGTGCCGCCCAACCCCCCGGGCCGCACCTTCTCCTTCACGCTCGACAACGACCACCTGGCGAAGCTCGCCCGCACCCCCGTGTCGGTGCACAAGATCCTCGTGGTGATGCTGGTGCCGCGCTCCCGCGACGACTGGCTGCGCGCCGGCCACGACCGGCTCGACCTCAGGCACTGCTGCTACTGGACCAACCTCGCCGGACAGCCGATCACCGGCCGCCGCCGCACGACCGTGCGCATACCGACCTCACGCATCTTCGACGACCGGGCCCTCTGCGAGATCATGACGCGGGTCGGGACGGGAGGGAAACCGTGACGCACCGCCCGACCGAGGAACCACTGAGGCAGGTCCGGCCGCACCCCGTCGACACCACCTGGAGCGGCGCCCCGCCCGAGCCCGCCGACATCGACCCGGCCGTACTGGGAACCCTGCTGCGCCGGCACGGCTGGCAGCGGCGCGGCGGCGCTCCCGGACGCTACGGCCGCTGGACCCCGCCCGGCCCCGGCGCCGGCGGCACCAGCCTCCTGGTGCCGGAGAGCCGAGCCTTCCCCGACAGCGACGAACTGCTCGGCGAGGCCCTGCTCGCCCTGTCCCGCAGCGGCTCGCCGTCCGCCCGCGAGGTGCTCGTCTCCCTCGCCGTGCCCAGCGACGAGATCCGCTGGTGGCACGACGTCCCCGCGGGGCCCGCCGGCGCGGCGGCCTGGACCGTCGAGGACCGGCTGCGCGGCGCCGCCCGACGGATGCTGCTCGCCGCGGCCCTCGCCACCCGCGCCCGGGCCGGCTACCACGGCGCCCGTCACCGCCGCGCCGCCGCCGCGGCCCTGGAGAGCGTCCTGGTCGGCTCCGCCGCCGACGGCCGCCTCACCGCGTTCGTGCCGGTGGCCGGCGGCCGCCCCCTCGCCGTACGCCTCCACCAGGCCCTGTTCGCAGCCCGGGAGGCCATCGACTACCAGCGGGCCACCGGCGGCATGGACGGCTTCGGCACCGCGGTGGAGGCAGGGGTGAGCCACGAGCTCACCGAGGCCCTGGTGGCGCTCGTCCGGGGCACGGAGGGCGCCCGGATCGCCGTCGAGTGGGCACCGGCGGCCGGGGTGCCCGAGGGGTGCGCCCCCTCCGCCGAGCCCGTCGAGTTCTCACCCGGCGACCTGCCGGTGCTGCGCGAGGCGGGAGCCCGTTATCTCCGCGAGGAACCCGCCGTGCCGGTGCGGATCACGGGAGCGGTGGTACGGCTGCGCAGGTCCGGGCCGCGCGGCGAGGGCACGGTACGGCTGCGCGTGCTGGCCGGTGCCGACGTGCCGAACGTGAGGATCACCCTCGACGAGGAGGCGTACCGGATCGCCGGGCACGCCCACCTCGTCGGGCTCCCGGTCCGGGTGCAGGGGCGGCTGGAGAGCCGGGGCGGATTCCGCCGCCTCACCGGTGCCCACGGCGTCGTACCCGTCCAGGTCGACGACGCCGAGCGGGACCGCATGATGAAGGAGCTCCACGAGAACCTCGACTTCTTCGAGGGCGCCTGCGGAGGGGAGTGAGGAAGCCCGCGGGAGAGGACGCACGAGGCCCGGGGAGGGCACCGGCGAAGCCCGGGCAGGGGACCGCGGAGATCGATTTCGCGTCGGGCGGTCCCGGGTCGGTACGATCCTTACTCGTGCGCGCGCTCGGGTATGGCGCCGCAGCCCCCTTCAGTCAGGAGAGACCGGTGTCAGACGTCCGTGTGATCATCCAGCGCGATTCCGAGCGGGAAGAACGCGTGGTGACGACGGGCACTACGGCCGCCGAGCTCTTCGCCGGCGAGCGTTCGATCATCGCCGCGCGCGTGGCCGGCGAGCTCAAGGACCTGTCGTACGCCCTGTCCGACGGCGACGAGGTCGAGGGCGTCGAGATCTCCTCCGAGGACGGCCTCAACATCCTGCGCCACTCCACCGCCCACGTCATGGCGCAGGCCGTGCAGGAGCTCTTCCCCGAGGCCAAGCTCGGCATCGGCCCGCCCGTCAAGGACGGCTTCTACTACGACTTCGACGTCGAGAAGCCCTTCCACCCCGATGACCTCAAGGCCATCGAGAAGAAGATGCAGGAGATCCAGAAGCGCGGCCAGCGCTTCTCCCGCCGTGTCGTCACCGACGACGAGGCCCGCGAGGAACTGGCCGACGAGCCGTACAAGCTGGAGCTGATCGGCCTCAAGGGCTCCGCCTCGCACGACGACGGCGCGGACGTCGAGGTCGGCGCCGGCGAGCTGACGATCTACGACAACCTGGACGCCAAGACCGGTGACCTGTGCTGGAAGGACCTCTGCCGCGGTCCCCACCTGCCCACCACCCGGAACATCCCGGCGTTCAAGCTGATGCGCAACGCGGCCGCCTACTGGCGCGGCAGCGAGAAGAACCCCATGCTCCAGCGCATCTACGGCACCGCCTGGCCCACCAAGGACGAGCTGAAGGCGCACCTGGAGTTCCTCGCCGAGGCCGAGAAGCGCGACCACCGCAAGCTGGGCAACGAGCTCGACCTGTTCTCCATCCCCGAGCAGATCGGCTCCGGCCTCGCCGTCTTCCACCCCAAGGGCGGCATCATCCGCCGGGTCATGGAGGACTACTCGCGCCGCCGCCACGAGGAAGAGGGCTACGAGTTCGTCTACACCCCGCACGCCACCAAGGGGAAGCTCTTCGAGACCTCGGGCCACCTGGACTGGTACGCCGACGGCATGTACCCGCCCATGCAGCTCGACGAGGGCGTGGACTACTACCTCAAGCCCATGAACTGCCCGATGCACAACCTGATCTTCGACGCGCGCGGGCGTTCCTACCGTGAACTGCCGCTGCGCCTCTTCGAGTTCGGGACGGTGTACCGGTACGAGAAGTCCGGCGTCGTGCACGGCCTGACCCGCGCCCGCGGCTTCACCCAGGACGACGCGCACATCTACTGCACCCGTGAGCAGATGTCGGAGGAGCTCGACAAGACGCTCACCTTCGTCCTCGGCCTGCTGCGCGACTACGGCCTGACCGACTTCTACCTGGAGCTGTCCACCAAGGACCCGGAGAAGTTCGTCGGCTCGGACGAGGCCTGGGAGGAGGCCACCGAGACGCTGCGCCAGGTCGCCGAGAAGCAGGGCCTGCCCCTGGTGCCGGACCCGGGCGGCGCCGCCTTCTACGGCCCGAAGATCTCCGTCCAGGCCAAGGACGCCATCGGCCGCACCTGGCAGATGTCGACCATCCAGCTCGACTTCAACCTGCCCGAGCGCTTCGACCTGGAGTACACCGCCGCGGACGGCACCAAGACCCGCCCGGTCATGATCCACCGCGCGCTGTTCGGCTCCATCGAGCGCTTCTTCGCGGTCCTCCTGGAGCACTACGCGGGTGCCTTCCCGGCGTGGCTGGCCCCGGTCCAGGCGGTCGGCATCCCGATCGGCGACGCGCACGTGGAGTACCTGGAGAAGTTCGCCGCCGCGGCCAGGAAGAAGGGCCTGCGCGTCGAGGTCGACTCCTCCTCCGACCGCATGCAGAAGAAGATCCGCAACGCCCAGAAGCAGAAGGTGCCCTTCATGGTCATCGCGGGCGACGAGGACATGTCTCACGAGTCCGTGTCCTTCCGCTACCGCGACGGCTCGCAGGAGAACGGCATCCCCTTCGACGAGGCCATCGCGAAGATCCTCAAGGTCGTCGAGGAACGCGCTCAGGTCTGACCGGACCGTGCACGGGCCCCCGGGGAGCTCCCGGGGGCCTTTGCCGTCCCCCCAGCTCGACGCCATATGCTGCACTGCATGACGAGTGAGCCGGAGCAGCAGCTGGGAGTGGGGACGCAGGACGCGTTCCAGCGTCTGTGGACGCCCCACCGGATGGCCTACATCCAGGGCGAGAACAAGCCCACCGGCCCGGGCGCCGGCGACGGCTGCCCCTTCTGCTCGATCCCGGCCAAGTCCGACGAGGACGGGCTCGTCGTCCGGCGCGGCGAGCAGGTCTACGCGGTGCTCAACCTCTACCCGTACAACGGCGGCCACCTGATGACCGTGCCCTACCGGCACGTCGCCGACTACACCGACCTCACGGCGGGGGAGACCGCCGAGCTCGGCGAACTCACCAAGCAGGCGATGACGGCCCTGCGCACGGCCTCCGGCGCGCACGGCTTCAACATCGGCATGAACCAGGGCACGGTCGCCGGCGCGGGCATCGCCGCACACCTCCACCAGCACATCGTGCCGCGCTGGGGCGGGGACACGAACTTCATGCCGGTGGTGGGACACACGCGAGTGCTGCCACAGCTCCTGGCCGACACGAGAAAGATGCTGGCGGACGCCTGGCCGGCCGTCTGATCCCGGCAGGGGCGGACTTTCCCGGCCCGTCCGGCGCTGGAGGACGAGGCCGTTCAGGCCGAGGGCGGTCCGGGGGCGCACCCCCGGCAACGCCCGCCCCCACCGGTCCGCGGCTGATCGGCTCGACCGCCGGAGGCCTACGCGTCGTAGACGTCGGCCTTCCTCGGCGCAGCCTCCTGAACCGCCCCACTGAGCGCCGCCGACCTGGACCCGAACTTCTCCACGTCCACCCCGTTCTCCCGCAGTACCTTCAGCGCCGCCGCGTGCACCACCCGCAGCACAGGCGTCGCAGCCCGCAGCGCGTCGTCGGCCATGAACCGGTGCCGCCACGGCTGGTCGGCCCACGCGTGCCGCAGACCGAACGGCTCCGGCAGCGTCAGACTGCCGCCGAGCCAGTTCAGCAGTGGCGGGTACCAGGTCAGCGGGGCGCGCGCGGCCAGCCGCACCACCTCGTCGGCGTCGATCAGCGGCAGCTTCACGGTGCGGGTCTCCCAGAACCGGAAGGCCTTCTGCACCGCCTTCTCCTTGGCCGCGGGCTTCTCGTTGAACAGGGAGTTGACCGGCCCCAGGGCGTGCCCGGTGACCTCGATGCGGAGCGTGTCGTGCAGCACGGTCACCGTGATCAGCATCGTGATCACCAGATGACCGTCCCACAGGGTCCACTGGACGCCCAGGTAGTGCCGGTCACCGCTGCCGAACTGCTGCTTGTTGCAGATGTCCTGTACGGCGTGCGTCCGCACCGTGTACGCGTCGACGTCCGTACCGCTCGGCCGGGACACCTCCGTCGCCTTCTCGCCGATCGGCGTGACGACCCAGTGCGTGATGGACGGCTTGGGGAAGCCGCCGGTGTTGATGGACGTACGCTCCAGCATGCCGAGTCCGCCCTGGATCGCCACGATGACGTCCCAGCTGCGGAAGGGATGGAACTCCTTGCCCGGCTCGGCGGAGACCAGCTCCTCGGCCAGCTGCCAGCTGCCCCACCGCGTGCCCATGCCGAGTATGCCCTTGGGGCCGGCGTAGAAGACCGAGTTGGAACGCTGCTCGGCGGCCAGACGGGCCAGCTCCTTGCGGACCTGCTCGGCCGCGTCACCCGGGTTGCCGGGGACCGCCTCGGGGATCTTGGCGCCGACACCGCCGCCCGACAGCAGACTCGACCAGCGCTCCCGCAGGTCCCGGGCGGTCCGCTCGCAGATCTGCTTGGCCCAGAACCAGCCGACGACCGGCATGATCACCGCGGCGCGGCCGTACAGGGCCCAGAAGCCGGTGAACGGCATGCGGATCAGGAAGAGGACGGCGAGCGCGCCGACGGCGACGAGCAGGGTCGTGGCGAGGGCGCCCGCCCGCTTGTCCTCCCGCTTGGTCATGGTGGTGCGCAGAGTGAACACCAGCAGCCACACGAGGAAGCCCGGCAGGAACAGCAACCCGCAGATCACCGTGATCGCCGAGAGCCAGTTGTCACGGTCGCGGCGGATGCGGTGGGCCGCCAGGCAGTGTTCCACGACGACCTGGGGCTCGATGCCGAACGACTGGATGACCGGCTTGCGCCCGGCACCCAGCATCCGGTCGATCACCGCGCGGGAGAAGGCCTCGCCGAACCTGGGGCGGAAGATCTTCGCCCAGGAGCGCGGGGGAGTCACCTTCGACTGGTGCCACTCGTTGTCGGCGGCCAGGATCTTGGTGACCTCGTCGTCGCGGTACGCCGCGGCGGCCAGCGCATAGGTCGCCGCCGTCTGGCCGCTCGCACCCGCGAGAGGCACCTGGGCCCCCGGGCTGAAGTCGAATCCGTCCGTCACTGCCGCCCCCATCGCTGCCGCATCCGCATCTGCGGCCTTCCCGACTTCCGCGCTCCGCACACCTGTTGATCAGGTCATCAGCGTATCCGTCCGCACCGGCGAGCGGGGGCGGGCGGCCCGTCAAGCAGTCCGCCCCCGCGGAAGGGAGCCCCCAGGAGGGAACTTGGTGGCTCCCGGCGCCAACTACGAGGCCACGCGCTCCTCTTCGCGCACCCGGTCCGCGACCTGCTGCGGCATCGGTTCGTGCCGCGCGTAGCGCCGGCTGAACCCGGCCGTGCCGTGCGCCATCGACCTCAGGTCGATCGCGTACCGGCCGATCTCGATCTCGGGCACCTCGGCCCTGATCAGCGTGCGCCCGCCGGGCGTCTGCTCGGTGCCGAGAACCCGCCCGCGCCGCCCCGACAGGTCGCTCATCACGGCGCCCACGAATTCGTCGCCGACCAGCACCGACACCTCGGCCACCGGCTCCAGCAGATGGATCCTCGCGTCGGCCGCGGCCTCCCGCAGCGCGAGCGCGCCCGCCGTCTGGAAAGCGGCGTCGGAGGAGTCGACCGAGTGCGCCTTGCCGTCCAGCAGGGTCACCCGTACGTCGATGAGCGGATACCCGGCCGCGACCCCCTTGGCCGCCTGCGCCCGTACGCCCTTCTCCACCGACGGGATGAACTGCCGGGGCACCGCGCCGCCCACGACCTTGTCGACGAACTCGATGCCGGACCCGCCCGGCAGCGGCTCGACCTCGATCTCGCAGATCGCGAACTGCCCGTGCCCGCCGGACTGCTTGACGTGCCTGCCGCGGCCCGCCGACCTGGTCGCGAACGTCTCGCGCAGGGGCACCCGGTGGGGCACGACGTCGACCTGGACGCCGTACCGGCTGCGCAGCCGCTCCAGGGCGACGTCGGCGTGCGCCTCGCCCAGGCACCACAGGACCACCTGGTGGGTGTCCTGGTTCTGCTCCAGCCGCATCGTCGGATCCTCGGCCACCAGCCGGGCCAGGCCCTGGGACAGCTTGTCCTCGTCCGGTTTGCTGTGCGCCTGGATGGCCAGCGGCAGCAGCGGGTCGGGCATCTGCCACGGCTCCATGAGCAGCGGGTCGTCCTTGGCGGACAGGGTGTCGCCGGTCTCGGCGCGGCCCAGCTTCGCCACGCACGCCAGATCGCCCGCGATGACGTGCGACACGGGCCGCTGCTGCTTGCCGAACGGCGTGGACAGGGCGCCGATCCGCTCGTCGACGTCGTGGTCCTCGTGTCCGCGGTCGGCCAGCCCGTGCCCGGACACGTGGACCGTCTGGTCGGCGCGCAGGGTGCCGGAGAACAGCCGGATCAGCGACAGCCGGCCCACGTACGGGTCCGAGGAGGTCTTCACGACCTCCGCGACCAGCGGAGCGTCCGGATCACACGGCTTGAGCTCGCGCGGCCTGCCGTCGACGGTCGTGACCCGCACCGTCTCGTGCTCCAGAGGCGTCGGGAAGCCCCGCGTGATCAGCTCCAGCAGCTCCAGGGTGCCGAGCCCCTGCCGGGCGCCCTCGGCCGCGGGCGCGGCGGCCAGGACGGGGAAGAAGACGCCCCGCGCGACGGCCCGCTCCAGGTCCTGGACGAGCGTTGCGACGTCGACCGGCTCCCCGCCGAGATAGCGGTCCATGAGGGTCTCGTCCTCGCTCTCGGCGATGATCCCCTCGATGAGCCGGTTGCGGGCCTCGTCGATCAACGGCAGCTGGTCCTCGACTGGCTCGGACTCCTTGCGCTCGCCGGTCGAGTAGTCGAACAGCTTCTGCGACAGCAGCCCGATCAGCCCGGTCACGGGCGCGTGCCCGTCCGGTGCCTGGGGGCCGTGCAGCGGCAGGTAGAGCGGCAGGACCGCGTCGGGGTCGTCCCCGCCGAAGGCCTCCGCGCAGGTGCGCGTCATCTCCTCGAAGTCGGAACGCGCCGACTCCAGGTGCGTGACGACGATGGCCCGGGGCATCCCCACGGCCGCGCACTCCTCCCACACCATGCGGGTCGAGCCGTCCACGCCGTCCGAGGCCGAGACGACGAAGAGGGCCGCGTCCGCCGCGCGCAGACCGGCCCTGAGCTCACCGACGAAGTCGGCGTATCCGGGGGTGTCGAGGAGATTGACCTTGATGCCGTCCCACTCGACGGGCACCAGGGAGAGCTGGACCGAGCGCTGCTGCCGGTGCTCGATGTCGTCGTAGTCGGAGACGGTGCCGCCGTCCTCCACGCGGCCCGCCCGGTTCACCGCCCCCGCCGTGAGTGCGAGGGCCTCCACCAACGTGGTCTTGCCCGATCCGGAGTGGCCGACCAGCACCACATTCCGTACGGACTGAGGGTGGTCGGCCGCTTGCGCCCTGCCGGCGGCCCCAGGGTGTGTCTGTGCCTTGTCGCCCATGATCCTGCCTCCCGTGCACGGTGAGGTCACTGTGGGCGCGGACTCGCGGGAGCCGCGTGCGGTGGCGGCTCCGGCGACGCCCGCGGTCTTTCGACCTTCCCACTCCCGTCACGGTGCGTCCATACGAACGACGTGATCCCGCCGCCCACCAGCGGCTCGCGGGTTCCCCCGAAAGGGGTCCGGGTGCCCGCACCTCGCCCGCGCGCGGGCGTGACTACGATGGGCCAGCCGGTGGCCAGCAGGGGCCAGACGGCGACACCGACCCTCGGGAAGGCCATGCTGAACAAGTACGCGCGTGCATTCTTCACGCGTGTCCTCACACCGTTCGCCGCGTTTCTGATCCGGCGGGGCGTCAGCCCCGACACCGTCACGCTCATCGGCACCGCCGGTGTGGTCGCGGGCGCGCTGGTCTTCTACCCCATGGGCGAGTTCTTCTGGGGCACGGTCGTGATCACGCTGTTCGTGTTCTCCGACCTCGTCGACGGCAACATGGCCCGTCAGCTCGGCCGCTCCAGCCGCTGGGGCGCCTTCCTGGACTCCACGCTCGACCGGGTCGCCGACGGGGCGATCTTCGGCGGCTTCATCCTCTGGTACGCCGGAGGCGGCGACGATCTCGTGCTGTGCGCGGTCTCGATCTTCTGCCTGGCCAGCGGGCAGGTGGTGTCGTACACCAAGGCCCGGGGCGAGTCGATCGGCCTGCCGGTCGCGGTCAACGGGCTCGTCGAGCGGGCCGAGCGGCTGGTGATCTCCCTGGTCGCGGCGGGACTCGCGGGCCTGCACACGTTCGGTGTGCCCGGCATCCAGTACCTGCTGCCCGTCGCCCTGTGGATCGTCGCCGTGGGCAGCCTCGTCACGCTCATCCAGCGGGTCGTCACGGTCCGCCGGGAATCCGCGGAGGCCGAGGCCGCGGCGGCCACGCCGGACGGGCAGGACAATGGGGACGAGCAGCAGAACGCCTCTCACGGGAGCGAGGCGGCCACGTGAGCGCGCAGGACCGGCTGACGGACGCGCTGTACGGCCTCGGCTGGAGCACGGTCAAGAAGCTCCCCGAGCCGGTTGCCGCACGGCTCGGCCGGACCATCGCCGACCTGGCCTGGAAACAGCGCGGCAAGGGCGTCCAGCGCCTGGAGAGCAACTACGCGCGCGTGGTGCCCGGCGCGAGCCCCGAGCGGCTCGCCGAGCTGTCCCGCGCGGGCATGCGCTCCTACCTGCGCTACTGGATGGAGTCCTTCCGCCTCCCGGCCTGGAGCGAGGAGCGGATCAAGGGCGGCTTCGAGGGCAAGGACCTGCACCACCTCACCGAGGGCCTGGCCGCCGGCAAGGGCGTCGTCCTCGCCCTGCCGCACCTGGCCAACTGGGACCTCGCCGGTGCCTGGGTCACCACGAAGCTCGGCATCCCCTTCACCACCGTCGCCGAGCGGCTGAAGCCCGAGACGCTCTACGACCGCTTCGTCGCCTATCGCGAGGGCCTCGGCATGGAGGTCCTGCCGCACAGCGGCGGCACCGCCTTCGGCACCCTGGCCCGGCGGCTGCGCGACGGCGGCCTGGTCTGCCTGGTCGCCGACCGCGACCTGTCCGCCTCCGGCGTCGAGGTCGACTTCTTCGGTGACACGGCCCGGATGCCGGCCGGACCGGCCCTGCTCGCCCAGCAGACCGGCGCCCTGCTGCTTCCCGTCACCCTCTGGTACGACGACTCGCCCGTCATGCGCGGTCGCGTCCACCCGCCGGTCGAGGTGCCCGAGTCGGGTACGCGCGCCGAGAAGACGTCCGTCATGACACAGGCGCTGGCCGACGCCTTCGCCACCGGGATCGCCGACCATCCGGAGGACTGGCACATGCTGCAGCGCCTGTGGCTCGCGGACCTCGATCCCACGAAGGGGCGCCCGTGAGAATCGGCATCGTCTGCCCGTACTCCTGGGACGTACCGGGCGGCGTCCAGTTCCACATCCGTGACCTCGCCGAGTACTTCATCCGCCTCGGTCACGAGGTGTCCGTGCTCGCCCCGGCCGACGACGACACCCCGCTGCCGCCGTACGTGGTCTCCGCCGGGCGGGCGGTGCCGGTGCCGTACAACGGGTCCGTGGCCCGGCTGAACTTCGGTTTCCTGAGCGCCGCCCGGGTGCGCCGCTGGCTGCACGACGGCGCGTTCGACGTGATCCACATCCACGAGCCGACCTCCCCGTCGCTGGGTCTGCTGACGTGCTGGGCCGCCCAGGGGCCGATCGTCGCCACGTTCCACACGTCGAACCCGCGCTCGCGCGCGATGATCGCCGCGTACTCGATCCTCCAGGCCGCGCTGGAGAAGATCAGCGCCCGGATCGCGGTGAGCGAGTACGCCCGCCGCACACTGGTGGAGCACCTCGGCGGCGACGCGGTCGTCATCCCCAACGGCGTCGACGTCGACTTCTTCGCCGAGGCCGAGCCCAAGGCCGAGTGGCAGGGCGACACCATCGGCTTCGTCGGGCGCATCGACGAGCCCCGCAAGGGACTCCCGGTGCTGATGAAGGCGCTGCCGAAGATCCTCGCCGCGCGCCCGCAGACCCGGCTGCTGGTCGCCGGGCGCGGAGACGAGGAGGAGGCCGTGGCGTCCCTGCCGGCCGATCTGTGCTCCCGTGTCGAGTTCCTCGGCATGGTCAGCGACGAGGACAAGGCCCGTTTCCTGCGCAGCGTCGACCTGTACGTCGCGCCCAACACCGGCGGCGAGAGCTTCGGCATCATCCTCGTCGAGGCCATGTCCGCCGGCGCCCCCGTCCTCGCCTCCGACCTGGACGCCTTCGCCCAGGTCCTGGACCGGGGAGCGGCCGGCGAACTGTTCCCCAACGAGGACGCGGACGCCCTGGCCGACGCGGCCGTACGGCTCCTGGCGGACCCCGAGCGGCGGGCGGAACTGCGCGCGCGGGGGAGCGCCCACGTCCGGCGCTTCGACTGGTCCACGGTCGGCGCGGACATCCTGTCCGTCTACGAGACGGTGACGGCCGGATCGGCAGCGGTCGCCGAGGACGAGCGCACGACCGGACTGTGGGGGCGGCTGGGGTTCGCCCGGGACTGAGCCGGGCCTGTCACGGGCGGGGCGGGGTGAACGGCGTGGCCGCTCGTGCCGCTAGCCTTGCCGCCCGTGACCACCACTCTCATCTGGATCGCCGTCGCCCTGGTCGCGATCGGGCTCTACCTGAGCTGGACCGCCGGCCGGCTCGACCGTCTTCACGCCCGGATCGACGCCGCCCGGGCCGCCCTCGACGCGCAGCTGCTGCGCAGGGCGTCGGTGGCGCAGGAGCTGGCGACCTCGGGGGTCCTGGACCCGGCCGCCTCGATCGTGCTGTACGAGGCCGCGCACGCCGCCCGGCAGGCCGAGGAGGAGCAGCGGGAGGTCGCCGAGAGCGAACTGAGCCAGGCGCTGCGGGCGGTCTTCGGGGAGACCCCGCAGGTGGAGGCCGTGCGGGAGGCGCCCGGGGGAGAGGAGGCCGCCCGGGAACTCACCGAGGCGGTCCGCAGGGTGCCCATGGCCCGGCGCTTCCACAACGACGCCGTACGGGCTGCCAGGGCCCTGCGCCGGCACCGCAAGGTCCGCTGGTTCCGCCTGGCCGGTCACGCGCCCTTCCCGATGGCCTTCGAAATGGACGACGAGCCTCCCTCGGCCTTGGTGGACCGGGCCGCCTGAGCCCCGTTCACCTGGCGTTCTCCGGCCGTCCGCCCGAAAAGGATCCACGACGTTCCCATTGGCCCTTGCTGTGGCCTGGTTCTCTCACGTTTCCTCAGTGCTGCAGAAATCCTCTTTCCCACCAGCGAGGTCACCCGTGTCCATCTCCGAAAACCAGGCTCCCGAGACCGGTACCGCCCGTGTGAAGCGCGGCATGGCCGAGCAGCTCAAGGGCGGCGTCATCATGGACGTCGTCACGCCGGAGCAGGCGAAGATCGCAGAGGACGCGGGCGCCGTCGCGGTCATGGCCCTGGAGCGGGTCCCGGCCGACATCCGCAAGGACGGCGGCGTGGCCCGCATGTCGGACCCGGACATGATCGAGGGCATCATCGACGCCGTCTCGATCCCGGTCATGGCCAAGTCCCGCATCGGCCACTTCGTCGAGGCCCAGGTCCTGCAGTCCCTCGGCGTCGACTACATCGACGAGTCCGAGGTCCTCACCCCGGCCGACGAGGTCAACCACTCCGACAAGTGGGCCTTCACCACGCCGTTCGTCTGCGGCGCCACCAACCTGGGCGAGGCCCTGCGCCGCATCGCCGAGGGCGCCGCGATGATCCGCTCCAAGGGCGAGGCCGGCACCGGCAACGTCGTCGAGGCCGTCCGCCACCTGCGCCAGATCAAGAACGAGATCGCCCGCCTGCGCGGCTACGACAACAACGAGCTGTACGCCGCGGCCAAGGAGCTGCGCGCCCCGTACGAGCTGGTCAAGGAAGTGTCCGAGCTCGGCAAGCTCCCGGTCGTGCTGTTCTCCGCCGGCGGCGTCGCCACCCCGGCCGACGCGGCCCTGATGCGTCAGCTCGGCGCCGAGGGCGTCTTCGTCGGCTCCGGCATCTTCAAGTCCGGCGACCCGGCCAAGCGCGCCGCCGCCATCGTGAAGGCCACCACCTTCTACGACGACCCGAAGATCGTCGCCGACGCGTCCCGCAACCTCGGCGAGGCCATGGTCGGCATCAACTGCGACACCCTCCCCGAGACCGAGCGCTACGCCAACCGCGGCTGGTAAGGCACAGGAATCCATGAGCGACACCCCCGTCATAGGCGTCCTGGCCCTCCAGGGCGACGTACGGGAGCACCTCGTCGCCCTGGCCGCGGCCGACGCCGTGGCCAGGCCGGTGCGGCGCCCCGAAGAACTCGCCGAGGTCGACGGCCTCGTCATCCCCGGCGGCGAATCCACCACCATCTCCAAGCTGGCCGTCCTGTTCGGCCTGATGGAGCCCCTGCGCGCACGCGTGCGGGACGGCATGCCCGTCTACGGCACCTGCGCCGGCATGATCATGCTCGCCGACAAGATCCTCGACCCGCGCTCGGGCCAGGAGACCATCGGCGGGATCGACATGATCGTGCGCCGCAACGCCTTCGGACGGCAGAACGAGTCGTTCGAAGCGGCCGTCGACATCCGGGGCATCGAGGGCGATCCTGTGGAGGGCGTGTTCATCCGCGCCCCCTGGGTGGAGTCCGTCGGCGCCCGCGCCGAGGTGCTCGCCGAGCACGACGGCCACATCGTCGCGGTCCGCCAGGGCACCGCGCTGGCCACGTCGTTCCACCCGGAACTGACCGGCGACCACCGCGTCCACGCCCTGTTCGTCGACATGGTGCGGGCGAACCGGACAGCGGACTCCTTGTAGGATTCCTGCGTTCGTTGCTGAGATGGGTTACGCGAAGGAGACAGGCAGATGTCCGGCCACTCTAAATGGGCCACGACGAAGCACAAGAAGGCCGTCATCGATGCCAAGCGCGGCAAGCTCTTCGCGAAGCTGATCAAGAACATCGAGGTCGCGGCGCGGATGGGCGGCGTGGACCTCGAGGGCAACCCGACGCTCTACGACGCCGTCCAGAAGGCCAAGAAGCAGTCGGTCCCGAACAAGAACATCGACTCCGCGATCAAGCGCGGCGGTGGTCTCGAGGCCGGTGGCGCCGACTACGAGACGATCATGTACGAGGGTTACGGCCCGAACGGCGTGGCCGTGCTCATCGAGTGCCTCACCGACAACCGCAACCGCGCGGCCTCCGAGGTGCGCGTCGCCATGACCCGCAACGGCGGCTCCATGGCCGACCCGGGCTCGGTGTCCTACCTGTTCCACCGCAAGGGCGTCGTGATCGTCCCCAAGGGCGAGCTGACCGAGGACGACGTGCTCGCCGCCGTGCTCGACGCGGGCGCCGAGGAGGTCAACGACCTCGGCGAGTCCTTCGAGGTGCTCAGCGAGGCGACCGACCTGGTCGCCGTCCGCACCGCCCTCCAGGACGCGGGCATCGACTACGACTCCGCCGACGCCAACTTCGTCCCGACCATGCAGGTCGAGCTGGACGAGGAGGGCGCCAAGAAGATCTTCAAGCTGATCGACGCGCTCGAGGACAGCGACGACGTGCAGAACGTCTTCGCCAACTTCGACGTCAGCGACGAGGTCATGGAGAAGGTCGACGCGTAACGCGCCGCGAATGCCGCGATCTCGGCGGGCCGGAGGACATACGTCCTCCGGCCCGCTGTCGTTGTCGGTGGCAGCGGATAGCCTGGCGTAGCCAAAGATCACCGTCCACGGACCGCGACCCTCAATTGAGGAACCACGACGGTGCTCAGCCAGATCCGCGAGAGCGGCGGCGGTTTAGCCGCAAAGAGGGGAGGGCGCGTGCGCGTACTGGGGGTGGACCCGGGATTGACCCGGTGTGGTGTCGGCGTGGTGGAGGGCGTCGCCGGACGGCCGCTCACGATGATCGGCGTCGGCATCGTCCGCACACCCTCCGACGCCGACCTCGGCCACCGCCTCGTCGCCGTCGAGCAGGGCATCGAACAGTGGCTGGACGAGCACCGGCCTCAGTTCGTCGCCGTCGAGCGCGTCTTCAGCCAGCACAACGTCCGTACGGTGATGGGCACCGCCCAGGCCAGCGCGGTCGCCATGCTCTGCGCCGCCCGCCGCGGGATCCCCGTGGCGCTGCACACCCCCAGTGAGGTCAAGGCGGCCGTCACCGGAAGCGGCCGGGCCGACAAGGCACAGGTGGGCGCCATGGTGACCCGGTTGCTCCGGCTCAGCGCACCGCCCAAGCCCGCCGACGCGGCCGACGCCCTCGCCCTCGCCATCTGCCACATCTGGCGCGCTCCCGCGCAGAACCGACTCCAGCAGGCCGTGGCCCTGCACACCGCCAAAGCACCGAAAGGCCGAACGGCATGATCGCCTTCGTCAGCGGCACAGTGGCCGCACTCGCCCCGGACGCCGCGGTCGTCGAGGTCGGCGGCGTCGGCATGGCCGTCCAGTGCACGCCGAACACGCTGTCCACGCTCCGCATGGGCCGGCCGGCCAAGCTGCACACCTCCCTGGTCGTCCGCGAGGACTCCCTCACCCTGTACGGCTTCGCGGACGACGACGAGCGGCAGGTCTTCGAGCTGCTCCAGACGGCCAGCGGTGTCGGTCCCCGGCTCGCCCAGGCCATGCTCGCCGTGCACAGCCCCGATGCCCTGCGCCGGGCCGTCTCCACCGGCGACGAGAAGGCCCTCACCGCCGTCCCCGGCATCGGCAAGAAGGGTGCGCAGAAGCTGCTGCTGGAGCTGAAGGACCGGCTGGGCGAGCCGCTCGGCGCCCCTGCCGTCGGCGCACCTGTCAGTACCGGCTGGCGGGACCAGCTGCACGCCGCCCTGATCGGCCTCGGCTACGCGACGCGCGAGGCCGACGAGGCCGTGACCGCCGTGGCCCCGCAGGCCGAGGCCGCCGGGGGCACGCCCCAGGTGGGGCAGCTGCTGAAGGCGGCCCTGCAGACGCTGAACCGCGCCCGCTGACCGCGCCCGCCGACCCACGACCCTCTGAGGCACATTCATGAACTGGGACGACACGACCGACACCCCCGCCGGCGAGCGGCTGGTGGACTCCGTCGCCGACCGTGACGACCAGGCCGTCGAGGCCGCCCTGCGCCCCAAGGACCTGGACGAGTTCATCGGCCAGGAGAAGGTCCGCGAACAACTCGACCTCGTCCTGCGCGCTGCACGCGCGCGCGGCGCCACGGCCGACCACGTGCTGCTCTCCGGCGCCCCCGGCCTCGGCAAGACCACGCTGTCGATGATCATCGCGGCCGAGATGGGCGCCCCCATCCGCATCACCTCGGGCCCCGCCATCCAGCACGCCGGCGACCTCGCCGCGATCCTCTCCTCGCTCCAGGAGGGCGAGGTCCTCTTCCTCGACGAGATCCACCGCATGTCCCGGCCCGCCGAGGAGATGCTGTACATGGCGATGGAGGACTTCCGCGTCGACGTCATCGTCGGCAAGGGCCCCGGCGCCACGGCCATCCCCCTGGAGCTCCCGCCCTTCACGCTGGTCGGCGCCACCACCCGGGCCGGTCTGCTGCCGCCCCCGCTGCGCGACCGCTTCGGCTTCACCGCCCACATGGAGTTCTACGAACCGGCCGAACTGGAGCGGGTCATCCAGCGCTCGGCCAACCTCCTGGAGGTGGAGGTCGAGCCGGAGGGCGCCGCCGAGATCGCCGGACGCTCCCGCGGCACGCCCCGTATCGCCAACCGCCTGCTGCGCCGCGTCCGCGACTACGCGCAGGTCAAGGCCGACGGGCTGATCACCCGGGACATCGCGGCGGCCGCCCTCGCGGTGTACGAGGTGGACGCGCGCGGCCTCGACCGCCTCGACCGGGGCGTGCTGGAGGCCCTCCTCAAACTGTTCGGCGGCGGCCCGGTCGGTCTCTCCACGCTCGCTGTCGCGGTGGGGGAGGAACGTGAGACCGTGGAGGAGGTCGCCGAGCCCTTCCTGGTACGGGAGGGCCTGCTGGCCCGGACCCCCCGCGGCCGGGTGGCCACACCCGCCGCATGGGCGCACCTCGGCCTCACCCCGCCACGCTCCCAGAGCGCCGGAAACGGACAAGGGGACCTGTTCGGGGCGTGACGACGCCGTCACGCCCCCGGGGCGGCGAGGTCAGTGGCCGGAGGGGGAACCCCGGTGCCATGCTGAGCGTTGTTCCATGCGCGCGGACTCGCTTAGACTCCGCCGATGCCGCCTTTGTCGGCGGCGTACACACCCCCAACCATCTGGCCGCTCACAGCGCGGTCGTGTGAAGGAAGTACCGACCCGTGAGTCTCCTGACCCTCCTCCCGTTCATCGTGCTCATCGGGGCCATGTTCCTGATGACCCGATCGGCCAAGAAGAAGCAGCAGCAGGCCGTGGAGATGCGGAACCAAATGCAGCCCGGCAGCGGTATCCGCACCATCGGGGGCATGTACGCCACGGTCAAAGAGGTGAACGAGGACACCGTCCTCGTCGACGCCGGTCCCGGCGTCGAGCTCCTCTTCGCCAAGAACGCCATCGGCGCCGTCCTCACGGACGACGAGTACAACCGTATCGTCCACGGCGTCGAGCACGACCTGAAGTCCGACGCCGACATCGTCCCGGACGACGCCTCCTCCCTCACCGGGTCCGACGACTCCGCCGCCGACGCCCCCGCTGACGACAAGGCCGTCGACCTCGGCAAGAAGGACGCGGCCGACGAGCCGGCCGACGAGGCGACCGAGGCGAAGACGGACGCAGAGCCGAAGAAGACCGACGGCGACTCCGAGGCGAAGTAGTCGTGTCCCGGGGTGCGCGGGCCCGGCCCGCGCACCCCGGGACACGCCCAGCTCGCACGGAATCCCGACACCATGTCATGGCCGCCCGTCCGCCGATCCGGAGCGAGGTGGCCCGAGAGGGAGTACGAGAAGGTGGCCACACCTAAAAAGGGCAGGAACGCGAGCGCCCAGAGCAAGCCGGGGCGCTCGCTGGCCCTGATCCTGATCGCCATCGCGGCGCTCACCGGTGGAATGTTCGCCTCGGGACACACCAAGCCACGTCTGGGCATCGACCTGGCCGGTGGCACGAGCATCACGCTCCGCGCGGTCCCCGAGGCCGGCAACGAGTCGGCGATCAACAAGACCAACATGGACACGGCCGTCTCCATCATGGAGCGCCGCGTCAACGGTCTGGGCGTCTCCGAGTCCGAGGTCCAGACGCAGGGCCGGGAAAACATCATCGTCAACATTCCCAAGGGCACCAACTCGGAACAGGCCCGCAAGCAGGTCGGCACCACCGCCAAGCTCTACTTCCGTCCGGTCATCGCCACCGAGGTCTCCGGCGGCAAGGGCACGGCCAGCCCCTCGCCGAGCCCCACCGGCAGCCCCTCGGACAAGCCGTCCGGCAAGGCGTCCGGCAAGCCCGAGGCCACCGACAAGAACTCCGCCTCCCCGTCCGCCACGCCCACCACCCAGGGTCGCGCGGTCACCGACGGGCTGAAGGCCGACGCCACGCCGTCCGCGAGCGCCTCGGACAAGCCCGGGACCAGCCCCTCCCCGTCGGCGAGCGGCGGCAGCGCCCAGGCCGACGCGGCCGCGCTGCAGGAGAAGTACGCCAAGCTCGACTGCACGGACGCCAAGACCCGCTCCAGCGTGGGCGACGGCGTCAAGGCCTCCCAGCCCACCCTGGCCTGCGGCAAGAACTCGGGGGGCCAGTGGCAGAAGTACATCCTCGGCCCCGCCGAGGTCGACGGCACCGACGTCGACAAGGCCCAGGCCGTCCTGAACACCCAGACCGGTGCCGGCTGGACGGTCACGATGGACTTCACGGACGCCGGCGCCAAGAAGTTCGGCGACATCACCGGCAAGCTGGCCCAGAACCAGCCGCCGCAGAACCAGTTCGCGATCGTCCTGGACGGCGACGTGGTCTCCGACCCGTCCGTCAGGCAGGCCCTGACCGGCGGCAACGCCGAGATCTCCGGCAACTTCAACCAGCAGTCCGCCCAGGACCTGTCCAACATGCTGAGCTACGGTGCCCTGCCGCTGACCTTCAAGGTCGACAGCATGACGACCGTGACCGCCGCGCTCGGCGGTGACCAGCTGCAGGCCGGCCTGATCGCCGGTGCGATCGGTCTGGCGCTCGTGGTCATCTACCTGCTGGCCTACTACCGGGGCCTGGCGTTCATCGCGATCCTCTCGCTGGTGGTCTCCGCCGCCCTCACCTACACGCTCATGGCCCTGCTCGGCCCGGCCATCGGGTTCGCGCTGAACCTGCCGGCGGTGTGCGGTGCCATCGTCGCGATCGGTATCACGGCGGACTCGTTCATCGTGTACTTCGAACGCGTCCGCGACGAGATCCGGGAAGGCCGCACCCTGCGCCCCGCCGTCGAGCGGGCCTGGCCGCGCGCCCGGCGCACCATCCTGGTCTCCGACTTCGTGTCGTTCCTCGCCGCCGCGGTGCTGTTCCTCGTCACCGTCGGCAAGGTCCAGGGCTTCGCGTTCACGCTCGGCCTGACCACCCTGCTCGACGTGGTCGTCGTGTTCCTCTTCACCAAGCCGCTGCTGACGCTGATGGCCCGTCGCCCGTTCTTCGCGAACGGCCACAAGTGGTCCGGCCTCGACCCGAAGAGCCTGGGTGCCCAGCCGCCGCTGCGCCGCACCCGCCGTCCCTCCGCCCCCGTCGAGACGAAGGAGGCGTGAGATGTCGAAGCTCGGCACCCTCGGCGCCCGGTTGCACCGCGGCGAAATCGGCTACGACTTCATCAAGAACCGCAAGATCTGGTACGGCCTGTCGATCCTGATCACCATCACGGCCATCGTCGGCCTGGCGGTCCGCGGCCTGAACATGGGCATCGAGTTCCAGGGCGGCGCCGTCTTCAACACCCCGAAGAACACCAGCGCCTCGGTGTCCCAGGCGGAGGAGTACGCGGAGACGGCCTCCGGCCACGACGCGATCGTCCAGAAGCTCGGCGACGGCAGCCTGCGCATCCAGGTCGCGGGCATCGACACCGACGCCGCGAACAAGATCAAGAACACCCTCGCCGGCGACCTCAAGATCGACTCGGAGCAGATCAACGCGGAACTGGTCGGCCCCAGCTGGGGCGACCAGATCGCCGACAAGGCCTGGCAGGGCCTCGGCATCTTCCTGTTCCTCGTGGTGATCTACCTGGCGATCGCGTTCGAGTGGCGCATGGCGCTCGCCGCGTTCGTCGCGCTGATCCACGACATCACCATCACCGTCGGCATCTACGCCCTCGTCGGTTTCGAGGTCACACCGGGCACGGTGATCGGTCTGCTGACCATCCTCGGTTACTCGCTCTACGACACGGTCGTGGTGTTCGACAGCCTCAAGGAACAGACGAAGGACCTCACCAAGCAGACCCGCTGGACCTACAGCGACGTCGCCAACCGCTCGATCAACAGCACCCTGGTCCGCTCCATCAACACCACGGTGGTCGCACTGCTGCCGGTCGCGGGCCTGCTGTTCATCGGTGGCGGTGTCCTCGGCGCCGGCATGCTGAACGACATCTCGCTGTCGCTGTTCGTCGGCCTGGCCGCCGGTGCGTACTCCTCGATCTTCATCGCCACCCCGCTCGTCGCCGACCTCAAGGAGCGCGAGCCGGCGATGAAGGCCCTGAAGAAGCGCGTCCTGGCCAAGCGCGCCAAGGGCGAGGCCGAGGTCCAGGGCGACGACGAGGTGTACACGGACGAGCCCGAGGACGCCGCGCCCGCGGTGGTCGGGCCGCGCCACCAGCCCGCCTCCCGCAGCCGCGGCCGCGGCCGTCCCTCGGGGAAGCGCCGATGACCGAGATCAGGGACCTCCTCCTCAGCCGCATCAGGGACGTCGCGGACTACCCGGAGCCGGGCGTGATGTTCAAGGACATCACCCCGCTTCTGGCGGACCCTTCGGCGTTCACCGCCCTGACCGACGCCCTCGCGGAGATCGCCGAGCGCACGGGCGCCACCAAGGTCGTCGGACTGGAGGCCCGCGGCTTCATCCTCGGCTCCCCGGTCGCCGTCCGCGCCGGCCTCGGCTTCATCCCCGTGCGCAAGGCGGGCAAGCTCCCCGGAGCCACCCTCGCCCAGGCCTACGACCTGGAGTACGGCTCGGCCGAGATCGAGGTGCACGCCGAGGACCTCGCCGGCGGGGACCGGGTGCTGATCGTGGACGACGTCCTCGCCACCGGCGGCACCGCCGAGGCCTCGGTCCAGCTCATCCGCCGGGCCGGCGCCGAGGTCGCGGGTCTCGCCGTCCTCATGGAGCTCGGTTTCCTGGGTGGCCGCGCCCGCCTGGAACCGGTGCTCGCCGGCGCGCCGCTGGAGGCGCTGCTCACGGTCTGACAGCCGCACGGCCGGCCGTCGGACACCGGCACGACACCACGCAGGCGGGCCCGGAGGAATCCGGCGCCCGCCTCGTGCGTTACAGACGTTTCCCGGGTAGACGGTCCTCACATTGGCCTGAAGGCGATCCCGGAGCCCGGGATCGCTACCATGGGGGTCCGGAGCCTGACCGGGGGACCCGGATCGCGCACGAGGAGTCCTCTTGCCAGACGAGGCCCAGCACCTGACCGCCGCCAAGCCCGAGTCCGCCTCGGCAGCCGCGGCCAAGCCCGCGCCGAGCGCGCCCCACGCGAAGAACGACACCCGTGGGCCGGTCGAGCACGCCCAGGCGGCGCCGGTCGACAAGCCCGCCGAGCAGTCGCGGCCCAAGCCCACCCCGCCCCCCGCGGTCCGTCAGGCGGCCGGCCAGCAGGCCCGCTCCGGCTCCTCCAATCGCGTCCGCGCCCGTCTGGCCCGCCTCGGTGTGCAGCGCGCGAACCCGTACAACCCGGTGCTCGAGCCGCTGCTGCGCATAGTGCGCGGCAACGACCCGAAGATCGAGACGGCCACGCTCCGCCAGATCGAGCGCGCCTACCAGGTCGCCGAGCGCTGGCACCGCGGCCAGAAGCGCAAGAGCGGCGACCCGTACATCACGCACCCGCTCGCCGTCACCACCATCCTCGCCGAGCTGGGCATGGATCCGGCCACGCTCATGGCGGGTCTGCTGCACGACACGGTCGAGGACACCGAGTACGGCCTCGACGACCTGCGCCGTGACTTCGGCGACGTCGTCACCCTGCTCGTCGACGGAGTCACCAAGCTGGACAAGGTCAAGTTCGGTGAGGCCGCGCAGGCCGAAACCGTGCGCAAGATGGTCGTCGCCATGGCCAAGGACCCGCGCGTCCTGGTCATCAAGCTCGCCGACCGCCTGCACAACATGCGCACCATGCGCTACCTCAAGCGCGAGAAGCAGGAGAAGAAGGCGCGCGAGACCCTCGAGATCTACGCGCCGCTCGCCCACCGCCTGGGCATGAACACCATCAAGTGGGAGCTGGAGGACCTCGCCTTCGCGATCCTCTACCCCAAGATGTACGACGAGATCGTCCGGCTGGTGGCCGAGCGGGCACCGAAGCGGGACGAGTACCTGGCCATCGTCACCGACGAGGTCCAGCAGGACCTGCGGGCGGCCCGCATCAAGGCGACCGTCACCGGCCGCCCGAAGCACTACTACAGCGTCTACCAGAAGATGATCGTCCGCGGCCGGGACTTCGCGGAGATCTACGACCTGGTGGGCATCCGCGTCCTCGTGGAGACCGTCCGCGACTGCTACGCGGCCCTCGGCACGGTGCACGCGCGATGGAACCCGGTCCCCGGCCGGTTCAAGGACTACATCGCGATGCCCAAGTTCAACATGTACCAGTCGCTGCACACGACGGTCATCGGCCCCGGCGGCAAACCGGTCGAACTGCAGATCCGCACGTTCGACATGCACCGCCGCGCCGAGTACGGCATCGCCGCGCACTGGAAGTACAAGCAGGAGGCCGTCGCCGGCGCGTCCAAGGTGCGCACCGACGCCCCCAAGTCGTCCGGCAAGAGCAAGGACGACCACCTCAACGACATGGCCTGGCTGCGCCAGCTCCTGGACTGGCAGAAGGAGACCGAGGACCCGGGCGAGTTCCTGGAGTCCCTGCGCTTCGACCTGTCCCGCAACGAGGTCTTCGTCTTCACCCCCAAGGGCGATGTCATAGCACTCCCCGCCGGGGCCACCCCGGTGGACTTCGCCTACGCGGTGCACACCGAGGTCGGGCACCGCACGATAGGCGCCCGCGTCAACGGCCGGCTGGTCCCCCTGGAGTCCACCCTCGACAACGGCGACCTGGTGGAGGTCTTCACCTCCAAGGCGGCCGGCGCCGGCCCCTCCCGGGACTGGCTCGGCTTCGTCAAATCACCGCGCGCCCGCAACAAGATCCGGGCCTGGTTCTCCAAGGAGCGCCGCGACGAGGCGATCGAGCAGGGCAAGGACGCCATCGTCCGCGCGATGCGCAAGCAGAACCTGCCGATCCAGCGCATCCTGACCGGCGACTCCCTGGTGACCCTCGCGCACGAGATGCGCTACGCCGACATCTCCGCGCTGTACGCGGCGATCGGCGAGGGCCATGTCTCCGCGCAGAACATCGTGCAGAAGCTGGTCCAGGCCCTCGGCGGGGAGGAGGCCGCCACCGAGGAGATCGACGAGTCGGTCCCGCCGGCCCGTGGCCGCAGCCGCAAGCGCCGCTCCAGCGCCGACCCGGGCGTCGTGGTCAAGGGCGTCGAGGACGTGTGGGTGAAGCTGGCCCGCTGCTGCACGCCCGTCCCGGGCGACCCCATCATCGGCTTCGTCACCCGCGGCAGCGGGGTGTCGGTGCACCGCAGCGACTGCGTCAACGTCGACTCGCTCTCCCGCGAGCCCGAGCGCATCCTCGACGTCGAGTGGGCGCCCACGCAGTCCTCGGTCTTCCTGGTCGCCATCCAGGTCGAGGCCCTGGACCGCTCCCGACTGCTCTCGGACGTCACGCGCGTGCTGTCCGACCAGCACGTCAACATCCTCTCCGCGGCCGTCCAGACCTCCCGCGACCGCGTCGCCACCTCCCGCTTCACCTTCGAGATGGGCGACCCGAAGCACCTCGGTCACGTCCTCAAGGCGGTCCGTGGCGTGGAGGGCGTCTACGACGTGTACCGGGTGACGTCGGCGCGCAGCCGGTCGTAGCGGCCCGCAGCGGCCACACGAAAGGGGGGCTCCCGTACGAGGTGTACGGGAGCCCCCCTTCGCGTCGGCTGATCAGCCTCCGAACTCCTGCAGGCCCTTCAGCGCCTGGTCCAGCAGCGCCTGCCGGCCGTCGAGCTCACGCTGGAGCTTGTCGGCCTTGGCGTTGTTGCCCTGCGCGCGGGCCTGCTCGATCTGGCCCCGGAGCTTGTCCACGGCGGCCTGCAGCTGGCCGGTCAGACCCTCGGCACGCGCGCGTGCCTCCGGGTTCGTCCGGCGCCACTCGGCCTCCTCGGCCTCCTGGATGGCCCGCTCGACGGCGTGCATCCGGCCCTCGACCTTGGGCCGGGCGTCGCGCGGCACATGGCCGATGGCCTCCCAGCGCTCGTTCACGTTCCGGAAGGCGGCGCGGGCCGCCTTGAGGTCCGTGATCGGCAGGAGCTTCTCGGCCTCCTCGGCCAGCTCCTCCTTGAGCTTGAGGTTCTCCGACTGCTCGGCGTCCCGCTCGGCGAAGACCGAGCTGCGGGCCGCGAAGAAGACGTCCTGGGCGCCGCGGAAGCGGTTCCACAGGTCGTCCTCGTGCTCGCGCTGAGCGCGGCCCGCGGCCTTCCACTCGGACATCAGCTCGCGGTAGCGCGCCGCCGTCGCGCCCCAGTCCGTCGAGTTCGACAGCGCCTCGGCCTCGGAGACCAGCCGCTCCTTGGTGCGGCGTGCCTCCTCGCGCTGCGCGTCCAGCTGCGCGAAGTGCTGCTTGCGCCGCTTGGAGAACGCCGACCGCGCGTGCGAGAACCGGTGCCACAGTTCGTCGTCGGACTTGCGGTCCAGGCGCGGCAGCCCCTTCCAGGTGTCCACCAGGGCCCGCAGCCGCTCACCGGCCGCCCGCCACTGGTCGGACTGCGACAGCTGCTCCGCCTCGGCGACCAGCGCCTCCTTGGACTTGCGCGCCTCGTCGGACTGCTTCGCCCGCTGCGCCTTGCGCTCCTCGCGGCGCGCTTCCACCAGCTCCACGAGCTTGTCCAGCCGGACCCGCAGTGCGTCCAGGTCGCCCACCACGTGGTGCGCGTCGACCTGCTCGCGGATGTGGTCGATGGCGGCCTGGGCGTCCTTGGCGGACAGGTCGGTGGTCTTCACTCGCTTCTCGAGGAGGCCGATCTCGACAACCAGGCCCTCGTACTTGCGCTCGAAATAGGCCAGCGCCTCCTCGGGGGAGCCTGCCTGCCAGGAACCGACGACCTGCTCGCCGTCGGCCGTACGCACGTACACGGTCCCCGTCTCGTCGACGCGGCCCCACGGGTCGCTGCTCACAGCGCCTCCTCCACATGATGCCTGCGAGGGGCCTCAGCTCCCCCGGGCATCGTCCACAGTTTCGTCACGGCCAACATAGGCGACCGGCGGGGGGCGTGTCCGCATCCCGCGCGACCGAAATTTCGCAGTTGGGGGTCAGGATTTCGTGATCGTGGCCTTGTTGATCACGACCGTCGCGTTGGGCGCCGTGTTGCCCGTCTGAGGGTCGGGAGCCTGCGCCCCGGCGTCCGCGATTTTCTTGAGGACCTTCATGCCCGCCTCGGACACCGTGCCGAACGGTGTGTAGTCGGGCGGCAGCTGACTGTCCTGGTAGACGAGGAAGAACTGGCTGCCGCCGCTGTTGCGGCCCTGCTTCGTCTGTGCGTTGTACTGGTTCGCCATCGCGACCGTGCCCGCCGGGTACGTCCCGCCCTTGAGGCTCTTGTCCTTGAGGTTCTCGTCGGGGATGGTGTAGCCCGGTCCGCCCATGCCGGTGCCCTTCGGGTCGCCGCACTGCAGGACGTAGATGCCCTGGTCGGTGAGCCGGTGGCACTTGCTGTGGTCCAGGTAGCCCTTGCCGAGCAGGAAGTTGAACGAGTTGACGGTGTGCGGCGCCGCCGACGCCTTCAGCGCGACGTCTATCTCACCGCAGGTCGTGTCCAGCTTCATCGTGTACTTCGCGGACTCGTCGATGGTCATCGCCGGTTCCTTCTTCCAGGTCTCCGACTTGACCTTGCCCGGGGCCGGCTTCTCGCAGGGGTCCGGCGCCTTGCTGGGCGTGGCGCTCGGGCTGACCTCCGCGTTCGCGTTCTCCTTCTTGCCGTCGTCCTCGAACGGCTTGGTCAGGAAGACCGTCACCGAGAGCACCACGACCACGCCGAGAACCGAGGCGATCACGGAGTTGCGGATACGGGCCTTGCGTCGCGCGTCCGTGCGTCGCTGCTGCTGCCGCAAGAACTTCTCCCGGGCGAGCTGACGCCGCCGCTGTTCCTGGCTGACCACCGGGTTCTCTCCTCATGGGTCTCGAACGTCGACCGGTACGCCTGCGTCCTGAGTGCCGAGCGCCTGCGTGTGCCCCGTACCGTATATGGGTTCGCTGAGGAATCGGCAGCGCCGGTAGGCTCTGTGAGCAGCCGTAGCCGCCCGTATCGACACAACGAAGGACGATCGTGCTCATTGCCGGGTTCCCCGCCGGGGCCTGGGGGACGAACTGCTACCTCGTCGCCCCCGCCGCCGGTGAGGAGTGCGTGATCATCGACCCCGGCCATCAGGCCGCCGACGGCGTCGAGGAAGCGATCAGGAAGCATCGCCTCAAGCCCGTGGCCGTCGTCCTCACCCACGGCCATATCGACCACGTCGCCTCGGTCGTCCCGGTGTGCGGCGCGCACGACGTGCCGGCCTGGATCCACCCCGACGACCGGTACATGATGAACGACCCCGAGAAGGGGATCGGCCGTTCCATCGGCATGCCGCTCATGGGCGAGCTGACCGTGGGGGAGCCGGACGACGTCAAGGAGCTGGCCGATGGGGCGAAGCTGGAGCTGGCGGGCCTGGAGCTGTCCGTCGCGCACGCGCCCGGCCATACCAAGGGGTCGGTGACCTTCGGCATGCCCGAGGCGGCGGACATCCCGCCGATCCTGTTCTCGGGCGACCTGCTGTTCGCCGGCTCCATCGGACGCACCGACCTGCCCGGCGGTGACATGGCCGAGATGCTCGACTCGCTGGCCCGCGTGTGCCTGCCGCTCGACGACTCGACCGTGGTGCTGTCCGGCCACGGCCCCCAGACGACCATCGGCCAGGAGCGCACCACCAACCCGTATCTGCGGCAGGTGGCCGCCGGCCTGGGAGCGCAGGAAGCTCCCCGACGAGGAATGTGACGAGACCTTCCGTGAGCACCTTCAAGGCCCCCAAGGGCACGTACGACCTGATCCCGCCGGACAGCGCCAAGTACCTCGCCGTCCGTGAGGCGATCGCCGCCCCGCTGCGCAACTCCGGCTACGGCTACATCGAGACGCCCGGCTTCGAGAACGTCGAGCTCTTCGCGCGCGGCGTCGGCGAGTCCACCGACATCGTCACCAAGGAGATGTACGCCTTCGAGACCAAGGGCGGCGACAAGCTCGCCCTGCGCCCCGAGGGCACGGCCTCGGTCCTGCGCGCCGCGCTGGAGGCCAACCTGCACAAGGCGGGCAACCTCCCGGTCAAGCTCTGGTACTCCGGCTCGTACTACCGCTACGAGCGTCCCCAGAAGGGCCGTTACCGCCACTTCTCCCAGGTCGGTGCCGAGGCGATCGGCGCGGAGGACCCGGCGCTCGACGCCGAGCTGATCATCCTGGCCGACCAGGCGTACCGCTCGCTGGGCCTGCGCGATTTCCGGATCCTGCTCAACAGCCTCGGCGACCAGGAGTGCCGTCCGGTGTACCGGTCGGCGCTGCAGGAGTTCCTGCGCGGCCTGGACCTCGACGAGGACACCCTGCGGCGCGCGGAGATCAACCCGCTGCGCGTCCTGGACGACAAACGCGAGGCGGTCCAGAAGCAGCTGGGGGACGCGCCCCTGCTGCGGGACTACCTCTGTGACGCGTGCAAGGCGTACCACGAGGAGGTCCGTGAGCTGATCACGGCGGCGGGCGTCGCCTTCGAGGACGACCCGAAGCTGGTCCGGGGCCTGGACTACTACACCCGCACCACCTTCGAGTTCGTCCACGACGGTCTCGGCTCGCAGTCCGCGGTGGGCGGCGGCGGCCGCTACGACGGCCTGTCCGAGATGATCGGCGGACCCGCGCTGCCGTCCGTCGGCTGGGCACTCGGCGTCGACCGCACGGTCCTCGCCCTGGAGGCGGAAGGCGTCGAGCTCGAACTGCCCGCCACCACCAGCGTGTTCGCCGTCCCGCTCGGCGAGGACGCCCGCCGCGTCCTGTTCGCCAAGGTCACCGAGCTGCGCAAGAACGGCATCGCGGCCGACTTCTCCTACGGCGGCAAGGGCCTCAAGGGCGCCATGAAGAACGCCAACCGCAGCGGCGCCCGTTACACGGTCGTCGCCGGTGAACGCGACCTCGCCGAGGGCATCGTCCAGCTCAAGGACATGGAGTCGGGCGAGCAGACGGCGGTGGGCGTCAACGAGATCGTGGCCGAGCTGGAGGCCCGGCTCGGCTGAGTGCCGCAGAGGGGCGCCGGGATCTCCCGGCGCCCTCCTCACTGCTCCAGCGCCCGTACCGCATCGCACGCGTGACGGCCGCCGTCCGGTCGTCCACGCCCAGCTCGCCGAAGACGCGCAGCAGATACGTCTTCACCGTCGACTCCCCGATGTACGGGCTGTGTCCGATCTCCGCGTCGCCGTACCCCTCGGCGACCAGCCGCAGCACGGCTGTCTCACGGTCCGACAGGCGCGGCCGCTCCGGCTGCGTCCGCAGCCGGTCGACCAGCCGGGCCGCCACGGCAGACGCCGGCACCGTCTCGCCCCGGGCCACCGTCCGGACGGCCTCCGCCAGTTCCGCGCGGGGCAGGCCTCTCCAGCAGACCGGTGCAGAGAACCAGCCAGATCTTGCCCAGGCCGGTCTCCTGTCCGGTCAGCCGGAGGTGCACGTCCGCCGGCGTGGGGCGGCTCACCGTCGGCCCCGGGATCTCGCCGTCGAAGCGGTGCAGGAGCCCGGCGACCGCCCTGGTCGGGGTCGCGGTGTGCTCCGGGCGGGGTGTGCCGTCCCGCTCGGTCCAGCGGACGGCGGTCTCGGTGCCGTACCGCTCCCGCAGCGCCCCGGGTTTCGCCCGCTGCGGCGATCCGGCCCTTCGCGACGACCGCCAGCCGGCGCGCCAGCGCCTCGGCCTCCTCCAGGTGGTGCGTGGTCAGCACGATGGTCGTGCCCTCGTCGGCCAGGGCGCGGATCAGCGACCGGAACCGCCGCCGGGCCGCCGGATGGAAGCCGGTCGTCGGCTCGTCCAGGAGCAGCAGTTCGGGGCCGCCGATCACGCCCAGCGCCACGTCCAGGCGCCGGAGCCGGCCGCCCGACAGCGCCTTGATCCGGCTGCCGGCCTTCACTGCCGGACCGACCAGGCCGATAACCCTCGTCCGGGTCCCGAGGCCGGGGGGGAGTAGCGGGCGAAGCGCCGTACGGTCTCCCGGACCGTCAACTCGGCGGGCGCCGGATTCGTCCTGCCGGACGATCCCGACATGTGAGCGCCACGCGCGCGTGCCCGTCGCCGGGTCCGACCCGAGTACGGACACCTCACCCGCGTCCCGGTTCCGGTTGCCCCGGAGGATCTCCACCGTGGTGCTCTTGCCCGCGCCGTTGGGCCCGAGCAGGCCGAACACCTCGCCCCGCCTGATGCCGAGATCGATGCCGTCGACGGCGGTCACACCCCCGTAGCGCTTGCGCAGCCCCCGCACGTCGACGGCCAGTTCGTACCCCTGTGCTGTCATGCAACGAGAGTCGGCCGGAACGCAACCCTCAGGGACGACCGGGCGGACATCCTTATGTCCACTGAACGGTGGAGACAGGCACCGGTGCGGCACAATGGCCGTGCCCGAAGATGTTCAGGTCTCAAGTGACGGAATCGGCGTGATGAGCAAGACGACAGTCAAGGACGTCTCCATGGAGCCCGAGCAGCAGCGCGCCGAGATCGCGCCCCGCGCGGAGGGCGGCAGCCGGGCCCTCGCCCTGCTGCTGGTGATCACCGGCGCGGCCGGACTGCTCGCCGCGTGGGTCATCACGATCGACAAGTTCAAGATCCTCGAGGCCAAGGTCGAGGGCAAGACGTTCACACCCGGCTGCAGCCTCAACCCCGTGGTCTCCTGCGGCAGCGTCATGGAGAGCAAGCAGGCCGCGGTCTTCGGATTCCCCAACCCGATGCTCGGCCTCGTCTGCTACGGGATCGTCATCGGCGTCGGCGTGGCGCTGCTCGCCCGGGCCCGCTTCCCGCGCTGGTACTGGCTCACCTTCAACGCCGGCTGCCTCTTCGGTGTGAGCTTCTGCGCCTGGCTGATGTTCCAGTCCCTGTACCGGATCAACGCGCTCTGCCTGTGGTGCAGCCTGGCCTGGGTCGCCACGATCCTGATGTTCTGGTACGTCACGTCGTTCAACATCCGCAAGGGCTTCCTGCCCGCCCCGAAGTGGCTCAAGAGCTTCTTCGGCGAGTTCACCTGGGTCATGCCCGTGCTGCACATCGGCATCATCGGCATGCTGATCCTGACCCGCTGGTGGGACTTCTGGCTCAGCTGACCGGGCCGCTGCGGGCCCCGGGCGCACTGTCAGTGCGGTGAATTAGGGTTTTCGACGTGGAGCCCGACCTGTTCACCGCCGCAGCCGAAGAACGCCAGGAGAAGGAGCCGTCCAGCAGCCCCCTGGCGGTGCGGATGCGCCCGCGCACCCTCGACGAGGTCGTGGGCCAGCAGCATCTGCTGAAGCCGGGATCCCCCCTGCGCAGACTGGTGGGGGAGGCCTCCGGCCCGGCCGGACCCTCCTCGGTCCTCCTGTGGGGCCCGCCCGGCACCGGAAAGACCACCCTGGCCTACGTCGTCTCCAAGGCGACCGACGCCCGCTTCGTGGAGCTCTCGGCGATCACCGCCGGCGTCAAGGAGGTCCGCGCGGTCATCGACGGCGCCCGCCGCGCCTCCGGCGGGTACGGCAAGGAGACCGTCCTCTTCCTCGACGAGATCCACCGCTTCAGCAAGGCCCAGCAGGACTCCCTGCTCCCGGCCGTCGAGAACCGCTGGGTGACGCTCATCGCCGCGACGACGGAGAACCCGTACTTCTCGGTGATCTCGCCCCTGCTGTCCCGCTCGCTGCTGCTCACGCTGGAACCGCTCACCGACGACGACATCAGGAGCCTCGTCCGCCGCGCCCTCACCGACGAGCGCGGTCTCAAGGAGGCCGTCACCCTCCCCGAGGAGACCGAGAACCACCTCCTGCGCATCGCCGGCGGTGACGCCCGCCGCGCCCTGACCGCCCTGGAGGCGGCCGCCGGGGCCGCCCTCGACAAGGGCGAGGCGGAGATCGGCCTGACCACCCTGGAGGAGACGGTCGACCGGGCCGCCGTGAAGTACGACCGCGACGGCGACCAGCACTACGACGTGGCGAGCGCCCTGATCAAGTCCATCCGCGGCTCCGACGTCGACGCGGCCCTGCATTACCTGGCCCGGATGATCGAGGCCGGCGAGGACCCCCGCTTCATCGCCCGGCGCCTGATGATCTCCGCCAGCGAGGACATCGGCCTGGCCGACCCGACCGCTCTGCAGACCGCGGTCGCCGCCGCCCAGGCCGTTGCCATGATCGGTTTCCCCGAGGCCGCCCTCACCCTCAGCCACGCCACCATCGCCCTCGCCCTGGCGCCCAAGTCCAACGCCGCCACCACCGCGATCGGCGCCGCCCTGGAGGACGTCCGCAAGGGCCTCGCCGGACCCGTGCCCGCCCACCTGCGGGACAGCCACTACAGGGGCGCGACCAAGCTCGGCCACGGCCAGGGCTACGTCTACCCGCACGACCTGCCCGAGGGCATCGCCGCCCAGCAGTACGCCCCGGACGAGCTCAAGAACCGCGAGTACTACGAGCCGACCCGGCACGGCGCGGAGGCGCGCTACGCGGACGCCGTGGAGTGGACCCGGAAGAACCTCGGTCGAAAGCGGTCCTGAGCACCCTGTAAACTCGTCCGGAGTGCCGCGTCCCGTGCAGTCAGAACGGGACAGCCGGCCGGAGTCCCGATCCTCCGGGATCGGCTCCAGGAGCGTCGCGCACCGTCGAACGGTGTCGCGGGCAGCCCACCACCACCCGTCGTGTGACGGGAGCGGTCGGTGGGCCACTCGCGTGCTGCACGTATGTGCCCAGACCAGGGGAGCGGCTGCCCACCCGGGCCCGGCAGGGTCCCAGGCGGGTTTCCCCGGCTGCGGATGCGACCTCCCACAACCCTGACAAGCCGATACAACGAAAGCGAAAAACAGTGGCGAACCAGTCCCGCCCCAAGGTCAAGAAGTCGCGTGCCCTCGGCATCGCGCTGACCCCGAAGGCCGTCAAGTACTTCGAGGCCCGTCCCTACCCGCCGGGTGAGCACGGCCGCGGCCGCAAGCAGAACTCGGACTACAAGGTCCGTCTGCTCGAGAAGCAGCGTCTGCGCGCGCAGTACGACGTGTCCGAGCGCCAGCTCGTCCGCGCCTACGAGCGTGCCTCCAAGGTCCAGGGCAAGACCGGTGAGGCCCTGATCATCGAGCTCGAGCGTCGTCTCGATGCCCTGGTCCTGCGTTCGGGCATCGCCCGCACCATCTACCAGGCCCGTCAGATGGTCGTCCACGGCCACATCGCGGTCAACGGCAAGAAGGTCGACAAGCCCTCCTTCCGCGTCCGTCCGGACGACGTCGTGCAGGTCCGTGAGCGCTCCAAGGAGAAGACCCTCTTCACGATCGCTCGTGAGGGTGGCTTCGCCCCCGACGGTGAGACCCCGCGCTACCTCCAGGTGAACCTCAAGGCCCTGGCGTTCCGCCTGGACCGCGAGCCGAACCGCAAGGAGATCCCGGTGATCTGCGACGAGCAGCTCGTCGTCGAGTACTACGCCCGCTGATCCACGGCAGGCACGCGGTACCCCAGCCCGCCGTCTCCCCGCCCCTCCAGGCGGGCGAGGCGGCGGGCTTTCGCGATGGACCCGCTGCCGGGGGTAATCCGGTACGGAGCGCCACCCCCGGCGCGATAGGCTCGTCGCACGACTTTTTCGATGTTCAGGCACGTTTCAGGGAGCGGGTGCACACAGTGTCCGGTGGAGAGGTTGCCGGAATCCTGGTGGCCGTCTTCTGGGCGATCCTGGTCTCCTTCCTCGCCGTCGCGTTGGCGAGGGTGGCCCAGACGCTCAAGGCGACCACCAAGCTCGTGGCGGACGTGACCGACCAGGCCGTCCCGCTGCTGGCCGACGCCTCCGCGGCGGTGCGCTCCGCGCAGACCCAGATCGACCGGGTCGACTCCATCGCCTCCGACGTCCAGGAGGTCACGTCGAACGCCTCCGCGCTGTCGACCACCGTCGCCTCCACCTTCGGCGGCCCCCTGGTCAAGGTCGCGGCCTTCGGCTACGGCGTGCGCCGGGCCCTCGGCGGCGGCAAGGAGGACGTGCCCGCCAAGGCGTCCAGGCGTACCGTGATCGTGGGCCGCACGGTCACCCGGCGCAGCGCCCGAGGGAAGAGGGACTGAGAGCCAGCGATGTTCCGCCGTACCTTCTGGTTCACCACGGGCGTCGCCGCCGGTGTGTGGGCCACCACCAAGGTCAATCGCAAGCTGAAGCAGCTGACCCCCGAAAGCCTTGCCAGAACCGCCGGGAACAAGGCGCTCGAGGCCGGTCACCGCATCAAGGACCGTGCGGTCGGCTTCGCGCTCGACGTCCGGGACAACATGGCCGTGCGGGAGGCCGAACTCGGCGACGCCCTCGGGATCAACGAGAATCCCGAACTCCCCGCGCCCCGGCGGCACATCGCCATCGAGAACCGCAACAACCCCAAGTACGTCGACGGTTCGAAGCACCAGACGTACCAGACGTACCCGTACAACCGGAATGAGGACCACTGATGGAGTCGGCTGAGATTCGCCGCCGCTGGTTGAGCTTCTTCGAGGAGCGCGGTCACACCGTCGTCCCTTCGGCGTCGCTCATCGCGGACGACCCGACTCTGCTCCTCGTCCCGGCCGGCATGGTGCCCTTCAAGCCCTACTTCCTGGGCGAGGTCAAGCCGCCCTTCGCCCGCGCCACCAGCGTGCAGAAGTGCGTGCGCACGCCGGACATCGAAGAGGTCGGCAAGACCACCCGGCACGGCACGTTCTTCCAGATGTGCGGCAACTTCTCCTTCGGCGACTACTTCAAGGAAGGCGCCATCAAGTACGCCTGGGAGCTGCTCACCAGCGCCCAGGACAAGGGCGGTTACGGCCTCGACCCCGAGCGCCTGTGGATCACCGTCTACAAGGACGACGACGAGGCCGAGCGCATCTGGCACGAGGTCGTCGGGGTGCCGAAGGAGCGCATCCAGCGCCTCGGCATGAAGGACAACTACTGGTCCATGGGCGTCCCCGGCCCCTGCGGCCCCTGCTCCGAGATCAACTACGACCGCGGCCCCGAGTTCGGCGTCGAGGGCGGCCCCGCCGTCAACGACGAGCGGTACGTGGAGATCTGGAACCTCGTCTTCATGCAGTACGAGCGGGGTGAGGGCATCGGCAAGGACAACTTCGAGATCCTCGGCGAACTGCCCAGCAAGAACATCGACACCGGCCTCGGCCTCGAGCGCCTCGCCATGATTCTGCAGGGCGTGCAGAACATGTACGAGATCGACACCTCGATGGCCGTCATCAACAAGGCCACCGAGCTGACCGGCGTCCGCTACGGCGACGCCCACGACTCGGACGTCTCCCTGCGCGTGGTCACCGACCACATGCGCACCTCGGTCATGCTGATCGGCGACGGTGTCACCCCCGGCAACGAGGGCCGCGGGTACGTGCTGCGCCGCATCATGCGCCGCGCCATCCGCAACATGCGCCTGCTCGGCGCCACCGGTCCGGTCGTGAAGGACCTGATCGACACCGTGATCGAGATGATGGGCCAGCAGTACCCCGAGCTCATCACCGACCGCGAGCGCATCGAGAAGGTCGCCCTGGCCGAGGAGAACGCGTTCCTCAAGACGCTGAAGGCCGGCACCAACATCCTCGACACGGCCGTCACCGACACCAAGGCCGCCGGCTCCACCGTCCTGCCCGGCGACAAGGCCTTCCTGCTCCACGACACCTGGGGCTTCCCGATCGACCTCACCCTGGAGATGGCCGCCGAACAGGGCCTCTCCGTGGACGAGGAGGGCTTCCGCCGCCTGATGAAGGAGCAGCGGGAGCGCGCCAAGGCCGACGCCCAGGCCAAGAAGACCGGGCACGCCGGTGCCGGTGCCTACCGTGAGATCGCCGACCAGGCCGGTGCCACCGACTTCATCGGCTACACCGACACCGAGAGCGAGTCCACGATCGTCGGCATCCTCGTCGACGGCGCTTCCTCCCCGGCCGCCACCGAGGGCGACGAGGTCGAGATCGTCCTCGACCGCACGCCCTTCTACGCCGAGGGCGGCGGCCAGATCGGCGACACCGGCAAGATCAAGGTCGACTCCGGTGCCGTCATCGAGATTCGCGACTGCCAGAAGCCGGTCCCGGGGGTCTACGTCCACAAGGGCGTCGTCCAGGTCGGCGAGGTCACCGTCGGTGCCAAGGCCCACGCCGCCATCGACGACCGCCGCCGCAAGGCCATCGCCCGCGCCCACTCCGCCACGCACCTGACCCACCAGGCCTTGCGCGACGCCCTCGGCCCGACGGCCGCCCAGGCCGGTTCCGAGAACCAGCCCGGCCGCTTCCGCTTCGACTTCGGCTCCCCGTCCGCCGTCCCGACGGCCGTGATGACCGACGTCGAGCAGAAGATCAACGAGGTGCTCGCCCGCGACCTCGACGTCCGCGCCGACGTCATGGGCATCGACGAGGCCAAGAAGCAGGGCGCCATCGCGGAGTTCGGCGAGAAGTACGGCGAGCGGGTCCGCGTGGTCACCATCGGCGACTTCTCCAAGGAGCTGTGCGGCGGCACGCACGTGCACAACACCGCCCAGCTCGGCCTGGTCAAGCTGCTCGGCGAATCGTCCATCGGCTCCGGTGTCCGCCGCATCGAGGCCCTGGTCGGCGTGGACGCCTACAACTTCCTCGCCCGCGAGCACACGGTCGTCGCCCAGCTCCAGGAGCTGATCAAGGGCCGCCCGGAGGAGCTCCCGGAGAAGGTCTCCGCCATGCTCGGCAAGCTGAAGGACGCCGAGAAGGAGATCGAGAAGTTCCGCGCCGAGAAGGTCCTCCAGGCCGCCGCAGGTCTCGCCGAGTCCGCCAAGGACGTCCGTGGCGTTGCTGTCGTGACCGGTCAGGTCCCGGACGGCACGACCGCCGACGACCTCCGCAAGCTCGTCCTCGACGTGCGCGGACGTATCCAGGGCGGACGGGCCGCCGTCGTCGCCCTGTTCACGGTGGCGAACGGCAAGCCGCTCACGGTCATCGCCACCAACGAGGCCGCCCGTGAGCGCGGCCTGAAGGCCGGCGACCTCGTCCGTACGGCCGCCAAGACCCTCGGCGGCGGCGGAGGCGGCAAGCCGGACGTCGCCCAGGGCGGTGGCCAGAACCCGGCCGCCATCGGTGACGCCGTGGACGCCGTGGAGCGTCTGGTCACCGAGACCGCCAAGTAAGAGACGGGCCGGACAGCATGCGCAGAGGACGTCGGCTCGCGATCGACGTCGGGGACGCCCGCATCGGGGTCGCCTCGTGCGACCCCGACGGGATCCTCGCCACCCCGGTGGAGACGGTCCCGGGGCGTGACATCCCCGCAGCTCAGAGGCGGTTGAAGCAACTCGTCGAGGAGTACGAGCCCCTCGAGGTCGTGGTCGGTCTCCCGCGCTCCCTCAAGGGGGGCGAGGGCCCGGCCGCGGTCAAGGTCCGGGGCTTCACCCAGGAACTGGCCCGCATGATCTCACCGGTTCCGGTGAGACTCGTGGACGAGCGCATGACGACGGTGACGGCCAGCCAGGGACTGCGCGCCTCCGGCGTGAAGTCCAAGAAGGGCCGGTCCGTCATCGACCAGGCAGCAGCCGTGATCATCCTGCAACAGGCCCTCGAATCCGAACGGATGTCAGGTGAAGCACCCGGCGAAGGCGTCGAAGTGGTCATGTGATCGCGATACGGTAACGTTCCGCGCGATGCGACGGCATTCGAACAGCCGCCGCACAGTAAAGAGGCGGGACGGGAGCCGGGGCCGGAAGCCGCGTGACCGTCGCCTCGCGGCTCTAGGGGATCGATGACTGAGTATGGCCGGGGCCAAGGCTCCGAACCGTGGCATCCGGAGGACCCGTTGTACGGGGACGGCGGATGGGGCGGCCAGCAGGCCCATCAGGGTCAGCAGTCCCCCCACGGCGGCCAGCCGCAGCACTATCCAGAGCAGCCGCAGCAGCCGCAGTACGGCGACTGGGGCACCGGTGAGCAGTCCGGATACGGTCAGCCGCAGCAGCAGTACCCCTACGACCAGCAGTACGCGGCACAGTCCCACGGGCACCAGCAGTACCCCGGCCCCCAGGGCCCCGGACATCAGCAGGACCAGGGCTACCACCAGCAGCAGTACGACACCGGCGGCTGGACCACCGGCCCTCACCAGCAGGTCTCGTACCCCGGTGATCCCCAGGACCCGTACGGACAGCAGGCCGGTGCGTACGACGCGGGCCGGCAGGACTACTACGGCACGCCTGACGCCTATCCACCCCCCGAGCCGCCCGGCCGGCGCGGGGTCGAACCCGCGTCGGAACCGGAGACCGACTGGGACCCCGGCCCCGACCAGGGCGAACACGCCTTCTTCGCGGGCGGGGACGACGAGGACGACGGCGACGGGCCGGAGGGGCCTCGCGGCCGCGACGGCAAACGGGGACGCGGCGGCGGCACACCGAAGAAGCGCCGCAACGGCATGGCCTGCCTGCTGGTCGCCGTGATCCTCGGCGGCGGCTTGGCAGGCGCCGGCTACTTCGGCTACCAGTTCTACCAGGATCGTTTCGGCGACGCCCCGGACTTCGCGGGGGGCGGCAACGGGCAGCAGGTCTCCGTCGAGATCCCCAAGGGTGCGGACGGGTACGCGATCGGGCGGGCGCTGAAGTCCGCCGGTGTCGTCAAGAGCGTCGACGCCTTCGTCTCGGCTCAGGCCGGCAACCCCGAGGGCCGGAGCATCCAGGACGGCGTGTACACGCTGCAGAAGCAAATGTCGGCCGCCAGCGCGGTCGAACTGATGCTCAGTCCGAAGAGCCGCGACAACCTGATCATCGCCGAGGGCCGGCGCAACGCCGACGTCTACCGCCTGATCGACAAGCGGCTGGACGTCAAGGCGGGCACCACGGCAGCGGTCGCCAAGAAGGACTACAAGAAGCTCGGACTGCCCGCGTGGGCGCAGGACCACGCCCAGGTCAAGGACCCGCTGGAAGGCTTCCTCTACCCCTCCAGCTACGGCGTGAGCGAGGGGCAGAAGCCCGCGGACGTCCTGAAGCAGATGGTCGAGCGGGCCACCGCGACGTACGACAAGCTCGGGGTCGAGAAGAAGGCCGAGAGCCTCGGACTCGAGGACCCGTGGCAGCTCGTCACCATCGCCAGCCTGGTCCAGGCCGAGGGCACCAGCCACGACGACTTCCGCAAGATGGCCGAGGTCGTCTACAACCGCATGAAGCCCGGGAACCCGCAGACCAACGGCATGCTGGAGTTCGACTCCACGTACAACTACATCAAGAACCAGAGCAAGATCGACCTGAGCCTGAGCGAACTGCGGAACTACGACAACCCGTACAACACGTACTTCCACAAGGGCCTGCCGCCCGGTCCGATCGACAACCCGGGCGAGGACGCCGTCAAGGGCGCCCTGAACCCGACGGACGACGGCTGGTACTACTTCATCTCGCTCGACGGCAAGACCAGCAAGTTCACGAAGACGAACGCCGAACACCAGAAGCTGGTCGACCAGTTCAACGCCTCGCGGAACAACTGAGGAAGCCCCTGATGGCCGCACCACGTCGAGCCGCCGTGCTCGGCTCCCCGATCGCCCACTCGCTCTCGCCTGTCCTGCACCGCACCGCCTACCAGGAGTTGGGCCTGGCCGGCTGGTCGTACGACAGGTTCGAGGTGGACGAGGCCGGGCTGCCAGGGTTCTTCGAGGCGCTCGGACCCGAGTGGGCCGGGCTCTCGCTGACCATGCCGCTGAAGCGGGCCGTGATCCCCCTGCTCGACGAGATCAGCGAGACCGCAGCCTCGGTCGACGCGGTCAACACCGTCGTCCGCACCGAGGACGGCCGCAGCATCGGCGACAACACCGACATCCCCGGCATGGTCGCGGCCCTGCGCGAGCACGGCATCGACAAGGTGGACGCCGCAGCCGTGCTCGGCGCCGGCGCCACCGCCTCCTCCGCGCTGGCCGCGCTGTCCCGGATCTGCCCGGGCGAGATCACCGTCTACGTGCGCAGCGAGGCCCGGGCCGCCGAGATGCGGCGGTGGGCCGAGCGGCTCGACGTCGCCGTCCGCATCGCCGACTGGGCGGACGCCGAGCAGGCCCTGCGCGTGCCGCTGGTGATCAGCACCACGCCCGCCGGGGTCACCGACGCCCTCGCCCGGTCCGTACCGGAGCGCCCGGCGGCCCTCTTCGACGTCCTCTACGACCCCTGGCCCACCGACCTCGCCGCCCGCTGGTCGGCGTACGGCGGTGCCGTCGTCAGCGGCCTCGACCTGCTGGTGCACCAGGCCGTGCTCCAGGTCGAGCAGATGACGGGGCTGGCCCCGGCGCCCCTGGACGCCATGAGAAAAGCGGGCGAGCGCGCTCTCGCCGACCGATAAGATCCGCTCTCGGTTCCGCAGGGGGCGGAACAGGGGAGGGGAACGTCCGTCATGTCCACCGGCCTGCCTCAGGCGTCCGTAAAGTCCCAGATATTCGAGTCCCTGCTGGGATTCCTGCCCGACTGGGTGCAGATCACGGTGCTCGCCCTGATCGTGCTCGCCGTCGTGGCCTCCTGGGTCGTCAAGATCAAGCGCAAGATCGCCTACCGGCGTGCCGTCCGGAACGGACAGCCGGTGCACGCCGCCGCCCAGTACGGTCAGGGGTGCGGCGCGGACTACCTGGGGCAGTACGCGCCCCAGCAGCAGACCCAGCCGGCACGGCAGGGCAGCGGTGCCGACCACCTGGGGGCGTACGCCCCGCAGCCGGCCGAGCCCGCGCGGCAGCCGAGCGGTGCCGACTTCCTCGGGGCGTACGCGCCGCAGCAGCGTCAGGGCGAGGGTCCGTCCGCGAACGCGTCCGCTTGATGGACCGGCCGCCGGGCGGAGGGCCCCGGCGTGGGAGGATCGGAGACGGTGGACCGGGCCGCGCACCCGGTCACGCCGTCGCCGTACGCGACGAGGCGCGTACGCAGGGCAGTACCAGAGCGCGAGCACTGAGGAGCACCGTTGAGCAGGTTGCGCTGGCTGACCGCGGGGGAGTCCCACGGTCCCGCACTCGTCGCGACGCTGGAGGGCCTTCCCGCCGGCGTGCCGATCACCACGGACATGGTGGCGGACCATCTCGCGAGGCGGCGCCTGGGCTATGGACGCGGTGCCCGGATGAAGTTCGAGCGTGACGAGGTCACCTTCCTCGGCGGCGTCCGGCACGGCCTCACCCTCGGCTCCCCGGTCGCGATCATGGTGGGCAACACCGAGTGGCCCAAGTGGGAACAGGTCATGGCCGCCGACCCGGTCGACCCGGAGATCCTGGCCGGTCTCGCGCGTAATGCTCCGCTGACCCGGCCGCGCCCGGGCCACGCCGATCTGGCGGGCATGCAGAAGTACGGCTTCGACGAGGCCCGGCCGATCCTGGAGCGCGCTTCCGCGCGGGAGACGGCGGCCCGCGTGGCCCTCGGCGCGGTGGCCCGCTCGTACCTGAAGGAGACCACCGGCGTCGAGATCGTCTCGCACGTGGTGGAGCTGGCCGCGGCGAAGGCGCCGAAGGGTGTGTACCCGACGCCCGCCGACGTCGAGAAGCTCGACGCGGACCCGGTGCGCTGTCTGGACGCCGACGCGTCGAAGGCGATGGTCGCGGAGATCGACCAGGCCCACAAGGACGGCGACACCCTCGGTGGCGTGGTGGAGATCCTGGCGTACGGCGTGCCCGTCGGCCTGGGTTCGCACGTGCACTGGGACCGCAAGCTCGACGCCCGGCTGGCCGGTGCCCTCATGGGCATCCAGGCGATCAAGGGTGTGGAGGTCGGTGACGGTTTCGAGCTGGCGCGGATCCCCGGCTCCAAGGCGCACGACGAGATCGTGAAGACCGGCGAGGGCATCCGGCGCACCTCCGGCCGCTCGGGCGGCACCGAGGGCGGTCTGACCACCGGTGAACTGCTGCGGGTCCGGGCGGCGATGAAGCCGATCGCGACCGTGCCGCGCGCCCTGCAGACCGTGGACGTCACCACCGGCGAGGCCGCGCAGGCGCACCACCAGCGCTCCGACGTGTCCGCGGTCCCGGCCGCCGGCATCGTCGCCGAGGCCATGGTGGCCCTGGTGCTCGCGGACGCGGTCGCGGAGAAGTTCGGCGGCGACTCGGTGGCCGAGACCCGCCGCAACGTCACGTCGTACCTCGACAACCTCGCCATCCGATGAGCGGCCCGCTGGTCGTCCTGGTCGGCCCGATGGGCGTCGGCAAGTCCACCGTCGGGCAGTTGCTGGCCGAGCGGCTCGGCGTCTCCTACCGGGACACCGACGACGACATCGTCGCCGAGCAGGGCAGGACCGTCGCCGAGATCTTCGTCGACGAGGGCGAGCCCGCCTTCCGCGCGATCGAGAAGGCGGCCGTGCGCAGGGCGATCGCCGAGCACGACGGCGTCCTGGCCCTGGGCGGCGGCGCGATCCTCGACGCCGGCACGCGCGCACTGCTCGCCGGGCAGCGGGTGGCGTACCTGTCGATGGACGTCGAGGAGGCGGTCAAGCGCACCGGCCTCAACGCCGCCCGCCCGCTGCTCGCGGTCAACCCGCGCAAGCAGTGGCGCGAGCTGATGGAGGCCCGCCGCCACCTGTACGAAGAGGTCGCCACGGCCGTGGTCGCCACCGACGGGCGCACGCCCGAAGAGGTCACCGAAGCCGCCCTGGACGCACTGGAGTTGAAGGAAGCATGAGCGAGGCAGTGACGCGGATCCAGGTCGGCGGCACGGCGGGCACCGACCCCTACGAGGTCCTGGTGGGCCGGCAGTTGCTGGGGGAACTCGGCGGACTGATCGGCGACAAGGCCCAGCGGGTCGCGATCGTCCACCCCGAGGCCCTGGCCGAGACCGGTGAGGCGCTGCGCGCCGACCTGGCCGAGCAGGGCTACGAGGCCGTCGCCGTCCAGGTGCCCAACGCCGAGGAGGCCAAGACCGCCGAGGTCGCCGCCTACTGCTGGAAGGCGCTGGGCCAGTCCGGGTTCACGCGCACGGACGTCATCGTCGGCGTCGGCGGCGGCGCGACCACGGACCTCGCCGGGTTCGTGGCCGCCACCTGGCTGCGCGGGGTGCGCTGGATCGCCATCCCGACCACCGTGCTCGCCATGGTGGACGCGGCCGTCGGCGGCAAGACCGGCATCAACACCGCCGAGGGCAAGAACCTCGTCGGCGCCTTCCACCCGCCCGCCGGTGTGCTCTGCGACCTGGCCGCGCTGGACTCCCTGCCGGTCAACGACTACGTCTCCGGGCTCGCGGAGGTCATCAAGGCCGGCTTCATCGCCGACCCGGTGATCCTGGACCTCATCGAGGCGGACCCCCAGGCCGCCCGCACCCCGGCCGGTCCCCACACCGCCGAGCTCATCGAGCGCTCCATCCGGGTCAAGGCCGACGTCGTGTCGTCGGACCTGAAGGAGTCCGGCCTGCGCGAGATCCTCAACTACGGCCACACGCTGGGCCATGCCATCGAGAAGAACGAGCGCTACAAGTGGCGCCACGGCGCGGCGGTCTCCGTCGGCATGCACTTCGCGGCCGAACTGGGGCGCCTGGCGGGCCGGCTGGACGACGCGACGGCCGACCGGCACCGCACGATCCTCGAAGCGGTCGGACTGCCCCTGCACTACCGCTACGACCAGTGGCCCAAGCTGCTGGAGACCATGAAGGTCGACAAGAAGTCCCGCGGCAACCTGCTGCGCTTCATCGTCCTCGACGGTCTGGCCAAGCCCACCGTCCTGGAGGGACCCGACCCGGCCGTGCTGCTCGCTGCGTACGGCGAAGTGGGGCAGTAAGTCCTCCGGCGCGCCTTCCGCCCGAAATCACCTTACGGCGCCGGGCACTTCGGGCCGCCCCCGGCCGTTCACACATCGACGACCGGGGGCGGTACCGTTCGGTAGCACGCGGGTTCCGCCCCCGCTGTCAGCGACCATCGCCTGTACGAGACGGAGTGGCACCGGATGCAGCACGCAGTGGGTTCTCCGCTGCCGCCGCCCCATCAGCCGGGGCACGGACCGGCCACGGGCTGGTCGCCGGCCGCACATCACCCGGGCCCGCCGAACGCGGGCGCCCACCAGGGCTCCGTGCCCGTCCCCCCGCCGCCCCCGGCCCCTGCCCCGGGATATCCGGCGCCCCCGCCCGGACCGGCCTCGGCCACCGCCCCGCCGGCGCCGGAGACCACCGGCCACGTACCGCTGCCTCCGGGCGGCCCGGTCGCCATGCCCATGGCTCCGCCCGCCGCGACGGTTCCCGACCCCGCCGGTACGACCCTCGCGGTGCTGCTCATAGGCCCCGCGGGTGCCGGCAAGACCAGCGTGGCCAAGTACTGGGCGGACCACCGCCGGGTCCCCACGGCCCACATCAGCCTCGACGACGTACGCGAGTGGGTCCGCTCCGGCTTCGCCGACCCCCAGTCCGGGTGGAACGACAACTCCGAGGCCCAGTACCGCCTGGCCCGCCGCACCTGCGGCTTCGCCGCGCGCAACTTCCTGGCCAACGGCATCTCGTGCATCCTCGACGACGCGGTCTTCCCCGACCGCCCGGTCGTCGGCCTCGGTGGCTGGAAGCGCCACGTGGGGCCGGGCCTGCTGCCGGTCGTGCTCCTCCCCGGGCTGGACATCGTCCTCGAACGCAACGCGGAGCGCTCGGGCAACCGACGGCTGTCCGACGAGGAGGTCGCCCGCATCCACGGCCGCATGGCCGGCTGGTACGGATCCGGGCTGCCGATCATCGACAACTCGCAGCTGGACGTCCCGGAGACGGCACGCGTACTGGACGAGGTCCTGGCCCGCTCCATCGCCAGCCCACCCCAATGGTGAGCGCCCCGTAGGGCCGCGGGGAACTGCGCGACAAGCCCGCACACCGCCGCGGACGGCATACAGCCCCGGCGCGGTACGACCCCTCCCGGACAGCGTCCCCACCCACCCGGACACATCAGCCACCGCCCACTCAGACGCCCTCAACCGGCGCCGACCCGGCGGAGCTCATACGCTCGGGTCATGTCAGAGGTGTACGCGGCCCGCCGGACGCGTCTGAGGGACTACTGCAACGCGGGCGGCAGCGCGGCGGCGCTGGTCTCCCGCCCCGCCAATGTGCGCTATCTCGCGGGCGCCGCCCCGCACGGCGCCGTCCTGCTGCTGGGCCGGACCGAGGAACAGGACCTCCTGGTCTGTGCCGGACCGGCGGCCGACCGCCCCACGCAGGAGCGTCCCGACGAAGCCCTGCGCGTCCACACCCTTCCCGGAGCGGACGGCGGTGATCCGGCCGTAGCGGCCGCCCGCCTCGCCGAGGGCCAGAACGCCGACTCCCTCGCCGTGGAGGAGCACCACCTCACCGTGGCCCGGCACCGCGCACTCGGCTCGGTCGCTCCGACGCTGCGCCTGGCGTGCCTCGGCAGCGCGGTCGAGCAGCTCAGGGTCGTCAAGGACGAGGAGGAGATCTCCTGCCTGCGCATCGGCGCGGAGATCACCGACCAGGCCCTCGGCGAACTGCTGGAGTCGATCCTCGTCGGCCGCACCGAACGCCATCTCGCCCTGGAACTCGAGCGACGGCTCGTGGACCACGGGGCGGACGGACCGGCCTTCCCGACGTCCGTGGCCACCGGCCCGAACTCCGGCCGCCCGGGGCACCGGCCCACCGACCGCCGGGTCGAGGAGGGCGACTTCCTCTCCGTCTGCCTCGGCGCGACCTACCGCGGCTACCGCTGCGAGATCGGCCGCACCTTCGTCATCGGCACCGCTCCCGCGGACTGGCAGATCGAGCTGTACGACCTCGTCTTCGCCGCCCAGCGGGCCGGGCGTGAGAGCCTCGTGCCCGGCGCCGCCTGCCGGGACGTCGACCGCGCCGCCCGCCAGGTCCTGGACTCCGCGGGGTACACGGAGGGCCTCACGGTCCTGACCGGACACGGCGTGGGGCTCGAAATCGACGAGGACCCTCAATTGAGTCCCGCGGCCATGGGTAAACTGGACGCTTGCGTGCCAGTCACCGTCGAACCGGGGGTCCACCTCCCGGGCCGGGGCGGTGTCCGGATCGATGACACGCTCGTCGTCCGCCCCGAGGCGGACGGCGGACCCGAGCTACTCACCATCACGACCAAGGAGCTGCTCGCCCTGTAGCCAGGCAGGTGCGTGCCCCGGGGTCGTACGTCAGTCCAGGAGATTCCGCAACCGTGGCTTCCACGAACGACCTCAAGAACGGCATGGTGCTCAAGCTCGAAGGCGGCCAGCTCTGGTCCGTCGTCGAGTTCCAGCACGTCAAGCCCGGCAAGGGCCCGGCCTTCGTGCGCACCAAGCTCAAGAACGTGCTCTCCGGCAAGGTCGTCGACAAGACCTTCAACGCCGGCGTCAAGGTCGAAACGGCCACCGTCGACAAGCGCGACATGCAGTTCTCCTACATGGACGGCGAGTACTTCGTCTTCATGGACATGGAGACCTACGACCAGCTCCACGTCGACAAGAAGGCCGTCGGCGACGCCGCCAACTTCCTGATCGAGGGCTTCACCGCCACCGTGGCCCAGCACGAGGGCGAGGTGCTCTTCGTCGAGCTGCCCGCCGCCGTCGAGCTCGTCATCCAGGAGACCGAGCCGGGCGTCCAGGGCGACCGCTCCACCGGCGGCACCAAGCCCGCCATCCTGGAGACCGGCCACCAGATCAACGTGCCCCTCTTCATCACCACCGGTGAGAAGATCAAGGTCGACACCCGCACCAGCGACTACCTCGGCCGGGTGAACAGCTAACCGTGGCTGCCCGCAACACGGCCCGTAAGCGCGCCTTCCAGATCCTCTTCGAGGCAGACCAGCGCGGCGCCGACGTGCTGACCGTCCTCGCGGACTGGATCCGCCTGTCCCGGGCGGACACCCGGCAGCCACCGGTCAGCGAGTACACGATGGAGCTGGTCGAGGGCTACGCGAAGCACGCGCAGCGCATCGACGAGCTGATCGCGCAGTACGCCGTCGGCTGGACCCTCGACCGGATGCCCGTCGTCGACCGCAACATCCTGCGGCTCGGCGCGTACGAGCTGATCTGGGTCGACGCGACGCCGGACGCCGTCGTCCTCGACGAGATGGTGCAGCTGGCGAAGGAGTTCTCCACGGACGAGTCGCCCTCGTTCGTGAACGGCCTGCTCGGCCGTCTGAAGGAACTCAAGCCCTCGCTCCGCCGCGACGAGGTCTGAGGCGGACCACATGCCGGAGGGCCCGCAGCGTCACCGCTGCGGGCCCTCCGGCGTTCCCGGACGTCCTGGGCCCGGCGCAGGCCTGTCAGCGCCGCACAACGCCGCCGGGGGGGGGGGGGATACAAAGAGGGTGTGGGCCCCCCCCGCCCGGGGGGTGAGGGGGGCCGCGCGCCGGGCGGGGCGCGGCGGGGGGGGGCCCCCCGCGCGGGGGACGGCGGGCGGGGGGGACGCCCACCGGCCCGCGCAGGGCCTCGGGGGAGGT
>NZ_JBEZOK010000012.1:205608-211178 GCF_040706515.1 Streptomyces sp. NPDC047880 | reverse complement strand
TACCCGATACGACAAGACCGCCACTTCCTACGAAGCAGCGGTCTCTCTCGCATCGTTCCTGCTCTGGGCAAGATCCGTTTGAAGACGGACCCTAGGAGGGTCCGCAAAGTCGCGTCGTTCGCCCGGAGGGCGGGCCCCGCGGAGTTCGGTGCGTGCTCTCGGTGTGCCGGGCGGGCACCCGCGTACTGGTGGTACTCGGGTGTTCGCCCGGTGCGGCGAGAGGGGTCCCCCCTGCTCGAAGAGCTTGGGAGCGTGCCGGGCGTCCCGGGGGAGGCGGGACTTTGCGGACACCCCTAGGCCCCCGGCGGCTGCTAGCGTCCCGCGGCGTGAGTGACAGCGTGTATGTGGGGAACGCCGGCGAGGACGCGGCGCTGGATCGCGGATGGATCCTCGGGCACTTCAAGGACGCCGGGGATCCGCGGCGCAGTGAGGACGTGGAGATCAAGTGGGGTGTGCATCCCAAAGGGGATGAGCGGGCCGAGTGGGTTCGGGGTGAGGCGCGTACCGCGCTGCTCGTGCTGATCAGCGGGCGGTTCCGGGTGGAGCTGCCCGGGCGCGGTGTGCTGCTGGAGCGGCAGGGGGACTACGTCGTGTGGGGGCGCGGCGTCGGTCACTCGTGGGTCGCTGAGGAGGAGTCGGTGGTGCTGACCGTGCGGTGGCCGTCCGTCCCGGGATACGCCGTGGCCTCGGGCGGGTGACGCCTGTGCCCGCTCAGGATGCACGCGTCCTGCGCGTGAGCGGGGCGCCTGTGCCCGCTCAAGATGCACGCGTCCTGAGCGTGAGCGGGACGCCTGTGCCCGCTCAAGATGCACGCGTCCTGCGCGTGAGCGGGACGCCTGTGCCCGCTCAAGATGCACGCGTCCTGCGCGTGAGCGGGGCGCCTTTGCCCACTCTGGGGGTGCGCGCGACCCGCTCATGAGTGGGGCCGGTGCACACTGGCTGTGGGACGAGTGCGTGACTGCGGGGTGAGGCAGATGCACAGCCGCTTCCGGAGCGACCGGCGATTGACCACCCGGATGGGGATCACGCTGTTCCTGCTCGGACTGTTGTACGTGGGGTTCGTCGCCGCGTTGATCGTGCTGCTGAAGTCGTGGGTGCTCGTCGTGGTGGTCGCGGCGGCGCTGCTCGGCTCGCAGTACTGGTTCTCGGACCGCATCGCGCTGTACGCCATGCGCGGCCGGGTCGTGGAGCGGGACGAGTATCCCGAGCTGCACGGCGTGGTGGACCGGCTCTGTGCCATCGCCGACATGCCGAAGCCGGTCGTCGCCGTGTCCGAGATGGACATGCCGAACGCGTTCGCCACCGGGCGGAATCCCGATCACGCGGTGGTGTGCGTGACGACCGGGCTGCTGCGGCGGCTGGAGCCGGCCGAGCTGGAGGGCGTCCTCGCGCACGAGCTCTCGCACGTGGCGCACAAGGACGTCGCCGTGATCACGGTCGCCTCGTTCCTCGGTGTGATCGCCGGGCTGATCGTGCGGTTCGCCTTCTACTCGCAGCTGTTCGGCGGTGGCCGGAGGGACCAGAACACGGCGGCGGTCTTCGCCGCGGTGATGGGCGTGGCCGCTGCCGTGTACGCGATCAGCTTCCTGCTGATCCGGGCCCTGTCCCGGTACCGGGAGCTGGCCGCGGACCGGGCGGCTGCGCTGCTCACCGGCCGGCCCTCGGCGCTGGCCTCCGCGCTCACCAAGGTCTCCGGCGACATCGCCCGCATCCCGACCAAGGACCTGCGCACGGCCCAGGCGTTCAACGCCTTCTACTTCACGCCGGCGCTGGGCCGCGAGCCCGGTGTCGCACGGCTCTTCTCGACCCACCCGAGCCTGGAGCAGCGGCTCGACCAGCTGGGCCGGATCTCCGCCGAGCTGGGCGAGGCGGCGGCACCCGGAGGGGGCTGATCGGCGCATGGGGCTGCTGGACATCCTGCTCGGCCGGACGAAACCGGTCGTGCCGGATCTCGACCGGCTCTTCGCGCTGCCCTCGGCGGCCGTGACCCTGGAGGCAGCGGCCGGCTTCACGCCGACGGGGCAGGGCGCGGTGTGCTTCGCATCGGTCGAGGGCGCGGCCTTCGAGCAGTCCCACCGGGAAGTGCAGGCGCTGCTGGACGCCGACGCCGACCGCGACGGGCCGCCGGTGGAGCTGCGGCAGGACGACTACGGCTACTCCTGGCTGGTCTCGCACCGTCCCCCCGACCGGCTCTCCGACCTCGTGAACGACCTGCACGCCGTGAACAGCCAGATGGAGGTCAACGGGTTCGGACCCCAACTGCTCTGCTCCCTCGCCGGGTTCGAGGGCCCCGCCGGCCGGCGGCTCGCGCTGGTCTACCTGTACAAGCGCGGCACCTTCTATCCGTTCGCGCCCCTCCCGGACGGGGCGCAGCGGCGCGACAACGCGCTCGAACTGCAGGTGCGGGCCGCGCTCTCCGGCGATCTGCGCATCGAGCAGGACCTCGGCCGGTGGTTCCCGGTGTGGGGAGCACCGGGACTGTGAACTCCCCCTCGGGGGCGCGGCCCGCGTGAGTGAATGGCCGTATGAGTGAGGTCATCCCTTTCACGCACGTCGTCGGCGGTGAACGACTCAGCGGGGTGTCCACCGGCGACGGTGAGCCGGCCCGGGCGACGGTCGTGCTGCTGCACGGCGCGGGCAACGGCAGCAAGGAGCGGCTGGTGCCGCTGCTGGCCGAGTTCGCCGCCCACGGCTGCCACGCCCTGGCCTTCGACTTCTCGGGGCACGGTGAAAGCACGGGCCTGCTCCGGGAGTTGAGCCTGCGCCGCCGGTTCGAGCAGGCCGTCTCCGTCATCGACGCCCGCGCCCGGGCGGACGGGCCGCTGGTGCTGGTCGGGTTCAGCATGAGCGGCCAGACGGTGGCGGACCTCGTGCGCCACTACGGGGACCGGGTGGCGGCCCTGGGGCTGTGCGCGCCGGCCGTGTACGCGGGCGAGGCCTGGGACGTGCCGTTCGGCGGGGGCGACGGGCCGTTCAGCGAGATCATCCGCCGCCCCGGGAGCTGGCGCGCGTCCCCCGCCCTGGACGTGCTGCGGGTGTACGAGGGGCGGGCCGTGCTGGCCGTGCCCGGCACGGACGAGGTCATCCCGCCCGCCGTCACGGAAGCCCTCTCCGAGGCGCTGGCCCGTCGCGCGCAGTTCACCCACCGGGAACTGCCCGACGCGGAGCACCGCTTGGGCCTGTGGTTCCGCGATCATCCCGAGGACCGGGGCGAGTTCGTGACCGCCGTCCTGGCCGGGCTCGGTGAGCAGGGCTGGACTGCGACCCGGGCATGGGTCGCCAAGAAGCTCCCGGAGGGCCGTACGGTCGACCAGTGGGCCTTTCTGACCGGGGGCTGGAGCGCCCAGATGCGGCGGCTCGCCCTCGACGACGGCACCGAACTGGCGCTGCGCGCTTTCGTGAAGCCCTTCTTCCGGCGGCACGCGCCCGGGCTGCTGGCCCGCGAGGCGGAGATCCTCACACTGCTGGCGGAGCAGGAGGGCGTGCCGGTTGCCGAGCTGATCGGCGTGGACGCGACGGGTGAGCACTGCGACCACCCGTCGCTGCTGATGTCCGTGCTGCCGGGGCGGGTCCGGGTCGACGAGGAGGAGCTCGACGCGCGGGTGGACCTGCTGGCCGCCCAGTTGGCCCGGATCCACCGGGTCGTCCCCCGGGAGCTTCCGCGGACGTACCAGGCGTGGACGTCGCCGGGGGCGGTCCCGCCGGGGTGGGAGCGGGCCGTGGACGTCATCCGCCGCGATCCCCCGCCGTACGAGGGCTGTTTCCTGCACCGGGACTTCCACCCGGGGAACGTCCTGTTCACCGGGTCGGGGGCGAGGCTGCGGATCAGCGGGGTCGTCGACTGGGTGGAGACCTCCTGGGGACCGGCCGACCTGGACGTCGCCCATTGTTCGACGGCCCTCGCGCTGCTGCACGGCCCGGAGTACGGCCTCGGTTTCCGGGAGCGCTACGAGGCACAGGGCGGGCGGCTCTTGGCCGACGGCGCGGACCATCTCTACTGGCGGCTGCTCGACGCACTGGCCTACGTCCCCGATGCGGCGAGGCTGGCGGGGCCGTGGCGGGAGCTGGGCCGGACCGATCTGACGCCGGGGGTGCTGGGCGGGCGGCTGGAGGCTTATGTGACGGGGCTGCTGGAGCGGTACGGCTGAGGCGGCAGGCCGGTCACGGGCGACTGTCAGTGGCGTCCGCGATGATGCGGGTGGGTCGGAGGACGCGGCGAGTGGAGGCCGGGCATGGGTGGCGGAGCGCGGTACATGGGCGTGGCGGAGCGGCGGGCCCGGCTCGCGCTGCGGCACCGGCTGGCGGGGCGGGCCAGGGCGGGGACACCCGAGGAGGTCGCCGACGCGCTGGTCGCGCTGCACGGCACGGACCCGGCGACGGTGTACCTGGCCGTGGGCGCACGGCTCGCGGACCCCGCCGGGACCGTCGGGGAGACCGAGCGGGCCCTGTACGAGGACCGTCACCTGGTGCGGATGCACGGCATGCGGCACACGGTGTTCGTGTTCCCCACCTCGCTGGCCGCCGTCGTGCACGCCTCGACGGGGCTGGCCGTCGCCGCCCGGGAGAGGGCCTCGCTGCTCAAGCAGATGACGGCGTCCGGCGCGCCGGACGCGGCCTGGCTGAAAGAGGTCGAGGAATCGACGCTGGCGGCGCTCGCCCGGCGCGGACAGGCGACGGCCGATGAACTCGCCCGGGACGAGCCGCGCCTGCGGGAGCAGTTCGTGTACGCGGCCGGGAAGAGCTACGAAGGGCTGCACACGATCTCGACCCGGCTGCTGCGGGTGCTGGGCGTGGAGGGGAAGGTCGTACGCGGCCGGCCGCTCGGTTCGTGGACGTCGAGCCGGTTCCGCTGGGCCGTCGCGCCCGAGTATGCCGAGCTGGACACGGCTGAGGCGCAGGCCGAGCTGCTGGGGCGGTGGCTGCGGGCGTGTGGCCCGGCGACCGAGGCGGATCTGAAGTGGTGGACGGGGTGGCGCGTGACGGAGGTGCGCCGGGCCCTGGCCGCGGCCGGGGCGGAGGCGGTGTCACTGGACGAGGGCACGGGGTACGTGGCCGCGGGCGACGCCGACCCGGTTCCCGCGCCCGGGGAGCCCTGGGCCGCGCTGCTGCCCGGCCTTGACCCGACGGCGATGGGGTGGCAGCAGCGCGACTGGTATCTCGCGCCGGAGCTGCGCCCCCGGCTGTTCGACCGCAGCGGCAACGTCGGGCCGACGGTGTGGTGGAACGGACGGGTGGTGGGCGGCTGGGCGCAGCGACCGGACGGGGAGATCGTCTGGCGCCTCCTCGACGAGGAGGGCGTCGGCCGCGACGCCCGTGCGGCGATCGACACCGAGGCCCAGCGGCTGGCCGCCTGGCTGGGCACGACCAGAATCACCCCCCGCTTCCGCACCCCGCTGGAGAGGGAGCTGGCGAAGGGCTGACCATCTCGAGACGCACGGGCAGGTCGAGGTGGTCCTGTCCGTCAGGGCCTCCTGCCCCCGTCCGGTGCGTACACCCCGCTCGCGCCGCCACCGACGGAGAGGGAGCTGGCGAAGGGCTGACCATCTCGAGACGCACGGGCAGGTCGAGGT
>NZ_JBEZOK010000012.1:30627-205513 GCF_040706515.1 Streptomyces sp. NPDC047880 | reverse complement strand
CCCGCTCGCGCCGCCACCGACGGAGAGGGAGCTGGCGAAGGGCTGACCATCTCGAGACGCACGGGCAGGTCGAGGTGGTCCTGTCCGTCAGGGCCTTCTGCCCCCGTCCGGTGCGTACACCCCGCTCGCGCCGCCACCGACGGAGAGGGAGCTGGCGAAGGGCTGACCATCTCGAGGCGCGCGGGCAGGTCGAGGTGGTCCTGTCCGTCAGGGCCTTCTGCCCCCGTCCGGTGCGTGCACCCCCGCTCGCGTCGCCGCCGCTGCCTCGGCGGCGCGTACGGCCGTGGCCTCGTCGAGCTGTCCGTCGCTGATGTGCAGGTGGTAGTAGAGCGGAGCGGAGACCGCGCGGACGACCTCGTGCGCGTCGGTGCCCTCGGGCGCCCCTCCTCGGTCGACGGCCTGCCGGACACAGGGAGCCCCGGAGACGGGCAGGGCGGTCCCGCAGATCGCCCTCAACTGGCTGCTGCGGCGGCCGACGGTGTCCTCGGTCCTCATCGGCGCCAGGGACGAGCGGCAACTGCGCCAGAACCTCGGCGTCATCGGCTGGAGCCTTACCCCCGAGCAGGTGGCCAAGCTCGACGCGGCGAGCCACCGTCCGGCGCCCTGCCCTTGTTTCCCCTGCGAGCGTCAGGAGGGCCTCGCCCGCCTGAACCCGCCGGTGTTCGCGGCGCCCACCGGGGCGGCATGAACGAGCGCCGGGCACCCCGCTGTTCGGGGTGCCCGGCGCTCGGAGTGGGCGGTTCAGCGTGCGTAGCGCATGAACGCCCGCACCATGTGGCACGTCGTGTCCGACGGCGGATGGACGCCGATCAGTTCCGCCGTGTCGCGGATCGTCTCGTTGTGAGCCTGGTTCGGCATGTGGACGCCCGAGTCGAGCAGGGCGATGGCGAGGCGCATCGCCTTGAGGCGGCGGTTGTGCGTCACGTACCACTGGCGCGGCCGGCCCGGCGGCAGCGGCCGCTTCTCCACGGGCGCGTACGGCAGGTCGAGCAGGACGGGACGCTTCGCGGTGGACTGGGTGGGCAGCGGCTTCGACTTCAGGGCGGCAGCGGGCACAGGCATCCTCCTGTCGCGGTCGGGCGGCTCACCGAAGACGTCGGCATCCCCGGCGCCACCCTCGAACACTGCTTACAGTCTACCGCCCGGCACTGACAACAGGGAGTCCGCAGAGCTCGGCAAAAGCCCTGGTGAGCATGGGAATTGGCGTCATGTCACGACTGGTCCGCGAGGTGACGGAGGGGCGCCAGAAAATCGAACACGCTAGTCGGCGCGTACCTTGTGCGCATGGAGATCTGGATCAACCCCGCGTGTTCGAAGTGCCGCAGCGCGCTGACGCTGCTCGACGCCGAGGGCGCCGACTACACCGTCCGCCGCTACCTGGAGGACGTGCCGAGCGAGGACGAGATCCGCGGCGTGCTGAAGCTCCTCGGTCTCGAACCCTGGGACATCACCCGCGCCCAGGAGGCCGAGGCCAGGGAACTGGGACTCAAGGAGTGGCCGCGCGACGCCGCCTCGCGCGCCCGCTGGATCACGGCGCTCGCCGAGCACCCGAAGCTGATCCAGCGCCCGATCATCACCGCGGACGACGGCACGGCGGTCGTCGGCCGCTCCGAAGAGGCCGTACGGGACGCCCTGTCACGCTGACCAGCGAGCTCCACCATGTGGCACAGGTCACTTTGGTGACTCCTGTAACCGCTGAGTAACCTCGTTCGGTATCTCGTACATAGCGGCGTCCGCTCCCCTACCTCTTCAGGAGGCGCGCATGTCGCGTAGGAGAACTCTCGGTACGAAGAAGAAGATCGCGCTGCTGCTGAGCGCGGCGACGGTGGCGGGAGGCGGGGCCTTCGTCATGGCGAGCACGTCGAACGCGTCGCCGCCGGCCCCCAAGTCGGCGTCGGAATCGACGGTCTGCCTGGGCCTCGCCACCGCCCTCGGCAACAACCAGAAGTTCATCGCGGACCAGCGGGCCAACCCGGACGCGCAGTCCGAGGCGCGGATCGCCAACCGCGAGGCGGTCGTCGCGGAGATCAAGCGGAAGCAGGAGGCGTCGGGGTGCACCGTCGGGGAGTCGGCTCAGGACTCCCAGACCGCGCAGCCGTCGCAGCCCGCCGATGCGGCACAGCCTCCCGCGGCTTCGGCCCAGCCGTCGAAGCCGGCCGAGTCCGCCCCCGCGGGAAACACCGGCGGCGGTGCCGCTGCCTCCGGCCAGCAGGTGTGCAACGGCTCCACGGTCACGCTCTCCGGTGAGGGCGGTGCGCCCGCCGCGTCCAGCAACCAGTTCCCGGCCGGCACGAAGCTGAAGGTCACCAACCTGGACAACAACAAGTCCACGACGGTGGAGGTCACTTCGGTCTCCGGCAGCTGTGCGCTGCTCAACAACGCGGCCTTCGAACAGGTCCGTGAGCCCGGCAAGTTCCTGATCCGCCGGGCCCTGATCGAGAAGGTGGGGTGACGCCTCACGCCCGAGTGAATCGATGAGGCGGCGGCCACCCCCTCGGCCGCCCCTCGTACGTGTCACCGGTCCTGCCGCCCCGGCCAGGGGCAGCAGGACCGGCACGTCCGGGCCGTGCGGCGCCGGTCACCGGCTTGACGGAGGGGAGCCGGTGACCGGCGCCGCACCCGCGAAACGCCCTCACGGCGTGAGGTGCGGCACAGCACGGCCAGGTAACACGGGGTTCACATACGAGCAATGGACGGGAAATCGCCTGTTGCCAGGCTGCCGGGCAGCAGACGCGGCGCACCGGTGCCGCTGCGCCGCAAGCACCCGCGATACGCGCCCAGACACACCCGAGGATGTGGCCCGTGACCTTCAAGGCTGAGTACATCTGGATCGACGGCACCGAGCCGACGGCCAAACTGCGTTCCAAGACCAAGATCATCACGGGCTCCCCCGCCGGTCTCGACGCGCTGCCGATCTGGGGCTTCGACGGGTCCTCCACCAACCAGGCCGAGGGCCACTCCTCGGACTGCGTCCTCAAGCCGGTCTTCACCTGCCCGGACCCCATCCGCGGCGGCGACGACATCCTCGTGCTGTGCGAGGTCCTGAACATCGACCTCACCCCGCACGCCAGCAACACCCGTGCGGCGCTGGCCGAGGTCGCCGAGAAGTTCGCGGCACAGGAGCCGATCTTCGGCATCGAGCAGGAGTACACGTTCTTCAAGGACGGTTACCCGCTCGGCTTCCCCAAGGGCGGCTTCCCGGCCCCGCAGGGCGGCTACTACTGCGGTGTCGGCGCGGACGAGATCTTCGGCCGTGACGTCGTCGAGGCGCACCTGGACAACTGCCTGAAGGCCGGTCTCGCGATCTCCGGCATCAACGCCGAAGTCATGCCCGGACAGTGGGAGTTCCAGGTCGGCCCGGTCTCCCCGCTGGAGGTCTCCGACCACCTGTGGGTGGCCCGCTGGCTGCTCTACCGCACCGCCGAGGACTTCGACATCGCCGCGACCCTCGACCCCAAGCCGGTCAAGGGCGACTGGAACGGCGCCGGTGCGCACACCAACTTCTCCACCAAGGCGATGCGCGAGAGCTACGACGCGATCATCACCGCGGCCGAGTCGCTCGGTGAGGGCTCCAAGCCGCTCGACCACGTCAAGAACTACGGCGCCGGCATCGACGACCGCCTCACCGGCCTGCACGAGACCGCCCCGTGGGACAAGTACTCCTACGGCGTCTCCGACCGCGGCGCCTCGGTCCGCATCCCCTGGCAGGTCGAGAAGGACGGCAAGGGCTACATCGAGGACCGCCGCCCGAACGCCAACGTCGACCCGTACGTGGTGACCCGGCTGCTCGTCGACACCTGCTGCTCGGCGCTGGAGAAGGCCGGCCAGGTCTGACCTGCCCCGCAAGCTCCCCGAGGCGCTCCCCGTTCGCGGTGGGCGCCTCGGTGCGTCTGCCGCGACGCCATGGCTGGTCGCGCGGGTCCCCGTGCCCTTGACGGGGCGCGCTTGACCGGGCAGTGAATTGTCCAAGCAGTGAGAGGAGGGTCCCGGTGCGCGATCGGCTCTGCTTCAATGGGGTCATGGCCAGCCACCAGAAGTACACCGCGACGGGTCGCCATGACCTCGAGCCCTTCTGGCCGTCCCGCCAGGACCACGACTTCGACCGGGTGTGTTGCCGCGCGACGAACGCGCCGGCCCTCTAACGCCGTACACCCCGGCCTTCGGCCAGCGCGAACCGCGTACGTCCTCGGCGAGCCCGACCACGAATCGCGGCCGTCGACCTCCCCGACGAACTCCTCGCGCGAAAGAGCTGACCTCTCATGGCGACCACTCGTTCCCTGTCCACCGCCGCCCCTCTCAACGCCCCCGCGCCGCACGGCCCCCGGCATCGGCTGCGTGCCGTCGACCGGGACGAAGTGGTGACGGTCGCGGACCTGCTGCCGCCGGGTGCCACCTGGCTGCCGGCCCCGCAGCACACCCTGCCGACGCTGCCGGGGCAGCCGCCGATGGTCGGCTACCTGGTGCTCGTCCCGGCCGACCAGCAGCCGCCGTTCCCGGTGGCGGTGCCCGACCTGCCGCAGGACGCGGACCCGCGGCCCGGTGCCGAGCCGGGCGGCGAGCCGCTGATCCGGGTCGACACCGTGCAGCGCACCGCCCGGGTGGCCGGGCGGCCGCTCGACCTCACCTACCTGGAGTTCGAGCTGCTGGCCCACCTGGTGGCGCACCCGAGCCGGGTCCACACCCGCGACCAGCTGGTCGGCACGGTGTGGGGCTACGGGCACGTGGGCGACGGCCGCACGGTCGACGTCCACATCGCCCGCCTGCGCCGCAAGCTGGGCGTGGAGCACCGCGACGCGATCCGCACCGTGCGCCGCGTGGGCTACAAGTACGTGCCGCCGACGGCGGACTGAGGCGCGCCCCGCCCTGCACCGCCCCGTAGGTCTCGCCCGTACCTCCTGCCCGGCCGGGCCGCCGGTCCGGTCCGCGCCGTCGGCGGTCCGCGCCGCCGGTCCGGTCCGCGCCGCCGGTCCGGTCCGCGCCGCCGGTCCGGTCCGCGCCGCCGGTCCGGTCCGCGCCGCCGGTCCGGTCCGCGCCGCCGGCTCCGCCCAGGCCCTCTGCCCTGTCCGGCTCATCCCGCCCGTCCGGCTCATCCCGCCCGTCCCGCCCGTCCGGCTCGTCGGGCCCGACGGGCTCGTCGGACTCGTCGGGCTCGTCGGGCCCGTCTGCTGAGAGCAGATCTCCGTTCCGTCCTCTCGCCCCACCAGGCAGAGTCACCGGCATGAGGCTTTTGATGCTGGGCGGTACGGAGTTCGTGGGGCGGGCCGTCGTGGAGGCGGCGTTGGGGCGGGGCTGGGAGGTGACGGTCTTCCACCGCGGGCGGCACGACGCGCCGCCCGGCGTGCGGTCTTTGCGGGGCGACCGCACCGCGTCCGGCGGCCTGGCCGCCCTCGCCGACGACCCGGGAGAGTGGGACGTGGTCGTCGACACCTGGTCGGCGGCGCCGCGCGCGGTGCGGGACACGGCGCGGCTGCTGCGGGGCCGCGCCGGCCGGTACGTGTACGTGTCGAGCTGCTCGGTGTACGCGTGGGCCCCGCCCGCCGGGTACGACGAGGACGCGCCCCTGGTGGAGGGGGCGTCGGCCGACGCCGAGCAGACCGCGTACCCGCAGGACAAGCGGGGCGGTGAACTGGCCGTACTGGACGCCTTCGGCGCGGACCGGTCGGTGCTCGTACGGGCCGGGCTGATCCTCGGCCCGTACGAGAACATCGGCCGGCTGCCCTGGTGGCTGGGCCGCACGGCGCGCGGCGGTCCGGTGCTGGCGCCGGGCCCGCGTGAACTGCCCCTGCAGTACGTGGACGTCCGTGACCTGGCCGAGTGGACCGTGCTCGCGGCCGAGCGGGAGCTGAGCGGCCCGTACAACCTGGTCAGTCCGCAGGGGCACACCACCATGGGCGCGTTGCTCGACGCCTGCGTGCGGGTCACCGGCGGCGCCGCCGAACTCCGCTGGACCGAGCCGGGGGTGATCCTGGAGGCGGGCATCGAGCCGTGGACCGAGCTGCCGGTGTGGGTGCCGCCGGACAGCGACCTGTACGGGGCCCTGCACAGCGCGGACGCCTCCCGGGCGGTCGGGGCCGGACTGGTCTGCAGGCCGGTCGAGGAGACGGTGACGGACACCTGGCGGTGGCTGAAGGACGTCGGGGGCGTGGCGCCCCAGCGGCCGGACCGGCCGCGCTCGGGCCTCGATCCTGAGGTGGAGGCGAAGGTCCTCGCGTCCGGCGCCGGTTCGTGAAACGCCCCTCGTAACCAGCCCTCGTAACCACCCCTCGTAACCACCCCTCGTTCCGGCCGAGGTGTAGGTAGCACCACCTCCGGGCAGGGTGCCCGGCCCCGTGACCGGGCAGGCCCGCTCGGCGAGACTGACGCCATGACCATGGACACGAAGAACGGCACCGGCCGGACGACAGGACGGGGCATCGGGCTCGCCGCGGTGCGGGGGCTCGTGCTGGCCCTCGTCTCCCTGCCGGGGGCGGTGCTGTGCTTCTGCCTGTCCCTGGTCTCGATCGCGCTGATCCCGATCGGGGTCGGGCTCGTCACCACGCCGTACGCACTGACGGGGGTGCGGGCGTTCGCGAACGCCCGCCGGGTGCTCGCGGCGGAGTGGGGCGGGGTGCGGATCCCCCCGGCGTACCGGCCGCTGCCGAAGGACGCCAACCCCTGGGCGCGCACCTTCGGGATGCTGCGCGACCCGGCGACCTGGCGGGACCTGCTCTGGCTGCCGGCCGACATGACCGCGGGGTTCGTCACCGCGCTGCTGCCGGCCGTGCTGCTGCTCTACCCGCTGGAGGGGTTCGCCCTCGCGCTCGGGCTGTGGCGGGTCTTCCCCGACGGGTACTGGTACGGGTTCGTGCCGGTGACCGGGCAGGCGTCCGCGCTGGGTGCGGGGGCCCTGGGGCTGGTGCTGCTGTTCCTCGCACACTTCCTGACCCCGCGCCTGCTGCACGTCCACTTCCGGCTCACCCGCGCCGTGCTCGGCTCGAACCAGGGGGAACTGGCCGAGCGGGTGCGGGTCCTGACCGAGACCCGGCGCGACGCCGTCGACGCCTCCGCCGCCGAACTGCGGCGCATCGAGCGGGACCTGCACGACGGGGGCCCAGGCCCGGCTGGTCGCCGTCGGCATGGACCTGGGCACCATCGAGGCGCTCCTCGACAAGGACCCGGCGCAGGCGAAGGAGCTGATCGCGCAGACCCGCAAGTCCTCGGTGGAGGCACTGACCGAGCTGCGCGAGCTGGTGCGCGGCATCCACCCGCCGGTCCTCGCCGAGCGAGGCCTGGGCGACGCGGTGCGGGCGCTGGCACTGCGGCTGCCGGTGGCCACCGAAGTGAGCGTGGAGCTGTCCGGGCGGGCCGAGGCGCCCGTGGAGTCGGGCGCGTACTTCGCCGTGAGCGAGGTGCTCACCAACGCCGTGAAACACGCGGGCGCCGACCGGATCTGGGTCGACCTGCACCAGGCGGACGGCATGCTGCGGGCGACCGTCACGGACAACGGCAAGGGCGGCGCGGTGATCGGTGCGGGGTCGGGGCTGGCCGGGGTGGAACGGCGACTGGGTACATTCGACGGCGTCCTGGCCGTCAGCAGCCCCGCGGGCGGCCCCACCATGGTCACCATGGAGATCCCTTGCGCGTAGTCCTGGCCGAAGACCTCTTCCTGCTGCGTGACGGACTCGTCCGGCTGCTGCGGGCGCACGGCTTCGAGATCGCGGCGGCCGTCGAGACGGGACCCGAACTGGCCGCCGCGCTGGACGAGCTGCACCCGGACGTCGCCGTCGTCGACGTGCGCCTGCCGCCCACGCAGACCGACGAAGGCCTGCAGTGCGCGCTCGACGCCCGCCGGAAGCGGCCCGGACTGCCGGTGCTGGTGCTCTCCCAGCACGTGGAGCAGCTGTACGCGCGTGAGCTCCTCGCCGACGGCACCGGCGGGGTCGGGTACCTGCTGAAGGACCGGGTGTTCGATGCCGAGCAGTTCGTGGACGCGGTACGGCGGGTCGCCGCCGGGGGCACGGCGATGGACCCTCAGGTCATCCAGCAGCTGCTGGCCCGCCGTTCGGGCGACGACCGGCCGCTGGCACGGCTGACGCCCCGGGAGACGGAGGTGCTGGAGCTGATGGCGCAGGGCCGGTCCAACACGGCGATCGCCGGGAAACTGCTCGTGACGGAACGGGCGATCGCCAAGCACACCGCCAACATCTTCGCCAAACTGGGGCTGGAGGTCTCGGACGACGACAACCGTCGCGTGCTGGCGGTTCTCGCCTATCTCGACCACGGCCGGTGAAACCGGATGATGGCTTTCACCCCTCGTGGGGGATCAGCAACTCCCGGTGCCTGAGCGGCTGTTGAGGACACAGAGTCCTCACGAATCTCGCATCAATTTCCGAGACCGCTGAACACCCGTGGGACGCGCTCCGTATGGAAGGGAGCCGCTTCACTCCTGTCGGGCGCCTCGATGCCCCCGAAAAAGGAAGTCAGAGGAGTTCCATGGGACGCAACACAAGAAAACGCCGTACGCCGCTGGCCACCAAGGCCATTGCCGCATCGGCGGCCCTAGCGCTCGGTGGGGGCGGGCTGATCTGGGCAAACTTCTACGCCTCGGCGCACGAGGAGAACTCGGCGAACCAGACGAAGTCCGCGGGCGCACAGATCGCCACGATCCAGTGCCCGGACGTCGGACAGAAGCTGACCGATGTGCCGGACCGTGCTCGCCAGGGGGTGGACAAGGAGCTGGCCAACCTCGACAAGCAGATCAGCGAGGCCTACACCCGGCTCGCCTCCACCCGCCAGGCCCAGGCCGGTGACTCGGGCTTCGTCGACAACGCCATCCTCGGCCCGCTGAAGTCGAAGCGGACCGCGGTCATCGACCGGATCGGCATCAACATCCGGCGGGTCGGCGGCAAGGCCCCTGCCAGCCTCGAGCAGTTGGCCTCGTGCCAGGGCATGGCCGCCGACGCCGACACCACCGACGGCCAGGCCGGCGATGGCCAGAACAACGACGGCCAGAACAACGACGGCCAGAACAACGGCGGTCAGAACGACGGCGGTCAGGACCAGGGCCAGGACAACGGCGGCCAGGACAACGGGCAGGGCGGCAACGGCGGGCAGGCCGGCAACGGCCCGGCGGCGGACGACTTCATCAACATCGAGGACGTCCAGCCCAACTCCCGCAACCTGCCGAACGGCCTCGCCGCGAACGGCGACGGCGGTTCGACGGGTACGTTCACCACGAACTGCGGCACCAACCAGAACGAGAACCGCAACTCGGACAACGTGATCGTGGCGCCCGGCGTGTCCAACGGTGCGCAGCACCAGCACGACTACGTCGGCAACCAGAGCAACAACGCCTTCGCGAGCGACGAGGACCTGGCCAACGCCGAGACGTCCTGCCAGAACCAGGGCGACAAGTCCTCGTACTTCTGGCCGGTCCTCCGGATCCAGGACGGCTCGGACGACATCGACGCGGGTCAGCCCGGCGGTGGCCAGGACGGCAACGTCGGCAAGATCGTCGAGCCGGCCGAGGCCCAGCTGAAGTTCGTCGGCAACCGCACCAGCGACGTCGTCGCGATGCCGAAGGCCCTGCGCATCATCACCGGTGACGCCAAGTCCCTCACCAACGGCCTGAACAACGCCAACACCTCGTGGAGCTGCACCGGCTTCGAGGACCGTCAGGTGACGGACAAGTACCCGCTCTGCCCCCAGGGCAGCTCCGTGGTGCGGACGTCCAACTTCCAGAGCTGCTGGGACGGGCAGAACATCGACAGCGCCAACCACCGCACCCACGTGGACTTCGTGGAGGCGGACGGCAGCTGCTCGAACGGCTTCAAGGCCATCCCGCAGCTCCAGGTCCGACTGGTCTACGACGTACAGGCGCCGCAGATCAACAACGGGCAGGTGCAGAACGCCTTCGCGGTCGACTCCTTTCCGGAGCAGCTGCACAAGGCGATCACCGACCACAACGACTTCATCAACTTCTTCGACGAGAACGTGATGAACAAGATGGTCCAGTGCATCAACGGGGGCCAGGACTGCCAGTAGTCCTGAACCGGTTGTGCGAAAGGCCGGCGGTGGGAACTCCCACCGCCGGCCTTCTGCTGCTCGGGCCTTCGTGCTCAGCCGTGGTGGCCGCTGCCACCGTGACCGTTCTTGTTGTGGCTGCCGCCGGGGTTCATGTGCTCGGAACCCTCTTCCATGGTGCCGCCGAGGGTGCCCTGCAGTGCCGTGACCGTCTTCTGCTGGCCGACGGCGACCCACTTGCGGCCGACGAGGTAGTAACCGCCGTAGTCCTTCGCGCTGTTCAGCCACTCGCGCTGGCCGCGGTCCGTGGAGAAGGTCGCGAGGACGTACTTCTCCTTGCCTTTCTTGCACAGCGCCTGGCGGATGGTGTCCGCGTCGGTCTGCATGTTCGGCTTGCAGTCGGCCTCGGCCGCGATGTGCTCAAGGCTGCCGCTCACCTCCTTCGGAACGGCCGCCTCGTCCTTGTCGCCGGATCCGCCGCAGCCGGCCAGCGCCAGTATCGCCACCGCGCCGCTCAGCGCGAGCATCGGTCGGGTCACCCTCATCTGTTCCTCCGGTCCTTGTCGGCACGGTCCCTGTCACGGCACGATCCGGACGCATGCCGCACGGAGCCCCGGCAAGAGGCTCTCGCCTTCGATACGGCTGCGGAGCCCGCCGTGCTCAAAATCCCGCTGCCCCGGTGGGCACTCCTGTGCGAGGGTGGACAGGTGGATCAGGACTGGGAAGACCGTGTGGCCGCCCTGTGGGAGCGTTTCGACGACTACGCCGAGACGGAGGAGGACGAGGCCCGCTTCCGCGCCGAGGTCGACGCCCTCGTCGCCGAGCTGCCCGAGGGCAGTCCACACGGCTCGTTCGAGCGGGCCTGCGCGTGGGACTCCACGGGCCGCAGCGACAAGGCGGTCCCCCTGTACCAGGAGGCACTGGGGAACGGCCTCGCCGACGTCAGCCCCTACAAGGCCCGCCGGACGAAGATCCAGCTGGCCAGCTCGCTGCGGAACATCGGCCGGGCCGAGGAGGGCGTCGCGCTGCTGACGCCCGAGCTTCTCGCCCCGTCCGACGAGCTGGACGACCCCGTACGCGCCTGCCTCGCGCTGTGCCTGTCGAGTCTCGGCCGCGACCGGGAGGCGCTGGCGCTGGCCCTGGGCGCCCTGGCCCCGCACCTGCCGCGCTACCAGCGGTCCATGGCGAACTACGCCCGGCTGCTCGTGGAGCCCGGGGTGCCCCCGGGGGCGTGACGCTCGGGGGCCAGGTGACCAACCCATGATTCGCTCGTTCTGCTGAACGTGCAGTCACAGGATGTCGCCCAGCGCCCCGCACCCTTCTCCCCCACCGGCCCGGTCGTCGACGTCGAGCAGGCCGAGGCCGCGCTCGTCGAGCACTACCCGCGGCTCGTCCGGCTGGCCTACCTGGTCCTGCCCCCCGGGCTGGGCCGCAGCCGCCGCGTCCTGACCGCACACTCCCTCGCCCAGCGGGCGCTCCCCCGCAACCGCACCCCGGCCCCGGTGATCCCGGCGCAGTCCACCGGGCGGGACGGCGACCCCGGCTACGCACTGGTCCGTCTGAAGGTGCTGCGCACGGCACTGGAGGCGGGGCTTCCACTGAAGGCGAAGGCCTGGCCCAAGCGGGCACAGTTGCCGCCGCTGCTGCCGCACGTGTGGGGCCTGAAGCTGTTCCCGCGCTCCGGCGGTGCCGACGAACTCGCCCTGGACCAGCGGCTGTCGACCCTGTCCGGCCCGGCCCGGGCCGCCTACGCGCTGCGCGGCCTGGAGCGGCTCACGGACGACGGGGTGTGCGAGGTCCTCGCCGCGGCGGGCGTCGCCGACCCGGAGGGAGCGGTGCTGGAGGCTGGCGGGATCCCCGCCCAGTACGGGCTGCTCGGCTCCCCCGAGTTCGACCCCTGCTCGCTCCAGGCCCGGCCCACCGATCTGATGCGCCGCCGCCAGCACCTGAAGGCCGCGCTGACCGCCGGTGCCGCCCTGCTGGTGTGCGGGGCACTGCTCGGCCTGCCCGGTGAGGGCTGGGGACCGGAGGGCGCCGCGGCACCGCCGTACGCCCGGAACCCGGCCGCGCAGGCCGCCCTGGACCCGACGAAGCTGACCCGGATGCCGCCCACCGCGTGGCGCAGCTCGGCGCGCACCGACTTCTCCGTGTGGCCGGCTCGCGGCGACCTCACCGACGACCGGGCCCTGCTGCGCCGCGCCCTGGCCGTGTGGGCCCGTCCCGGCGAGACGGTCCAGGTGTCGGTGACCCCCGGCACCCTCTCCGGCGGCCCGGCCGGACCGCCCCAGCTGCTGTACGCGGGGACGCTCGACGCGGCCCGTGTGGTGATCCTCTACGACGGTCTGCGCATCGCCCGGTACGCGGAGCCGAAGGACGGCACGCAGGGCGCCGCCCTCGACTTCGCCCGGGTCGACGGGGCCGGGCGGGCCGAGGCGGCCGCGGTGGTCCTGGGCCGGTCCGACGGCAACGTCCGCTACCTGATGGCGCCCTGGGTGGAGAAGGCCGCCGAGCGGGACCTGGTGAAGCCGGGCTCCGGCGCGATGGACCTCACGCTCACCGACGGTGTGACCACGCCGCTGGCCAGCCCGGCCCTGCGGGCCGGCCCGTGCACCTCGTGGAACGTGCTGGAGGTGACCGAAGGCGGCCGGACCCGGATGCTGACCGACCTCGGCGAGCTGGTCCCGGCCAGGCTCACCACCGGGCGGCCGGGCTCCCCGGGCGATGTGGCGGGGGCTTCGGCACTGCGCGCCTGGCAGCCGTTCGCCTGTTCGCTGGGCACGATGCGCTCGGCGGGGGTGCGCAGCGTCAACGCGTGGGCGTTCAACGAACAGCCGCTGCCCGACGGGAGCGGCTCGGCGGCGTGGGTGTGCACGCGGGCCGAGACCTGGCGGGGCGGCGGGGCGCGGGTGCTGGCGCAGTTCCACACACCGGGCGGGGCGTACGGGGCGGCCGCGGCGCAGGCGGAGAACGTGCCGGCCTGCGGGGCTCGTGATCCGCATGTGCTGGCCGGGGTGCTGTGGAAGTCGAAGGCCGGCGACTGGTACCTGCTCGCCGCCGGCGGCCGGGAGACGGCGTCGGTCCGCGCGACGGGGGGAGTGAACGGGCAGGCGCGGAGCAGTCTGCTGACCGTGCCGGCCGAGCAGGGGGCGCAGGCTCAGCTCAAGGGGTCGCTGAAGGACGGGCGTTCGCTCCGCGGGCTGCGCTGACCGGGGCGGATTCCGGGCCCGTCCGGTGCGGCCGGTGGGATCCGCTGATCGATCCGGCCCGTTCGAGGCTGGAAACGATCGGTAAGGTGTTCGTATGACTACCGGGGTTCGCCGCAGAATGGGAGTCGAGGAGCGGCGGCAGCAGTTGATCGGCGTCGCCCTCGAACTGTTCAGCCGCCGCTCGCCCGACGACGTGTCCATCGACGAGATAGCGTCGGCCGCGGGCATCTCGCGCCCGCTGGTCTACCACTACTTCCCCGGCAAACTCAGCCTGTACGAGGCCGCGTTGCAGCGGGCCTCGGACGATCTGGCGGCCCGCTTCGTGGAGCCCCACGAGGGTCCGCTGGGGGCGCGGCTGCTGCGCGTGATGCGCCGCTACTTCGACTTCGTGGACGAGCACGGGCCGGGTTTCTCCGCCCTGATGCGCGGCGGTCCGGCGGTCTCCGCGGGCGGAGCCTGCTCAATGAGCACCATCTCGACGACCAACGCGCTCGTCGACTCCGTACGGCAGGCCGCGTATGTCCAGATCCTTTCGCACCTGGGCGTGACCGATCCGCCCGCGCGTCTCGAACTGGTCGTCCGTTCCTGGATCTCGCTGGCCGAGTCGACGGCGCTGATCTGGCTGGACGGCCGGCGCATCCCGCGCGAGGAGCTGGAGCCCCAGCTCGTCAACGACTTCGCCGCGCTCGCCGCCGTCAGCGCCGCCTACGACGAGGAGATGGCGGAGCTGCTGCGCGGCGCCCTCAAGGACGAGCCGGCCGACGGCCCGTTCGCGCACCTGGTCGGCCGGCTCATCGCCCTGGCGAGCTGAGCGGTCTCAGCTTTCGTACTTCGCGTACGACGCATCGAGGTCGCGGACCTCGGCGGAGGCATGCAGGGCGAGGCCCTCGGGCTGCTTCAGATACGTCCACAGCAGCTCCAGCGCGGCCTCGGTCAGCCGGGCCTTGGTCTCGTCGGTGCGGCCGGCGAGCAGCGCGATGTGGATGTGGACGTGGGCGTGCCCCTCGGTCTCGGGGCCGACCACGATGTCCTCGGTCGGGCGGAACCGGGTCTTGCACGCGGGCGGCTTGGCGGCCGCGATCTCGACCGTCGCCTCGTGCAGCGCCTTGGCGAATCCGGGCCGGTCGAAGCCGCCGGCGAGGTCGGCGGAATAGTCGACGGTGATCTGCGGCATCAGCACTCCTGTTCCAGGTCGGTGTGCTCACCCTAGCCGCGGGCGGGGCGGGCCGCCGGTCGCGGTCCATCCCGCCCGCGGCGGGTGCGTTACCCCGCGGTCCGGGTGAAGACCGCGACCGTGCGCGCCGGCACGGCGAAGGTGCCGGACTCCTGCGCGTAGGCGGAGGACTTCACGGTGGCGTCCGCGCCCGCCGCCTGCACCGGGTGCAGCCGGTAGCCGGTCCCGGCGAGTGCGGACACGCGCTGCTCCTGCCGCTCGGGCGTGGCGTTGAACACGACGACCAGGTCACCGAGCCGCATGGTGATCACGCCGGGTGTCTCGTCCGTGCCGGACAGCGGGAAGGAGAGCCGGGACTGCACCTGTGCGGCCGTGCCCAGGGAGAAGTCCTTCTCGGTGCTCCGGATCCGCAGCAGGTCGCGGTAGGCGGCCGAGGTGCCCTCGATCTGCTCGCAGCCCACCTTGACGGTGGTCAGCAGGGGCTTGGCGTACGGCCACTTGTCGGTGTTGTCGGCCGCCATGGGCAGTCCGCGGCCGAAGCCGTTGCCGTCCGCGCACCGCCAGTGGACGGCGTTGAACCAGTCGCCGCTGTCGTAGGAGTTGCGGTCCAGGGACTTGGAGCGCAGCAGGTCGGTGCCCGCCTGGGAGAGGGCCGGCCCCTGGGAGAGGGTGGCCGTCGCCATGGCGAGGACCTGCATCCTGGCCCGGTCGGACGCGCTGGTCGGGGCGGGCAGTTTGAAGGCCAGGGCGTCGAACAGGGACTCGTTGTCGTGCGCGTCGGCGTAGGCGAGGGCGTCGCCCGGGGCGTCGGCGTATCCGGCGGGGGTGCCGTTGTAGTCGACGTCGGAGCCCTTGACCTCCTTGCCGCCGGTGTCGGTGAACCGGTAGCCGGCGAGGTTGCCGGAGAGGCCGACCTTGATCAGGTCCTGGTAGTGCAGGAGCCGGGCCTTCTGCTCGGCGGGCGTGCCGTTGTTCTTGGAGGAGTTGGGGTCGGTGTACAGGCCGGACGCGAAGCCCTGGACGCCGGGGTCCTCGTCGAAGGGACCGCCGCCGCGCACGGCGTCACGGGCCCGGTCGGAGAAGGTGGCGATGCCGGTGCCGGCCATGTTCTTCTGCGTGGCCTGGACGAACCGGGCGTCGTCGGCGACCTCGCCGAAGTTCCAGCCCTCGCCGTACAGGATGATCTTCTTGCCGTCGACGCCGTCCTTGGCGGGGGTCAGCTCGTCGAGGGCCTTGCGGACCGCGAGGATGTTGGCCTTGGGGTGGTGGCCCATGAGGTCGAAGCGGAAGCCGTCGACCTTGTACTCCTTGGCCCAGGTGACGATCGAGTCGACGACCAGCTTGCCCATCATGGCGTTCTCGGTGGCCGTGTTGGCGCAGCAGGTGCTGTTGGCGACCGAGCCGTCGGCGAGGAGCCGCTGGTAGTAGCCGGGCACGATCCGGTCCAGGACGGAGGTGCCGGCCTGGCCGCTCGCGGCGGTGTGGTTGTAGACGACGTCCATGACGACCCGCAGCCCGTCGTCGTTGAGGGCCTTCACCATCCTGCGGAACTCGACCGTGCGGGCGGTGCCGTCCGGGTCGGTGGCGTAGGAGCCCTCGGGGACCGTGTAGTGGTACGGGTCGTAGCCCCAGTTGTAGGCGTCCTTGGCGGCGATCCTGCCGACGCACTCCTGCTGCTTGTCCGAGTCGGCCGGGAAGGATGCCAGGTCGCAGTCGGTCTTCGCCTGGTCGGCCTTCTTCTCCGGGATGGTGGCGATGTCGAAAGCGGGCAGGAGGTGGACGTAGGAGGTGCCCGCCTTCGCCAGCCGGCGCAGGTGCTTGCTGCCGTCGCTCGTCTTGTCGGTGAAGGCGAGGTAGGTGCCGGGGTGCTCGGCCGTGCGGTCCTCTACGGAGAAGTCCCGGATGTGCAGCTCCTGGATCTGCGCGTCCCGCAGCGGCACGGCCCTGGGCTTGGTGTACGACGACCAGCCGGCGGGCTCGAGGGCCTTGTCGTCCAGGTCGACGACCAGGCTGCGCCTCGAGTCGGTGGTGAGGGCGAGAGCGTAGGGGTCGGTGACCTTGTTGGTGACGACCTTGCGGACGCCGGGCGCCCAGACCTTCACGACGTAGCGGTAGGGCTTGCCCTTCCAGGAGGCCGGGCCGGTGACGGACCAGACGCCGGTGGCGCTGTCGCGGCGCATGGGGACGGCCTTGCCGTCGAGCTCCAGGGCGACGGACTGCGCGGTCGGCGCCCACACCGACAGGGTGGGGCGGCCCTTGGCGAACGTCGGTCCGAGGTCGGCCTTGGTGGCGCCGGGGTGCAGGTCGTCGAGGACTCCGGCGATCTGGACGCCGGTCGCCGCGAGCACGGCCCCGTTGGCCGCGTGCTGGGTGGCGACGACCTGGCCGCGCAGGGCCTCACGGACCCGGTCGCGGTCGCGGGGGTCGACGGTCCAGGCGTCGTACGTCTTGAGGTGCGGGAACTTCGCCTTCTGGGCGTCGGTGAGCTCGTTCTTCGACAGGCGCAGCCACTTGGCGTCGCCGGTCAGGGCACCGTCCTCGGCTTTGATCGAGCCGTCGCGTGAGTACAGCAGCTGGGTGGATGCGGCGGCGTCGGAGCCGTTCCAGGCGAGGGTGTTCCGGTCGATCCAGACCGCTTTCGACGTCGTGAGGTCCAGGGCGGCGGCACTGCCCGCGGGCTGCGGGAGCAGGTACTTCTCCTGGCCGTTCACGAGCCACACCTCGTGGCCGTTCGCCTTGAGGTCGAGCGACTGGTCGGTGGGCAGGTCCTTCTCGTCGCCCTTGTGGAGGATGTAGCTGAGACTGGTGGCCCCGGCGGTGAGCGGTACCTCGAAGACTGCGCCATAGCCATCAGTCTTGACCGGCTTCAGGGGGTTCGACCAGTCGGTGGGGTTCGCGGCGCCGGTCCAGACGTGCAGTCCCCAGCCGTCGTAGTTCCCGTCGGCCCGGAGGTAGTGCAGGACCGCCTTGGTCTTGTCGGGCGCCGGAGAGTCGGGCCGCTCGGTGGTGACGGTGTCCTTGCCCTGCTCGATCCAGATCTCGCCGGTCTTGGTGACGTCGATCGTGCGGTCGGCGGCGACGTCCTTGGTGCCGTCCTTGTCGATGACGAGGAAGCCGACGTTCGAGGCGCCGGGCTTGAGCTTGACCCAGGCGAAGGCGCCGTAGGCGTCCCGGCCGGTGAAGGGGTGGCTCTTGGGCCATTCGGTGGCCTCGCCCTCGGCGAGGTCGCCCCAGGCGTACAGGCCCCAGTCGGCGTAGTCGCCGTCCGTGCGCTTGTAGTGGACGATCGCGTAGTCGCGGGAGGACGCGGTGGGCGGCTCCGGGGCGGGCGGGGTGCCGGTGGTGGAGGCGGCCAGGGCGCTCGCGGTGCGGCCGGCCGAGTCGACCACGACGGCCTTGTAGCGCAGGGCCGTGCCCGGTGCCACGTCCTTGCCGATGGCGTGGGTGACCTTGTAGGGGGCGTGGTCGGCGGAGCCGAGGACCCGCCACTTGCCGTTGCCGGTCTGGGCGGCGAAGACGACCCGGTTGAGCTGCCCGCCGTCGACGTCGGCGGTGACCTCGACCGTGCCGGTCGCGCCGGCCGCCGGGGCCTTCAGGGTGAGCGTGGGCGCGGTGGCGGGCTTGGCGGGCTTTCCGGCTGCCTTGAGGACGATCGCCGAGCCGGCCGGGACGGTGACCGTGATCTTCTTGTCGCTGTCGCTCTTCAGGGTCGCGTCGGTGCCGTGGATGCCCTTGAAGGTCATGCCGGCCGAGCCGGTCGGGAAGGTCGCGGACTTCTTCTCGCCGGCGTTGTTGAAGGCGACGACGTACTCGGTGCCGGTCCTGGCGTCCGTGCGGGAGAAGGCGTAGACGCCCGGGCCGTCGGCGGCGTACCGCTCCTGCTGGACGCCGTCGGTGAGCGCCGGGTTGGCCTTGCGGAGCTTGGCGAGGGCTCTGATCTGCCGGTAGAGGGGCGCCTTGGTGTCGTAGGCGTCCTTGGCGTGCGTGGCGTCGGTGCCGATGCGGTCGTCGTCGAGGTAGTCGGCGGTGCGCGAGGCGAACATGCTCTGCCGGGCGTCCTTGTCGCCGCCCGGGCCGGTGAAGCCCTGCTCGTCGCCGTAGTAGACGACGGGGTTGCCGCGGCTGAGGAACATCAGCTCGTTGGCGAGCTCGTCCTTGGCGAGGATCTCGGCGTCGGTGGCCTTGGGGTCGTCCTGCTTCAGGAACGACCCGATGCGGCCCATGTCGTGGTTGCCGAGGAAGGTGACCTGCTCGTACGCGTTGGCCTTGCCGGTCGTGTACTTGTAGTCGTCCCCGAAGACGCCGGCGAGCTTGCGGGCGCTGCCGCCCTGCGAGGCGTACTGGCGGGCCGCCTCCTGGAAGGGGAAGTCGAGGGTGGCGTCGAGCCGGCCCCGGGTGACGTACGGGGCGGTGATGTTCGTGTCGGCCGAGTAGACCTCGCCGAACATGAAGAAGTCGTCCCGGCCGCGCTTGGCGGCGTAGGCGTCGAGGGCGGTGGCCCACTGCGTCCAGAACTCCATGTCGACGTGCTTCACGGTGTCGATCCGGAAGCCGTCGACGTCGAAGTCCCGCACCCAGCGCTGGTAGATCTTCTCCATGCCGTGGACGACCTCGGGCCGCTCGGTCCACAGGTCGTCGAGTCCGGAGAAGTCGCCGTGGGTGGAGCTCTCACCGGCGAAGGTGGAGTCGCCGCGGTTGTGGTACATCGTCGGGTCGTTGAGCCACGACGGCACCTTGTTCTTCCTGGTGACGACCGGTGTGCGCGGGAAGGAGTCCCGGTCGACCGCGGGGAAGCCGCGCCGCCCGTCGGCGTAGTCGGCGTCGTCGAAGGGCACGCCGTCCTTCGTCAGGTACGGGAAGGCGCCCTTGGAGAGGTAGTCGTAGGACTTCTCCTCGTAGTCGACGACGTCGGCGGTGTGGTTGGTGATGACGTCGAAGAAGACCTTCATGCCCTTGTCGTGGGCCTTGTCGATGAGGGTCTCGAGGTCCTCGTTGGTGCCGAAGTGCGGGTCGACCTGGGTGAAGTCGGTGATCCAGTAGCCGTGGTAGCCGGCCGAGGCGTTGGCGCCGGTGCCCTGTACGGGCTGGTTCTTGAAGATGGGGGCCATCCAGAGGGCGGTGGTGCCCAGGCCCTTGATGTAGTCGAGCCGCTTGGTCAGGCCCTTGAGGTCGCCGCCCTGGTAGAAGCCCTTGTCGGTCGGGTCGTAGCCGGTCGACAGGCGTGAACCGGTCAGGCCGCCCTTGTCGTTGCGCGGGTCGCCGTTGGCGAAACGGTCCGGCAGGACGAAGTAGAACTGCTCACGGGTGGCGTCGTGCCGGGCGGGCTGGGTGGCCAGCTTGGCGTCGGAGGGGGGCGGAGGCGGTGTGTCGGCCCGCGCCGCGAGGGGCTGGACGAGCGCTGCGGCCAGCGCGGTCACGGTGACCGCAGCGACCCGTCCGGCATGGGTGGTTCGGCGCCTCGACGGCGTCGGCCATCTCGGTATCACAGATGGGCTCCTTGCGATTACGGCTCTTCGGGTCCGACCCCGCGCGACCGTATCGCCGCCGCAACACTTACAGCAAGAGGCTTGAAACCATCGGCAAAAACTTTCAGCGAGCCGCTCAGCAGCCCGACTTGCCCGCGTGGACCGCCAGGGCGGTGTTCGCGCCCAGGGTGGCCGTGAGCTGCCCGCTCGAGTTCACCGTCACCGGCGTGTTGTTCTGCACGTTGCAGTACGTCCCGGCGGGCAGTGAGGTCTGGTACGTCCGGGTCAGTGAGCCGGACTCGTGGTTGATGGCCACGAAGCCCTTGCTGCCCCGGCCGAAGGCGATGGCGTCGCCGCCGTTGTCCCACCAGTTGGTGACGGACTGGCCCCGGGTGGCGTTGCGGAAGCCGACCATGGACTTGATCTCGGGCCAGTTGTGCTGGCACTTCCAGCCGTCCTGCCAGCAGGCGTTCACCCGGCCCCCGTTGGGCGGCCCGGCGTCGTGGTCGCTGAACTCGTACCCGGAGTTGATGTCGGGGGCGCCGTAGGGCCAGGCCAGCATGAAGACGTTGGCCAGCGTGTAGTTGGCCCCGTCCTTGTAGCTGAGCGTCGAGCCGTTGCGCTCGGTGTCGTGGTTGTCGACGAAGACGCCGGAGACGCCGCTGTTCATGTAGCCCCAGCCCTCGCCGTAGTTCTTCAGGTAGGCGAGGTTCTCGTTGTTGAGGACCCGTTTGAGGTCGTAGGCGTAGCGGAACTCCTGGACGTCGCCGTTGCCGGTGTACTCGGTGGGCTGGACGGCTTCGCCGGCGCCGTGGATGACCTCCTGCTTCCAGTACACCGAGGGGTTCGACAGCCGCGACTTGATGTTCGCCAGGTCGGCCGCGTCGATGTGCTTGGCCGCGTCGATGCGGAAACCGTCGGCACCGAGGGAGAGCAGGTCGTTCATGTACCCGGCGATCGCGCCGCGGACGTAGCTCTCACCGGTGTCGAGGTCGGAGAGGCCGACCAGTTCGCAGTGCTGGACGTTCCAGCGGTCCTGGTAGTTGCTGATCTGGCTCGTACAGTCGTCGAAGTCGGACGACGAGTACAGGCCGGGGTAGGTGTACTTGCTGTACGACGAACCGCCGGTGCCGGTGCCGCCGCCCGCCGCCATGTGGTTGACGACGGTGTCGACGACGACCTTCACCCCGGCCGCGTGGCAGGTGTTCACCATGTTCTGGAAGGCCGATCGGTCACCGAGCCGCCCTGCGATCTTGTAGCTGACCGGCTGGTACGAGGTCCACCACTGCGGACCCTGTATGTGCTCGGCGGGCGGGGAGACCTGGACGTAGCCGTACCCGGCGGGTCCGAGGGTGGTGGTGCACTCGCGGGCGACCGAGGCGAAGTTCCACTCGAAGAGGACGGCGGTGACGTCCTTGGTGCCAGGTGGGGAGGCCTGCGCACCAGTCGGGTTCATGACAACCGAAGCTGCGAGCGCGACGGCGGTGGCGAGGTATCTGCGTGCCATGTGGGGTTTCCTTCTTCGTTGAAGGTTCTTGCTGCAAGGTTCAGAAACCTTGCGGTGACGCAGATAGTAAAGGCCCGCCGCCCGAATGGGCAGCGGGCCGTACGAAATTCAAAGGAAATCAGGCGCGGGCCTCCGCGCTCACCGTGGTCCACCACACCGTGGTGTCGGCCGGCACCTTCGCCTCGTCGTCGACCTGCACGATCTCGCTGCTCGCGACCAGCACCCGGCCGTACGCCGGCATCGCCACCGACTCCCCGGTGGTGTTGGCGACGCACACGAACTCCCCGCGGCGGAAGGCGAGCACGCCCTCGGGCGCGCGCAGCCACTCCACGGCGCTGCCGGCGCCGAGGTCGGGCTGCTCGCGCCGCACGCGGAGCGCGGCCCGGTACAGCTCCAGGGTCGAACCGGCCTCGCCGCTCTGCGCCTCGACGCTCAGCTCACCCCAGCCCTCGGGCTGCGGCAGCCAGCTGCCACCGTCGCCGAAGCCGTACGACGTACCCGTACGGGTCCAGGGGATCGGCACCCGGCACCCGTCGCGGAAGCCGTCCTGACCGGCGCCCCGGAAGTACGCCGGGTCCTGGCGCACCTCGTCCGGCAGGTCGACGACGTCGGGCAGGCCGAGCTCCTCGCCCTGGTAGACGTACGCCGAGCCGGGCAGCGCCAGCATGAGCAGGCTCGCGGCCCGGGCCCTGCGCAGCCCCAGGGCACGGTCGCCGGCCAGGCGGATCTGGGTGCCGAGGCCGGGCGGGTTGGCGAACCGGGTGGCGTGGCGGGTCACGTCGTGGTTGGACAGCACCCAGGTGGCGGGGGCGCCGACGGGCCGCATGGCCTCCAGGGTGCGGTCGATGACCTCGCGCATCTCCGCGGCGTCCCAGTGGGTGCTGAGGTACTGGAAGTTGAAGGCCTGGTGCAGCTCGTCGGGGCGGACGTAGTTCGCGGTGCGCTCGATCGTCGGGGTCCAGGCCTCCGCCACGAAGATGCGCTCACCCGCGTACTCGTCGAGGATCAGCCGCCACTGCCGGTAGATCTCGTGCACGCCGTCCTGATCGAAGAACGGCATGACATCGTTGCCCAGCAGCTTCACCTGGTCGTGAGATCCAAGGTCGGGCAGCCCCTGCGCCTTCACCAGGCCGTGGGCGACGTCGATCCGGAAGCCGTCGACGCCCATGTCCAGCCAGAAGCGCAGGATCGAGCGGAACTCGTCGCCGACCGCCGGGTGCTCCCAGTTGAAGTCGGGCTGCTCGGGGGCGAAGAGGTGCAGGTACCACTCGCCGGGCGTGCCGTCGGGTTCGGTGACGCGGGTCCAGGCCGGGCCGCCGAAGATCGACTCCCAGTCGTTGGGCGGCAGTTCGCCGTTCTCGCCCTTGCCGGGGCGGAAGTGGTAGCGGTCCCGCAGCGAGGAGCCCGGGCCCTCGGCGACGGCCCGCTTGAACCACTCGTGCTGGTCGGAGGAGTGGTTGGGCACCAGGTCCACGATGATGCGCAGGCCCAGCGTGTGGGCGTCGCGGATCAGCGCGTCGGCGTCCAGGAGGTTGCCGAACATGGGGTCGACGGCACGGTAGTCGGCGACGTCGTAGCCGGCGTCGGCCTGCGGCGAAGCGTAGAAGGGGCTGAGCCACACGGCGTCCACGCCGAGGTCGCGCAGGTACGGAAGACGGGTGCGGACACCCTCCAGGTCGCCCATGCCGTCGCCGTTGCTGTCGGCGAAGCTGCGCGGGTACACCTGGTAGATCACCGCGTCCCGCCACCAGTCGCGGCGCTTGGCGACGGTGACGGCGGACGCGGGGGTGGGGGCAGGTGCAGCTGAGTGCTGGCTCATGTCGTCCTTGATGCGTAACAGGATGTCGGTCATGGAAGCGAGGGTGGGGAGATGGGGGCGGCCGCGGTACAGCGGGGTCGGATGGGCACCACGGCCGCCACACCCGCGCCCCGAAGGGGCGCGGGGAACTACGCGAGCGACCACGACGGCGCCGCGGCCGATCGCTCGGCGAAGGTCACCCCTTCGTGCCACCGGCGGTGAGCCCGGTGACCAGGTTCTTCTGCACGAGGTAGAAGAACGCGGAGACGGGTATGGCGATGAGCACCGCGGTCGCGGCCATCAGGTTGCGCTGGGCGTCGTGCTCGCTGATGAAGCTCTGCAGGCCGACGGCGAAGGTGTACTTCTCGTCGTCCAGCATGAAAACGGTGGCGAAGGCGACCTCGCCGAAGGCGGTGATGAAACTGTAGAAGGCGGCCACCGCCAGACCCGGCCGGGCGAGCGGCAGAATCAGCCGGAAGAACGTGCCGAAGGGCGTCAGTCCGTCGACGCGGCCGGCCTCGTCGATCTCGAACGGGATGGTGTCGAAGTAGCCCTTCAGCAGCCAGGCGCAGTAGGGCACCGCGGTCGAGCAGTAGACCAGGATCAGACCGACGTAGGTGTCGACGAGCTGCAGGCTCGAAAGGATCTGGTACATCGGCACGATCAGCACGGCGATGGGGAACATCTGGGTGCACAGCAGCACCCACATGAACTTCTTGTAGCCCGGGAAGCGCATGCGGGACACCGCGTACCCGGTCGTGGCGGCGATGACCACTCCGACGACCGTGGTTCCCAGGGACACGATCAGCGTGCTCTGGAGCCAGTGGAAGAAGGCGGTCTCCTGGAGCACGAAGCTGTAGTTGTCCAGGGTCATCTTCGACCAGATGCGCCCGGGGTGCAGGTAGTCGTCCTTGTCCGGCCCCAGGGAAAGGAAGACCAGCCAGACGATCGGGAAGAGCGCGATCAGGCTCGCGAGGATCAGCAGGCCGTGGGAGACGATGCTCCCGGCCGCGCCGCGCCGGCCGCGCCGGCGCGCGGGGGCGGACACGGAGGCGATCGCGGGGACCGGCGCCCCGCCCGCGGACTGCTGGACGGTCGTGGTGCTCATGGGGACTCCTGCCTCAGATCGCGAGCTGCTGCTCATCGCGGTTCAGCCAGCGGCGGTAGAAGGAGGTGAAGACGATCAGGATGCCGAGCAGCAGGATGCCGTAGGCGGCCGACTGCGCGAAGTCGCGCGGCTGCTGTCCGAAGCCGAGCTGGTAGGCCCAGGTGACGAGGATCTGCGCGTCCGGGGCGGTGTTGCCGAACAGCAGGAAGATGATGGCGAACTGGTTGAACGTCCAGATCACGCCGAGCAGCACCACGGTGGAGCTGACCGACCTCAGGCCCGGCAGCGTGACGTAGCGGAACTGCTGCCAGCGGCTGGCGCCGTCCATCTCGGCGGCCTCGTAGAGGGAGGAGTCGATGGACTGCAGGCCGCCCAGCAGCGAGACCATCATGAACGGCACACCGCACCAGGTGTTGACCATGATCGCGGCGAAGCGCTGCCAGAAGGTGTCCTCCAGCCACGCCGGGCTCGGCAGGTGCAGCATCTCCAGGGCGGAGTTGATGATGCCGGAGTCGGCGAGCATGAAGCGCCAGCCGAAGACGGTGACGAAGGTCGGCACGGCCCACGGCAGGATGAGGATCAGCCGGTAGAAGGTGCGCCCGCGCAGCTTCTGGTTGAGCAGCAGCGCCAGCCCCAGGCCGATGGAGTAGTGCAGGGCGACGCACAGGGCCGTCCACACGATCGTCCAGATGAAGTGCGACCAGAAGCGGTCGTAGGCGGTCTCCCCCCACAGGATGTCGGCGTAGTTGTCGAAGCCGATGAACTTGTAGGTGGCCTCGATCTCGTTGACGCCGATCGTCCGGGCCGTGTTGAGGCTGGTCGCGTCGGTCAGCGTCAGGTAGAGGCCGTAGGCCAGGGGGTACAGCACGAGGACGCCGAGCACGACGGCCACGGGCGCGATCATCGCGTAGGCGTACCAGTGCTTCTGGTAGCTGTGCTTGAGGCGCCGGCCCAGCCCGGACCGGGGACCGCGGTCACCGCTCCGCTTGCCGGTCGCTCGGTCGATGGCGACTGTCATGTTCGACAACCTTCTTCACGAACTGGAGATCAGCTGGAGATCAGGGGGTACGGCACACAGGCCGATGGCCGCCGGATCCTTCCCCCTCTGTACTGGAGGATCCGGCGGCCACACGGGCCTACTTGCTGTAGTCCGGGAGCAGCTTGGCGATGGAGGTCTCGGCGCTGCTCAGCCCCTGGTCCAGGGACTTCTTGCCACCGGCGATCGCGAGGAGCTCGTCGTCCAGGGGCGTCCACAGCGAGCTGTACTCGGGCAGCTCAGGCCGCGGCTGGGCGGCGGCGAGCACGCCCTGGTAGCCGGCGATGCCCGGGTCCGCCTTGACCTGGCCCGTGTAGGCGTCGTCGCGCGTCGGCAGCGTGTTGTTCTTCAGCGCGATGGTCTCCTGGGCCTTGGCCGAGGTCATGAACTTCACGAACTTCAGCGAGGCCTCCTGGTGGGCCTTGTCCGAGCCCGCGTACACCGAGAGGTTGTGGCCGCCGGTCGGGGCGCCCGCCTTGCCGGAGGATCCGGCCGGGACGGTGGCGATGCCCAGGTTGGCCTTGTCCTTGAACGCCGAGCCCTTGTAGAAGTTCGTGATCTCCCACGGACCCTGGATGATCGAGGCCACCTTGCCGCTGACGAACGCCTCCTGGATGTGGGCGTAGGCGTCGGCGGTGGTGTCGGCCTTGTGCAGGCCCTTGCCCTTGAACAGGCTCAGCCAGGTGCCGTAGGCCTTCTTGGCCGCGGGCGAGGTGACCGTGATCTTCTTGGCGTCGACGTCGACGGTGTCGGCGCCTTCGCCGTAGAGGAAGGAGTGGGCGTAGTAGGACTGGGTCGAACCCCAGTAGCCGTCGACGCCGGTCTTGCTCTTGACGGTGGCCGCGGCCTTCTTCAGGTCGTCCCAGGTCTTGGGAGCCTCGACGCCGGCCTTCTTGAACAGGGCCTTGTTGTAGACCAGGGCGAGGGTGTCCGTGGTGAACGGCGCGCCGTAGGTCTTGCCCTCGTACTGGGCCTGCTTGATCAGGTTCGGCTTGAACTTGTCCTGCTCGGCGAGGGCGTCGGTGCCGTCCAGCGGCAGGAAGAAGCCCTTCTTGGCGAAGGCGGGCGTCCAGCCGACCTCGGAGCGCAGCACGTCGGGAGCACCCTTGGAACCGGCGGCGGTGTCGAACTTGTTCTGCGCCTGATCGAAGGGGACGTTGACGTACTTGACCTTGACGTCCTTGTTGGCGGCCTCGAACTCCTTGACCAGGGCCTTGTAGGTCGGCGCCTCGTTGGTGGCGTTGGAGGTGTCCCACCAGGTGATGGTGACGGGGCCGTCGGCCTTGTCGCCGCTGTCGCTTCCGCCGCACGCCGTCGCTGCCAGGGCGAGGGACGCCACCAGCGCGGTGGCCGCTATGCCACGCCGCATGAGTTCTCCTTGAGGGTGAAGCCCGTTTCGTGCTGCCGACTGCGCCGTTGGCCGCCGGGCGTCGGTGACATTAGCCGCGCTGCAACGAGTTGCGAAAGACCTTGCAGCAAAAAGTTGCAAGGGGTGCGGATGGTTATCCCGCCGTGACCTCCCCTCGATCGACCCGAGGCCTTGATCCGCCTGCCAGGCGGGCAGTCGGACGGTTGTGCAAGACTCTGCAAGCACTTGCCATCCGTATCCGCCGGGGGGATCATCCGTTGCGGATCGGACGCCGACCACGAGTTTTGAGGGACCGCGATGACCAAGCCACCCGCAGCGGGCCGTGCGACGGCGCGCATCAGGCGTCCCGTCGGTGTGCAAGGGGAACCCCGGCCGCTACAGTCCAGTGCTGTGACCACACGGCTTGCGGACATCGCGTTGCAGGCGGGGGTGAGCGAAGCGACCGTCAGCCGCGTCCTCAACGGGAAGCCTGGCGTCGCCGCCACGACCCGCCAGTCCGTACTGGCCGCTCTCGACGTCCTGGGCTACGAACGCCCGGTGCGCCTGCGCCAGCGCAGCGAGGGCCTGGTCGGCCTGATCACCCCGGAGCTGGAGAACCCGATCTTCCCGGCCCTCGCGCAGGTCATCGGCCAGGCGCTGACACGGCAGGGCTACACGCCGGTGCTGGCCACCCAGACCCCGGGCGGCTCGACCGAGGACGAACTCACCGAGATGCTCGTCGACCGCGGGGTCGCCGGCATCATCTACGTCTCCGGGCTGCACGCCGACACCACCGCCGACATGCAGCGCTACGACCGGCTGCGCGCCCAGGGCGTGCCCTACGTGCTGGTCGACGGTTTCTCGCCGAAGGTGCAGGCGCCGTTCATCTCCCCCGACGACCGTGCGGCGATGAGCCTGGCGGTCACGCATCTGGCGTCCCTGGGGCACACCCGGATCGGTCTGGCCCTCGGACCCAAGCGGTTCGTGCCGGTGCAGCGCAAGATCGAGGGGTTCGTGCGCACGATGCAGGACCAGCTGGGTCTGCGCGCCGAGACCGTCGAGTCGGAGCTGGTGCAGCACTCGCTGTACACCCTTGAGGGCGGTCAGGCGGCGGCCACGGCGTTGATCGACCGCAGCTGCACGGCCGTGGTGTGCGCCAGCGACATGATGGCGCTGGGCGCGATCCGGGCAGCCCGGCAGCTCGGTCTGGACGTGCCGAAGGACATCTCCGTGGTGGGCTTCGACGACTCCCCGCTGATCGCCTTCACCGACCCGCCCCTCACCACGATCCGCAAGCCGGTCCCGGCCATGGGGCAGGCGGCCGTGCGCACGCTGCTGGAGGAGATCGGCGGGACGCCCGCGCCGCACAGCGAGTTCGTGTTCATGCCCGAACTGGTGGTGCGCGGATCGACCGCTTCGGCCCCCGGGGAACGTGGTCGTTCCTGAAGTCCTCGGCCTGAAGTCGCCATAGGACATGCGGCCCGGACGGAGCCGCGGGATGATCGGTGGGTAAGTCCTTTTCTGGCAGACTTTGCGCCTATGGGTGAAACGACCGTAACGAAGCCGGAGGGCCTGGAAGCGGCCCTCCCGGACCCCGTTGCGGCTGATGCGGGGCGCGGCCCGCTGCGCCGGCTGCGCACCCCGCGCCGGCCCCGGTTCTGGTTCGAGATCCTGCTGATCGCGGTGAGTTACTGGACGTACTCGCTCGTCCGCAACGCAGTCCCCGAACAGAAGGCCGAGGCGCTGCGCAACGCCGACTGGATCTGGCGGGTCGAGCACCATCTGGGCATCGCCGTCGAGGAGGCCGTCAACCACACGGTGAACTCGGTGCATTGGGTCATCGTCGGGATGAACTACTACTACGCGACGCTGCACTTCGTGGTGACGCTGGGTGTGCTGGTGTGGCTGTTCCGTCGCCACCCCGGCCGTTACGCGGCGACACGCCTGGTGCTGTTCGCGACGACCGCGGTCGCCCTGCTCGGCTACTACCTGTATCCGCTGGCGCCCCCGCGGCTGATGAACGGCGGCGACTTCATCGACACGGTCATGGTCCACCAGACGTGGGGCTCGATGGCTTCGGGCGATCTGAAGCACATGTCCAACCAGTACGCCGCGATGCCGTCGATGCACATCGGCTGGTCCGTGTGGTGCGGGCTGACGATCTTCGCTCTGGCCACCGTCCCCTGGGTGCGGGTGCTGGGCCTGCTGTACCCGGCGCTGACGCTGGTGGTCATCGTCGCGACGGCCAACCATTTCTGGCTGGACGCGGTGGGCGGCGTGCTGTGCCTGGCCTTCGGATTCGCGGTCGCACGGCTCTGGTACGGGCGGCAGCCTTACGCGCTGCCGAGGACGGCACCGCAGCGCGGGCGCGGCAGGTCCCGTTCCCCGGCCGGGGTATAGATCCCTGGCACCCCGAGGGCCTGTGTCCGCGAAGTCCCGCCTGCCCCGCCGGGCGAACGGCGCGACTTCGCGGACACCCCCCTAGCGCTCGGTGATGCCGTAGAACAGTTCCTCCACCACCCCCCGCGCCCGGCGGGCCGTGCGCCGGTACGCGTCCAGCATGTCGCCCGCGTGGCCCGGGCCGAACCCCAGGTACCTGCCGACGGCGGCCAGCTCCCGGGGCTCCGTCGGGAACGTGTCGCCGGCCCGGCCGCGGACCAGCATCACCGCGTTACGGACCCGGGTCGCGAGGACCCAGGCCTCGTCCAGGGTCGCCGCGTCCTCGTCCGTGATGAGCCCGGCGGCGCGGGCGGCGGCCAGGGCCTCACGGGTGCGGGTGGTGCGCAGGCCCGGCTCCGACGAGCCGTGCCGCAGCTGCATGAGCTGCACGGTCCACTCCACGTCGGACAGGCCGCCCGGCCCGAGCTTGGCGTGCAGCTTGGGGTCGGCGCCGCGCGGCAGCCGCTCGGACTCCATGCGGGCCTTCAGCCGCCGGATCTCGCGTACGGCCTCGTCGGCGAGCCCGGCCGCCGGGTAGCGCAGCGGGTCGATCAGCTCGATGAAGCGACGGCCCAGGTCCTCGTCGCCGGCGACGGGCTCGGCCCGCAGCAGTGCCTGCGACTCCCAGGTCTGGGCCCACCGGCGGTAGTAGGCCTCGTACGAGGTGAGGGTGCGCACCAGCGCCCCGGACTTGCCCTCGGGGCGCAGGTCGGCGTCGATGAGCAGGGGCGGGTCGGCGCTGGGGATCTGCAGCAGGCGGCGCATCTCGGAGACGACCTTGTTGGCAGCCCGGGACGCTTCCCGTTCGTCGACGCCGTCGCGCGGTTCGTGCACGAACAGCACGTCCGCGTCCGAGCCGTAGCTCAGCTCGTGGCCGCCGAACCGGCCCATGCCGATGATCGCGAACCGGGTGGGCAGGTCGTCGCCCCAGCCGTCCCGCACGACCGCGCGCAGTGTGCCGGCCAGGGTCGCGGCGGTCAGGTCCGACACGGCGCCGCCGACCCGGTCCACCAGGGCGCCCTGGTCGGCCTCCGCGGGCTGTTCCTCGGTGCCGTAGGAGCCGACGATGTCCGCTGCGGCCGTGCGGAACAGCTCGCGGCGGCGCACACCGCGGGCGGCCGTGACCGCCTGGGAGACCCCGTCGGCGCGCCGCACCGCGGCGAGTATCTCCTGCTCGAGGTGGTCGCGCGGCCGGGGCTCCAGCCCGCCGCCGTCCCCGTCGCCGAGCAGCGCGACCGCCTCCGGGGCACGCATCAGCAGGTCGGGCGCGAGCCGGCCGGCGGACAGCACCCGCGCGAGGTTCTGCGCGGCGGCGCCCTCGTCCCGCAGCAGCCGCAGGTACCAGGGGGTCTTGCCGAGCGCGTCCGAGACCTTGCGGAAGCCCAGCAGGCCCGCGTCCGGGTCGGCCGAGTCGGCGAACCAGCCGAGCAGCACCGGGAGCAGGGTGCGCTGGATGGCGGCCTTGCGGGTGACGCCGGAAGCCAGCGCCTCCAGGTGGCGCAGGGCGGAGGCGGGGTCGGCGTAGCCGAGGGCGACCATGCGTTCCCGGGCCGCCTCGGTGCTCAGCCGGGCCTCCCCGGTGGCGAGCTGGGCGACCGCGTCGAGCAACGGCCGGTAGAAGAGCTTCTCGTGCAGACGGCGGACGACGCCCGCGTGCCGCCGCCACTCGCGGTGCAGGTCGGCGACCGGGTCCTTGCGCATGCCGAGGGAACGGCCGATGCGGCGCAGCTCGGCCTCGTCCTCGGGGACGAGGTGGGTACGGCGCAGCCGGAACAGCTGGATGCGGTGCTCCATCGAGCGCAGGAACCGGTAGGCCTCGTCGAGCTGGGCCGCGTCGGCCCGGCCGACATAGCCCCCGGCGGCGAGGGCCTCGAGCGCGTCCAGGGTCGTACCGCTGCGCAGGGAGGTGTCGGCCCGGCCGTGCACCAGCTGGAGCAGCTGCACGGCGAACTCGACGTCCCTGAGGCCGCCCGGTCCCAGCTTCAGCTGGCGGTCGACCTCGCCGGCGGGGATGTTCTCCACGACCCGGCGGCGCATCTTCTGCACGTCGGGGACGAAGTTCTCGCGCTCGGCGGCCTTCCACACCAGGGGCTGGACGGCGGCGACGTACTCCTCGCCGAGGTCGAGGTCGCCGGCCACCGGGCGGGCCTTGAGCAGCGCCTGGAACTCCCAGGTCTTGGCCCAGCGCTGGTAGTAGGCGAGGTGGCTGGAGAGGGTCCGTACGAGGGGGCCGTTGCGGCCCTCGGGCCGGAGGTTGGCGTCGACGGGCCAGATGGAGCCCTCGACGGTGGTCTCCGAGCAGATCCGCATCATGTGCGAGGCGAGCCGGGTCGCGGCGCGTACGGCCTTGGTCTCGTCGGCCCCTTCGATGGCCTCCCCGACGAAGATGACGTCCACGTCCGAGACGTAGTTCAGCTCGTGGCCGCCGCACTTGCCCATGGCGATGACCGCGAGGCGGCACAGGGCGGCGTCCTCGGGCGCGGCCGCCTCGGCGATCCCGAGGGCGGCGCGCAGCGTGGCGGTGGCGAGGTCGGCCAGCTCGGCGGCGGATTCGGCGACGCCGGTGGTGCCGCACACGTCCCGGGCGGCGATGGACAGCAGGCAGCGCCGGTAGGCGACGCGCAGGGAGACCGGGTCGGTGGCCTCCGCGAGTCCGGCCTCGAACTCCTCCACCCCGGGGTGCAGGTCGTACGCCTCGTACATGACGAGGGCCTGCCAGTCGTCCGGGTGCCGGGCGAGGTGGTCGGCCAGGGCGGTGGAGGCGCCGAGGACGCCGAGGAGGCGGTCGCGCAGCGGCTTGGAGGAGATCAGCGTGTCGAGCAGTTCCCGGCGGGCGCCGTTGCCCTGCTGGGCCTCCAGGAGCCGGACCAGTCCGAGCAGGGCGAGATCGGGGTCGGCGGTGGCGCCCAGCGCCTCCAGCAGGACCGGGTCGTCGCGCAGGGGGGCCAGCTCGGGACTGTCCAGGAGCCGCTCGGCGGCGGAGGCGTCCGTGAAGCCGTGCCGCAGCAGTCGTGTGAAGGTGCTGCTCCTGCGCCCCGGCACCGCCGTCATCCGGGCCTCCCTCGCACTGTTCCTCGGACATGCATCGGATCAAGGTCGTACGGCTTTGAGCCTAACCGCCCGGGCCGGGGGAAGCGCCGGGGAGTTCGGCAGGCGGACGGGGGGCGGGCCGGGTCGCGCGGGCTGGGCGGTGCCGGGGGATACGGCGGGTGGACGGGGTGGGGGCGTGGCTGTCTTGGGCGGGGGTGTACGGGCGTGGCTGCAGGGGCGGGCACCCGGGGGGGGTGAGCGGGTGGGCGTGGTTACGCGGGTGGCCGCCCGGGCTGGCCGCCCGGGGGGTGGGGGCGTGACTGCACGGGCTGGCCGCCCGGGGGGTGGGGGCGTGACTGCACGGGCTGGCCGCCCGGGGGGCGTGGCTACGCCAGGTGCGTTCCAGGGCCGGCAGCAGGACGGGGAAGGCTGCGGAGGCGGCGACTGCGGTGGCGACCTGGACGGGGTGGCCGCCGGCGGCGGGCGGGCGTGACTGCACGGGCTGGCCGCCCGGGGGCAGGCGGGCGTGGCTACGCAGGCTGACCACCGGGGGCGGACGGGCGTGGCTACGCGGGCTGGCCGCCGGGGGTGGGCGCGGGTACGGCGGTTGGCGGCGTTTGCGGGGACGCGAGGGCCATTTCCGCCACGGCACGGGTCCGGCGGCCGTCTACTCGGTGGCGCCGCCGGGTGTTTTCGGCTTCGGTGAGGGGGAGCCGTTCAGCCGGCTTCGGTCGGCGCCAGTCGCCTTCGGTCGGCGTCGGTCGCCATCTGCCGTCCGGCGTCGGTCGGCGAGACCCGGATTCAACCGGTGTCAGTCGGCTGCGGCCGGACGAGGTGGCGGTTCTCATCAGGCCGGACGAAGGAGTCATGCCATGGACATCACCCTCGAAGTCATCCCGCTGCCCGTGTCCGACATCGACCGTGCCCGGGACTTCTACCGGGACAAGGTCGGCTTCCACGTGGACATCGACCAGGAGGTCATGCCGGGGATGCGGATCGTGCAGCTGACCCCTCCGGGTTCCGGCTGCTCGATCGCCCTGGGCGCGTCGATCTGGGAGATGACGCCCGGCCCCACCCCGGCACCCGGTACCTACCAGGGCCTGCAGCTGTGCGTCGCCGACATCAAGGCGGCCCACGCGGAGCTGGTCGCCCGTGGCCTCGACGTATCGGAACCGGTCCAGTACTCCCCGGACGACGGTGCCACGTTCATGCACTTCCAGGACCCGGACGGCAACGGCTGGGCGGTGCAGGAGTACCGGCGCCGGGCCACCGAGCCGCTGCACCAGCTGCTGGCGGACCTGAAGCGGAAGCAGGCCTGAGGGCCCGGAGAGAACCCGGTCAGGAATCAAGAAGCACGTCTCGCGGGGCGCGATTAGCGTCGTTGTCATGACTTCCATCGCATCCGTCACCCTCGAGGTGGCCGACCCCGCAGCCGCCGACCGCTTCTACTCCGCCGCCTTCGGTCTGGGCGACCGGCTGCACCTGCGGGCGTCGGAGGCACCGACCTCCGGCTTCCGCGGGTTCACGCTGTCGCTCGTGGTCCCCCAGCCGGCCGACGTGGACGCCCTCGTGGAGGCGGCGGTGCGGGCGGGGGCGACGACGCTGAAGCCCGCCGCCAAGTCGCTGTGGGGCTACGGGGGTGTGGTGCAGGCCCCCGACGGCACGATCTGGCAGCTGGCGTCGTCGTCGAAGAAGAACACCGGCCCGGCGACCGGGCAGGTCGACGACTTCGTGCTCCTGCTCGGTGTGGAGGACGTGAAGGCCAGCAAGCAGTTCTACGTCGATCACGGCTTGGCCGTGGGCAAGAGCTTCGGCTCCAAGTACGTGGAGTTCGCCGCCGACGGCCCCGTCAAACTGGCCCTGTACAAGCGCCGGGGCCTCGCCAAGGTCGCCGGCGTCGCCCCCGACGGCACGGGCTCCCACCGCCTCACCATCGGCGGCGACACCGGGCCGTTCACCGACCCGGACGGCTTCACATGGACGACGGCTTCGGAGAGCGCGTCGGTGTGACCGGAGGCGGGCCTAGGACGGCACCGCCGTCAGGCGGGTCACCGCCAGCCGTGTCAGCTCGCGGCTGTGCGGTTCGCCGTCGAGGGAGCGGTGCAGGGTCAGCCCTTCGATCAGCGCGTCCAGCTGACGTGCCGTGACCGGGTCGAAGTGCTGCTCCAGGAGCAGGCGGCTGCGGCGCATCCAGGCCTGTGTCAGCTCGCGGTACTCGGGCCGCCTGGCGGCCAGGGTGTACAGCTCGTGGGCGAGGACGAGGTCACGCCGGGGTCCCTCGGACAGGGCGTGGACGAGGTCCGTGACGGCTTCACGGACCTGCTCGGGTGTCTCGGCACGGCCGAGGTAGCGCCCGAACTCGGCCACAATGTGATCGGCGAACCGGGTGAAGGCCTCCCGCAGCAGCTCGTCGATGCCGCTGAAGTGGTAGGTCATCGAGCCGAGCGGCACCCCGGCCCGGGCGGCGATCCTGCGGTGGGAGACACCGGCGACTCCCTCGTCCGCGATGTGGTCGAGCGTGGCGGCGATGATGCGCTCGCGGCGCCGCGGATCGGCGTGCCCGGTGGCCATGGCGGTCGACTCCGGCGGGTCAGAGGTTGCGGACGGGCCGGGCGGGATTGCCGACGGCCACGACGTTGGCGGGGACGTCCCTGGTGACGACGGCGCCCGCGCCGACGGCGGCGTTGTCGCCGATGGTGACGCCCGGGCACACGATGACCCCGCCCCCCAGCCAGACGTTGTCCCCGATCACGATCGGCCGCGCCGCCTCCAGCTTGTCCCGGCGGGGCTCCGGCTCCACCGGGTGGGTGGGCGTGAGGAGTTGGACGTTGGGCCCGATCTGGCAGTCCTCGCCGATGGTGATCCGGGCGACGTCCAGCGCGGTCAGGTTGTAGTTGACGAAGGTCCGGGCCCCGATGGAGATGTTGCTCCCGTAGTCGACGTACACCGGCGGCCGCAGGTCGACCCCCTCCCCCACGGCACCGAACAGCTCGTGCAGCATCGCGCGCGCCGACTCGGCGTCCTCGGTGTAGGCGGCCAGATACCGCGCGGCAAGCCGCATCGCCCGCTGCTGCCGCCGGGCGATCTCGGGGTCGCCGGCGATGTAGAGATCACCGGCGAGCATGCGCTCGAGGTGGGTCCGGGGGTCGTCGGCGAAGTAGTCGGCGGGCATGCGTACGATCGTACGCTCCGAAAGGTACGAACGTACGCTCCGGGCGGACCTGCCGTGAGCACGTTGGCCGCATCCCGCGCCATGCCCGGAAGGGGCTCCTCGGACGCGTGCCGCAGCGAGTGACAGCCGTGCTGGGTGAACCACCCCTGTCCGGGCGCTTTCCTCGGCAACGCCATGGGGCCGACGGTCCACGACCGTCGGCCCCGTCCGCCGAGTCAGCGGGAAACCCGCTCCGACCTGCGCCTACAGCGCCGGCAGGTTCTTCCGCAGCTCGAACGCGGTCACCTCGGACCGGTACTCCTCCCACTCCTGCCGCTTGTTGCGCAGGAAGAAGTCGAAGACGTGCTCGCCGAGGGTCTCGGCGACCAGGTCGCTGCGTTCCATCAGGGTCAGGGCCTCGCCCAGGTTCTGCGGGAGGGGTTCGATGCCCATCGCGCGGCGCTCCGCGTCGGAGAGGGCCCAGACGTCGTCCTCGGCACCCGGAGGGAGTTCGTAGCCTTCCTCGATGCCCTTCAGGCCGGCCGCCAGCAGCAGCGCGTACGCGAGGTACGGGTTCGCGCCGGAGTCGAGGGAGCGGACCTCGACCCGGGCCGAGCCCGTCTTGCCGGGCTTGTACATCGGGACGCGGACCAGCGCCGAGCGGTTGTTGTGGCCCCAGCAGATGTAGGACGGGGCCTCGCCGCCCGCGCCCGCCGTGCGCTCCGCGCCGCCCCAGATGCGCTTGTAGGAGTTCACCCACTGGTTGGTGACCGCGGAGATCTCCGCCGCGTGCCGCAGCAGGCCCGCGATGAAGGAGCGGCCCACCTTGGAGAGCTGGTACTCCGAGCCCGACTCGTAGAAGGCGTTGCGGTCGCCCTCGAAGAGGGAGAGGTGGGTGTGCATGCCGCTGCCCGGGTGCTCGGAGAAGGGCTTCGGCATGAACGTGGCGTGCACGCCCTGCTCCAGGGCCACCTGCTTCATGACGAGGCGGAACGTCATGACGTTGTCGGCCGTGGAGAGCGCGTCGGCGTAGCGGAGGTCGATCTCCTGCTGGCCCGGCGCGCCCTCGTGGTGGGAGAACTCGACCGAGATGCCCATCGACTCCAGCATGGTGATCGCCTGGCGGCGGAAGTCCATGCCGACGTTGGTCGGGGTGTGGTCGAAGTAGCCGGAGTTGTCCGCGGGCGTCGGGCGGCTGCCGTCGAGCGGCCGGTCCTTCAGCAGGAAGAACTCGATCTCCGGGTGCGTGTAGAAGGTGAAGCCCAGGTCGCTCGTGCGGGCCAGGGCGCGCTTCAGGACGTAGCGCGGGTCCGCGAAGGACGGGGAGCCGTCCGGCATGAGGATGTCGCAGAACATCCGGGCCGTGCCCGGGGCCTCCGCGCGCCACGGCAGGATCTGGAAGGTCGACGGGTCCGGCTTGGCGATCATGTCGGACTCGTAGACCCGGGCGAAGCCCTCGATCGCGGAGCCGTCGAAGCCGATGCCCTCGTCGAAGGCCTGCTCCAGCTCGGCCGGGGCCACGGCGACGGACTTGAGGAAGCCCAGCACGTCCGTGAACCACAGGCGTACGAACCGGATGTCGCGCTCCTCCAATGTCCGGAGCACGAACTCCTGCTGCTTGTCCATCTTCCGCTTCCCCATCCTTGCTGGTCAGGCCGCCTGTCTTCCGTACCACGGGAGGCGGTCGGGCACCTGAGCATCCCACCACACCACCGTTTCGAACGCGTTGCGGACCATGATCGCCCGGCTGATCCGGGGTCGAACGCCTCACGTCCGGCGGGTGAACTGCTCTGACGCCCATAGTGCCTGTTCGCACCGACATCCGTAACGGCCGGTTCCCGGCGTCGCCCGGCCACTTAATTTGCATCTCATATGCAAGTTTTAATAGCGTGCGCGCAGCCGAGCCTTGAGGAGGCCTGATGCTGTCCGAGCAGTCCGCCGCCACCGTCCGTGCCACGCTCCCCGCCGTAGGGGCTGCCCTCGGCACGATCACCGAGCGCTTCTACGCCGGGCTGTTCGCGGCCCACCCGGAGCTGCTGCGGGACCTGTTCAACCGGGGGAACCAGGCCTCCGGCACCCAGCGCCAGGCGCTCGCCGGATCCGTCGCCGCGTTCGCGACCCACCTGCTGGAGCACCCCGGCCAGCGGCCGGACGCGATGCTGCGGCGCATCGCCCACAAGCACGCCTCGCTCGGGGTCACGCCGGAGCAGTACGCCGTCGTCCACGAGCACCTGTTCGCCGCGATCGCCGAGGTGCTCGGGGACGCCGTCACGCCCGAGGTCGCCGCCGCCTGGGACGAGGTCTACTGGCTGATGGCGAACGCCCTGATCGCCGTGGAGCAGCGGCTGCGCGAGGAGCGCGGCGGGCACACCTGGCGGACCTGGGAGGTCGTCGAGCGGGTCGCCGAGACCGATGACGTCGCCACGTTCCGGCTGCGGCCGGCCGACGGCGGCCCGGTGCGCGAGTTCCTCGCGGGCCAGTACGTCTCCGTCCGCGTCGCCCTCGCCGACGGCGCCCACCAGATACGGCAGTACAGCCTGTCCGGAGTGCCCGGCCCGGACCTGCGGCAGATCAGCGTCAAGCGCGTACGCGAGCCCGGCGCCCCCGCGGGCGAGGTCTCGAACCACCTGCACGCGCGCGTGCGGGTGGGTGACGTCCTGGAGCTGTCCGAGCCGTACGGCGACCTGGTCCTGGACGCCGCGTCCGGCACGCCGCTGCTGCTGGCCTCGGCCGGTATCGGCGTGACCCCGATGACCGCGATGCTCGCGCACCTGGCCGACTCCGGGCACCGCGCCCCGGTCACCGTCGTGCACGGCGACCGCTCACCCGCCGCGCACGCCCTGCGCACCGACCACCAGGCCTACGCCGGCAAGCTGCCCGACGCGGCCGTCCACTTCTGGTACGAGCACGACGCCCCGGCGGACGCGCACTCCGGGCTGGTCGACCTCACCGGCGTCGCGGTCGCCCCGGGCACGCACGCGTATCTGTGCGGCCCGCTCCCCTTCATGCGGGCGGTACGGACCCAGCTGATCGCGAAGGGCGTGGCCCCCGCCGACATCCACTACGAGGTGTTCGGCCCGGACCTGTGGCTGGCGGGGCAGGACTAGGGAGCGGGACGACCGGGGCCCCGGGAGATCCCCAGGAGCAGCGCACCGGTCGGTTCCGCCACGATGTCCTCCACCGTGACCGGGTCCAGTGAGGTGAAGAACGCCTCCTGGGCCCGGCGCAGGGCGCCGCGCAGGCGGCAGGCGGAGTTGAGGGGGCAGGGCGTCGGGCCCTCGCAGTCGACGACGTCGCCGCCGCCCTCGAAGGCGCGGACCACGGCGCCCACCGAGGTCGTACGGCCCTCCTCGGTGAGCGTGAGGCCGCCGCCGCGTCCTCGGCGGGCCTCGAGCAGGCCCATGTGCTGGAGCTCGGCGACGACCTTCGCCAGGTGGGTGTACGGCACGTGCATGCCGTCCGCGACGTCCCGGGTCGTCGGACTCGACCCGCCCGCGACGGCGAGCCGCATCAGGACCCGCAGGGCGAGGTCGGTGGAGCGCAGCAGCCGCATACGGGCAGCGTAGGTAATGCGAATGCGCGGTTCAAATTATCGCTGATCCAGGAGCGGGCCATCGGGCCGCAGACCGGCGCCGGGACCGCCGAAGCTGTCGTCCCGCTGTCGGTGCCGTATCGATTCGGCTCATTCCTCGCCTGCCCTACGAGGCGCCCCGTCTCCCCCATTACGATCAGCTCACCCGACCGTCACTTTTCCCACGAAGGACACCTCATGGGCTCTGCCAACAAGAGCAGCACGGCACGCAAGGCGCGGATAGAGGAGATGCGGCGCGCCGAGCAGGCCCGTGAGCGCCGCAACCGGGTCCTCGTCGTCGGGGCCAGTGTGGTGGTCGTCGCCGGGCTCGTGGCCGGCGGCGTCGTGCTCGTGCGGTCCCAGGACGACAAGGGCAGCGCCACCGCGGCGAGCGACTCCTCGGGCAAGGGCAAGTTCGTGACGGGCAAGGACGGCGTGCGGACGTGGGAGGGCAAGCTGGCCCGCAACCACGTCACCAAGGCCGTGAAGTACGCCTCCGAACCGCCGGTCGGCGGGGACCACAACCCGGTCTGGATGAACTGCAACGGCGACGTCTACACCGAGCCGCTGAAGAACACCAACGCCGTGCACTCGCTGGAGCACGGCGCGGTGTGGGTGACGTACAACGCCGAGGCGAAGAAGGCCGACGTCGACGCGCTCGCGGCGAAGGTGAAGAAGACGCCGTACACGCTGATGAGCCCGATGGACGACCAGAAGGACCCGATCATGCTGTCGGCCTGGGGCCACCAGCGCTCGGTGACGGGCGCGAAGGACCCGAACGTGGACGCGTTCTTCGAGAAGTTCGTCCAGGGCGCGCAGACCCCCGAGCCGGGGGCCGCCTGTACGAACGGGCTGTCCAAGTGAGGCATGTCGGCCTGATCGCCGGGGCCGCGGCGGCGGCGCTGGTCGCCGCCGGTGCGATCACCTACGCCGTCGCGGGGGACGACGGCGGCGGCAGGACGCCGTCCGCCGAGTCCGCGGACGCCGGTTTCGCGCGGGACATGGCGGTGCACCACCAGCAGGCCGTGGAGATGTCGTACATCGTGCGCGACCGCACGAAGGACGAGGCGGTCCGGCGTCTCGCGTACAACATCGCGCAGACGCAGGCCAACCAGCGCGGCATGCTGCTCGGCTGGCTCGACCTGTGGGGTCTGCCCAAGGTGTCCTCCAAACCGCCGATGACCTGGATGGACATGGGCGGCATGGCCTCCGGCAAGGACGGCGCGCTGATGCCGGGCATGGCGACCGACTCCGAGATGAAGAAGCTCGGCGAGCTCAGCGGGAAGCAGGCGGAGGTCTTCTACCTCCGGTTGATGACGGACCATCACCAGGGCGGCGTCCACATGGCCGAGGGGTGTGTGGACAGGTGCACGGTCGGCGTGGAGAAGCGGCTGGCCCAGGGCATGGTGGACGCGCAGCAGTCGGAGATCTCCTTGATGGCGGACATGCTCAAGGAGCGGGGCGCGGCACCGCGGGCCTAGGGACACCCGGCGCGTAAGCCTCAAATCGCCCTGGAGCTTGTCTTCTTGGGCTCTTCTTGGCCTGCGTGGGGCGGTTCTTGGGCTGCGCCATTCCCTGGCATGAACGGTTCATCGCGAGAGTGGCGACCGTCGAGTGATCCACTCGCGACGAACCGCACAGGGGGTTCCCGCGCTCGGCAAGGTCGTCGACCAGCACCTGGCCGACATCGTCTCCAACTCGTGGGGCGAGGTCGAGGCCGCGCAGACCCCCGACCTCGCGGCCGCCTACGACCAGGTCTTCCAGCTGGGCGCGGTCGAGGGCATCGGCTTCTACTTTCTCCTCCGGCGACGACGGCGACGAGGTCGCGAGCTCCGGGACGAAGCAGGTCGGCTCCCCCGCCAACTCTGCGTGGGTCACCGCGGTCGGCGGCACCTCGCTGGCCGTCGGCAAGAACGACACGTACCTGTGGGAGACCGGCTGGGGCACCGACAAGGCGAACCTGTCGGCCGACGGCAGGAGCTGGACCGACTTCCCCGGCGCCTTCACCTCCGGCGCGGGCGGCGGCACCAGCAGGACCGTCGCCGAGCCCTCCTGCCAGCGGGGCGTCGTGCCGGACGCGCTGGCGAAGGCCAACAGCGCGGGCGGCAACCGGGTCGTCCCGGACATCGCGGCGATCGCCGACCAGAACACCGGGTTCCTGGTCGGCCAGACGCAGACCGGGCCGGACGGGAAGACGCAGGCGTACAGCGAGTACCGCATCGGCGGCACCTCGCTCGCGGCCCCGACGATCGCGGCCGTCCAGGCCCTGGCCCAGGTGGCCCGGGGCAGGGCGCTCGGCTTCGCCGACCCGGCGATCTACGCGAAGTACGGCTCGAAGGTCTACCACGACGTCACCGACAACCCGACGGGCTCCGGCCTCGCCGTGGCCCGGGTCGACTTCGTGAACGGCTACGACGCCACCGGCGGTCTGTCCACGTCCGTGCGCAGCCTCGGCAAGGACAGCTCGCTCGCGGCCGTGAAGGGATATGACGACGTCACCGGCGTGGGCTCGCCCGCGAACGGCTACGTCGAGTCGTACCGGCGCCGCTGACCTCCGCAAGGGGACATGGGGTGGTGTGGGGTGACCCGCACCACCCCATTGTGTCGCACTGACGATTACACTGGGCGGCGTGCCTCAACTACGTCTCGCCCTGAACCAGATCGACGCCGGCGTGGGCGACCTCGCCGGTAACACCGAGTCGATCGTCCGCTGGACCCGGCACTCCGCCGAACAGGGAGCGCATCTCGTGGCGTTCCCGGAGATGGTGCTGACCGGGTATCCCGTCGAGGACCTGGCGCTCAGGTCGTCCTTCGTCGAGGCCTCCCGCGCGGCGCTGCGCGCTCTCGCCGCGCGTCTGGCCGCGGAGGGCTTCGGAGAGCTGCCGGTGATCGTCGGCTACCTCGACCGCAGCGCCACGGCTCAGCCGAAGTACGGCCAGCCGGCCGGCGCGCCGCAGAACGCCGGGGCGGTGCTCCACCGCGGCGAGGTGGTCCTGAACTTCGCCAAGCACCACCTGCCGAACTACGGCGTCTTCGACGAGTTCCGCTACTTCGTGCCCGGCGACAGCATGCCGGTGCTGCGGGTGCACGGCGTGGACGTCGCCCTGGCCATCTGCGAGGACCTCTGGCAGGACGGGGGCCGCGTCCCCGCCGCCCGTTCGGCGCAGGCGGGCCTGCTGGTCTCGATCAACGCCTCCCCCTACGAGCGCAACAAGGACGACACACGCCTGGAGCTGGTCCGCAAGCGGGCCCAGGAGGCCGGCTGCACCACGGCGTACCTGGCCATGATCGGCGGCCAGGACGAGCTGGTGTTCGACGGCGACTCGATCGTGGTCGACAAGGACGGCGAGGTCGTGGCGCGGGCCCCGCAGTTCTCCGAGGGCTGCGTGGTCCTGGACCTGGACCTGCCGGCGGCCTCGCCGGACGCCCCCACCGGCGTGGTCGACGACGGGCTGCGCATCGACCGCGTGGTGCTGTCGGAGGAGCCGCTGCCCGCGTACGAACCCGAGCTCACGGGCGGCTACGCGGACCGGCTGGACGACGACGAGGAGGTCTACTCGGCGCTGGTCGTCGGCCTGCGGGCGTACGTCGCGAAGAACGGCTTCTCGTCGGTCCTGATCGGCCTGTCCGGCGGCATCGACTCCTCGCTGGTGGCCGCGATCGCGTGTGACGCGGTGGGCGCGCAGAACGTGTACGGCGTGTCGATGCCGTCCAAGTACTCCTCGGACCACTCCCGGGACGACGCGGCCGAACTGGCCCGCCGTACGGGTCTGAACTACCGGACCGTGGCGATCGAGCCGATGTTCGACGCGTACATGGGCGCGCTGGGCCTGACGGGGCTGGCGGAGGAGAACCTCCAGTCGCGCCTGCGCGGCACGCTGCTCATGGCGATCTCCAACCAGGAGGGCCACATCGTCCTGGCCCCGGGCAACAAGTCGGAACTGGCGGTCGGCTACTCGACGCTGTACGGCGACTCGGTCGGGGCGTACGGGCCCATCAAGGACGTGTACAAGACGTCGGTCTTCCGCCTCTCCGAGTGGCGCAACCGGGCCGCCCGGGAACGTGGCCAGACCCCGCCGATCCCGGAGAACTCCATCACCAAGCCCCCGAGCGCGGAACTGCGCCCGGGCCAGGTCGACACGGACTCGCTGCCCGACTACCCGGTGCTGGACGCGATCCTGGAGCTGTACGTCGACCGGGACCGCGGCGCCGACGAGATCGTGGCGGCCGGGTTCGACGCGGAGCTGGTCGCGAAGACGCTGCGCATGGTCGACACGGCCGAGTACAAGCGGCGCCAGTACCCGCCGGGCACGAAGATCTCCCCGAAGGGCTTCGGCAAGGACCGGCGGCTGCCGATCACGAACGGGTGGCGCGAGTCGCTCTGACGGGCCAGGGTCGTCAGGGACGGCCCGGCCCGGCATCGGCGAGTCCGGCGGTCTCCCGCACCGTGAGGCGCGGGAGACCGCCGGACTCGCCGGACCCGGCCTCCACGACCGCTACCCGGGAGCCCGCCATGAGGATCCATCTGACCAGTGTCTTCGTCGACGACCAGGCCAAGGCCCTGCGCTTCTACACCGAGGTCCTCGGCTTCGTGAAGAAGTACGACGTCCCGGTGGGCGAGACGGAACGCTGGCTGACCGTCGTCTCCCCCGAGAACCCCGGCGGTACGGAACTGCTCCTGGAGCCCGCCGGACACCCGGCCGTCAAGCCCTACCGCGACGCACTCGCCGCCGACGGCATCCCGGTGGCCCAGTTCGCCGTCGACGACGTCCGCGCGGAGTACCAGCGCCTGCGCGGCCTCGGCGTCCGCTTCACCCAGGAGCCCGTGGACATGGGCCCGGTGACCACGGCCGTCTTCGACGACACCTGCGGCAACCTGATCCAGCTCGCGACCCAGCCCCGGGAGCAGGCCGCGGGCACGGCGGTTTCGCAGGACGCCATCAATCCGCTGACGTACTGACGGATGATCGGACAGCGTCGGGCCCACCGTGCAGGGGGTTGCTCATGAGTGAGCGCGTGGTTCCGGCGCGTGTTCTCGCCGCCGAACGCCTCGCCGCCGAGGCGGGGTTCGAGAAGAGCTGCATCGCCGAGGTCGGCAGGCTGCTGAGGAGGGCGGCCGCCGCCAAGCCCGGTGGGGTCGTCGCAGAGAGCGGCACCGGGTCGGGGGTGGGGACCGCCTGGCTGCACAGCGGCCTCGGGGACGGTGCGCGGCTGGTGACCGTCGAGCGGGACGAGGAGCCGGCCCGTCGCGCGGCCGGGCTCTTCGCCGACGACGGTCGCGTCAGCATGCTGACCGGGGACTGGCGGCTGCTCGAACAGTACGCCCCCTTCGACGTGTTCTTCTGCGACGGCGGCGGCAAGCGGGACGGTCCGCGCCGGGTCGTCGAACTGCCCGCCCCCGGCGGGATCCTCGTCCTGGACGACTTCACCCCCTCGGCCGAGTGGCCGCCCCGGTTCGAGGGCGAGGTGGACGAGCTGCGCCCGTTCCACCTGACCCATCCGGAGCTGGACGCGTCCGAAGTCCTCACCACGCCCACCAGTTCGGCGGTCGTCGCGGCGCGGCGGCAGGGGTCCCGCTAGAAGACAAACGGCAGCCCGTGGGTCGGTGACCCACGGGCTGCCGCGTGCCGGAAGGCGTCAGTGGCGCACCGCCTCCGCCTCCTGCGGGACATGGCTCGCCACAATCCGCTCGTGCCCGGCCACGGGAGCACGGCGCCGGTCCACCGCGTAGGCGAGCGACGCCACGGCCAGGCCGAGGACGGCCAGGGCCACACCGGCCAGGGCCGGGGAGGTGACGCCGAAGCCCGCGGCCAGGGCGAGGCCGCCGATCCAGGCGCCGCCCGCGTTGGCCAGGTTGAAGGCGGCCTGGTTGGCCGAGGAGGCCAGGGAAGGGGCCGAGGACGCCTTCTCCATGACCATCAGCTGGAGCGGGGAGCCGGTGGCGAAAGCCGCCATGCCGAGCAGGATCACGGCCACCGCGGCCGTGATCTCCGTGCGCATCAGCAGCGGGAACAGCGCCAGGACCGCCACCAGCGAGGAGAGTCCGCCGAACAGCGTGCCGCGCAGGGAGTGGTCGGCCAGGCGGCCGCCCAGCAGGTTCCCCGCGGTCGCGCCGACGCCGAACAGCGCCAGCAGCAGGGTGACGCTGGCGCCGGCGTAACCGGCGGCGTCCGTGAGCATCGGCGTGATGTAGCTGTAGGCCGCGAAGAGGGCACCGAAGCCCGCGACGGTCGTGCCGAGCGACAGCCAGACCGGCAGCGAGCGCAGGGCGGCGAGTTCACCGCGCAGGCCCTTGGCGGTGGTGTGCTCGTGGTCGTGCGGGATGAGGAGCGCGAGCGCGGCGATGGCCGCCAGGCCGATGGCGCTGACGCCGAGGAAGGTCGCCCTCCAGCCGAGGTGCTGGCCCATCAGGGTCGCGACCGGCACACCCGCGACGTTCGCGACCGTCAGGCCGAGGAACATGAGCGAGACCGAGCGCGCCTTGCGTTCGGGGGCGACCATGTTCGTCGCGACGACGGCGCCCACGCCGAAGAAGGCGCCGTGCGGCAGGCCGCTCAGGAAGCGGGCGGCCAGCAGCCAGCCGTTGTCGGGCGCGAGGGCCGACAGGGCGTTGCCCACGACGAACAGGCCCATCAGGCCGATCAGGACCGTTCGCCGGGACATCTTGGCGGTGACCGCGGCCAGCAGCGGGGCGCCGATGACGACGCCCAGCGCGTACGCCGACACCAGATGGCCGGCGCCGGGTATCGAGATGTTCAGGTCGTCCGCGACGTCGGGCAGCAGCCCCATCATCACGAACTCGGTCGTACCGATGCCGAAGGCGCCCACGGCAAGGGCGAGCAGGGCCAGGGGCATGAGTGAGCCTTTCGAGACTTGCTGGGAGATCCGTACGCGTATGTTCAAGTACGGAACAAAGTCTCTCAGGCGCACTATTCCACGCCCTGCCGCCTCCGGCGCGCATTTCTGGCGGCAGGGCTGTGACCAGGGGGTTTCAGGAACCGCTTGTGGTGACACTCACACGGGCCGCGACCGGCAGATGGTCGCTCCCCGTCTGCGGGAGGTTCCACGAGCTCTCCGGCTTCAGGCCCCGCACCATGATCTGGTCGATGCGGGCCATCGGGAACGACGCCGGCCAGCTGAAGCCGAAGCCGTTGCCGGCCGCGCCCTGCGTGGAACGCATCTGCGAGGTGACGGCGTTGAGCGCGCGGTCGTTCATCGTGCCGTTCAGATCGCCGAGCAGGACGACGTTCTTCAGCGGTTCACGGGCGATGGCCTCACCGAGGTAGTCGGCGCTGCGGTCGCGCTGCCGGGCCGTGAAGCCGGCCTCCATCTTCACGCGCACCGACGGCAGATGGGCGACGTAGACGGCGACCTGCCCGGCCGGGGCGGTCACGGTGGCGCGCATCGCGCGCGTCCACCCCATGTCGAGGTCGACGTCCCGCACCCCGGTCAGCGGGTACTTGCTCCACACCCCGACCGTGCCCTGCACCGAGTGGTAGCGGTACGTCGACGCCAGCGCCCTCTCGTAGGTGGGCACCGCGGCCGGCGTCAGCTCCTCCAGGGCCAGGACGTCCGCCCCGGAGGCGGCCACGTCACGGGCGGTGCCGGCCGGGTCCGGGTTCTCGGCGTTGACGTTGTGCGTGACCACCGTGAGGTCGCCGCCGGCCGCGGTCTTGTCACTGAGCTGGCCGCCGAAGAGGTTCAGCCAGACCACGGACGGCAGCACCACGGCGATCAGCGCGGTCGCGGACCTGCGCACCAGGGCGAGGGCGAGCAGCACCGGGACGAGGAGGCCCAGCCAGGGCAGGAACGTCTCGGTGAGGCTGCCCAGGTTGCCGATGGTGTTCGGGATGTGCGAGTGCACCAGCATGACCAGGCCCAGCAGCACCGCGCACGTCGCGACGATCAGTCCGCGCCGCCAGATCCGTGGGTCGCCCCGCCAGGGGCCCGCCAGCCGGTCGAACAGGCGCCGAAGCCGGGTCCCCCGGTGCTCGGGCCCCGAGCCGCCGTTGTCCGTCTCCGTCATGTACGCCTGCTGCGCCATACCGTCGCCTCACTGCCTGCTGTGCACACCATCGCCCCCGTGTCCTTACGACCCTAGGGGATGATCCGTTCCGTTCCTGCCGTCCCTCGACGGCCGTACGGGGGCGATGACGTTCGAGTCCCCGCGTCGAGTTCCGATCAGCCCCGGCGAAAGCGCCCTCTGTGACGAAACGCGCACACTGGTGCCGCGGCAGGCATGGCGAACGGTGCCTGCCGCGGCACTAGGAGCCGTGCGGAGCCGAACTGACAGAGGGTGAGCCGGTCGGCCGCAGCCCTTCGAGCAGAGTGTCGACGACCTGTTCGGCGAGGTCGTCGGGGAGGTCGGCGTCGGTGCGCAGCACGGCCCGCACGAGCATCGGGCCGACGAACAGGTCGTTGAGCAGCTCCAGGTCGAGGTCCGTGCGCAGTTCGCCGTTCTGCCGGCCGCGGCGGAGGATCTCCAGGCCGAGCCGCCGGCGCGGCGCGACGACGGTGGCGTGGTACGCCTCCCAGAGTTTCGGGCTGCTCTTCATCTGGGCCTGGACGCTGTGCAGGATCGCCGAGGAGCGGTTGGCCAGGCCGCGCCGGCGCACCTGCTCCAGCAGGACCACCAGGTCGTCGCGCATGGAGGTGCCGGGCAGCGGCGGGTCCGGGGGCTCGGCGGCGCGCACGACGTCGACGAAGAGTTCCTCCTTGCCGCTCCAGCGGCGGTAGATGGTGGCCTTGCCGACGCCCGCGGTGCGGGCGATGCGCTCGATGGACAGCTCCGCGAGGGGCACGCCCTCCTCCAGGAGCTTCATCACGCCCTCGATGATGGCGCGCTCGACGGCCTCGCTTCTGGGACGTCCCCTGGCGGGACCGTCGTGCGGGGGCTGCCGTTCGGCGAGGCTCACGTCGCTGCTTCCTTTCCTGAACCGTCTCGGCCGTCTCTGACGGGCGGGACGTCAATCGTCCCCCAGGCCTACGACCTGGTGTGCGACAACTCCTGGCCGTCCTGCGCCCCCTGGGCCGCCGGCGGCCTGCCCGGGAGGAACAGCGCCACGACGACCGCGCCGAGCACGGCGACGCCCGCGCCCCACAGGGCCGTGACGTGCATGGCGTGCAGGAACGCGTCGTGCGCCGGGGCGACCAGGGACGCGCCCCGCGGGCCCAGCTTGTCCGCGATGCCGAGGGTGGCCTCGATGGACTCGCCCGCGGTGTGGCGCAGCGCCGGGGGGAGCGCGCCGAGCTCGTCCTCGATGCCCGTGCGGTACGCCGTGGACAGCACCGAGCCGAGGACGGCGATGCCGAGGGCGCCGCCGACCTGCCGGAACGTGTTGCTGAGCGCGGAGGCGGAGCCGGCCTTCTCGCGGGGCAGGGCCTGCATGATGACGACGCTGACGGGCGTCATGATGTGGGCCATGCCGGCGCCCATCAGGAAGAAGATCACTTCCAGGATCCAGATGGGGGTGTCCGCGTCCAGGGCGGCGAAGGCGGCCAGCATGGCGGCGATGACGAGCAGGCCGGCCGTGGTCGTGGCCTTGTTGCCGAAGCGGTCGACGACCAGACGGGCGCGCGGCGCGAAGATCATCTGGGCGGCGGCCAGCGGCAGCATCAGCAGACCGGTCTGCAGCGGCGAGTAGCCGCGCACGCTCTGGGTGTAGAAGACGGAGAAGAAGGTCACGCCCATCAGGGCGAAAAAGACCAGCGCGATGGCGGCGATGGCGGCCGAGAAGACCTTGTTCTTGAAGTACGTGACGTCTATCGACGGGTGGTCGCTGCGCTTCTCGAAGACGACGAAGGCGACGAGCACGGCGAGACCGGCACCGATGGTGGACAGCACGGTGGCGTCGGTGAAGTCGGCGAGCTGGCCGCCCTTGATGATGCCGTAGACGAGCAGGACCAGGCCGACGACCGACAGCACCACGCCGACGGGGTCGACCCGGCCGGGGTGCGGGTCGCGCGAGTCGGGCACCAGCCAGAGCATCAGCGCGAGCGCGAGCAGCACGATCGGCACGTTGATGAGGAAGACCGAGCCCCACCAGAAATGGTCGAGCAGTACGCCACCGGTGATCGGGCCGATGGCGATGGCGAGTCCGACGCCGCCCGCCCAGATACCGATGGCCTTCGGCTGCTCGTCGCGCTCGAAGACGTTCATGAGGACGGCGAGGGTGGCGGGCATCACGAACGCGGCGCCCAGGCCCATCACCGCACGGAAGGTGATCAGCTCGCCCGGCGAGCCGGAGAACGCGGCGAGAGCCGAACCGAGGCCGAACACGGCGAGACCGCCGAGCAGGACCTTCTTGCGGCCCAGCCGGTCACCGAGCAGCCCGGCGGTGAACAGCAGGCCCGCGAAGACGAGGGTGTAGGCGTTGATCGCCCATTCCAGTTCGCTCTGCGTGGCGCCCAGGCCGGTCGGGGCAGGGGTGGAGATCGTTTTGATGGCGACGTTCAGGATCGAGTTGTCGAGCACGACGATCAGCAGGCTCAGCATCAGCACGCCGAGGATCGCCCAGCGGCGCCGGTGCACCGCTTCCGGTACGCGCGGGCCGGTGGGGGCGGCCGGGTCGGCAGGAGTAGTCATGGGGGCGAGCCTAGAACCTTTTCGATACGAGACCGTCTCGTATCGGAAATCTCTTACCGAGATCTTACGCGGCTCATGCGGTGCGGGCTTCGCGGGGCCGCGGCCCGGGTCACGCCCTGCGGCACCCGGGGGCGTGATCCGGATGCCGCCCGTCGGCGCCCGGGTGCGGAACTCACAGGGGCTCCCCTAGCCCTCGATGGCACGAGGTGCCACCATGGACGTGGTCCGGGGACGCCGTCAGGGCGCCTCGAGATGACGTGATAGGAGCCGTGCAATGACGCAGCTTCCGGCTGCCCAGACTGCTCAGAAGAAGTCCTCCGGCAGCGGCAAGGCGCTGTACGGGGGCAAGGGCACCCGTCGCATCACCGTGCGCGACATCGCCGCCGCCAAGGAGCGCGGCGAGAAGTGGCCCATGCTCACCGCGTACGACGCGATGACCGCCTCCGTGTTCGACGAGGCCGGGATCCCGGTGATGCTCGTCGGCGACTCGGCGGGCAACTGCCACCTCGGGTACGAGACGACCGTGCCCGTCACCCTCGACGAGATGACGATGCTGTCGGCGGCGGTCGTACGGGGCACCTCCCGGGCCCTGATCGTCGGCGACCTGCCCTTCGGCTCCTACCAGGAGGGTCCGGTGCAGGCGCTGCGCTCGGCGACCCGGCTGGTGAAGGAGGCGGGCGTGCAGGCCGTGAAGCTGGAGGGGGGCGAGCGGTCACACGAGCAGATCCGGCTGCTCGTCGAGTCCGGCATCCCGGTCATGGCCCACATCGGGCTGACCCCGCAGTCGGTCAACGCCATGGGCTACCGCGTGCAGGGGCGGGGCGAGGAGGCCGCACAGCAGCTGCTGCGGGACGCGAAGGCCGTGCAGGACGCGGGTGCGTTCGCGGTGGTGCTGGAGCTGGTTCCCGCGGAGCTGGCCGCCGAGGTGACGCGGGTGCTGCACATCCCGACCGTCGGCATCGGGGCGGGCCCCGAGACCGACGCGCAGGTGCTGGTGTGGACCGACATGCTGGGCCTGACCGGCGGGCGGGTGCCGAAGTTCGTGAAGCAGTACGCCAACCTGCGTGAGGTCATGGGCGACGCGGTGAAGGCGTTCGCGGACGAGGTCGTCGGCGGAACGTTCCCGCAGGAGGAGAACTCCGTCCACTAGAGAGCCACAGCGGTACCACGACAGCCCGTCGGCCTTCCCCCAGCCGACGGGCTGTCCTTTTTCGCGCCTGAGCCGGCGCCGTTCTCGCGGAGGTGGTTGCTCGCCGTCGGGGTTCCTCAATCAACGGTGGCCATGTGCGTCATCGGACGGTTGCGTTGTACGTCGGAGGGCTGTCGGCGGCTTGTCGGTGATTTGTCGGTGGGGCCTGGGAGCGTCTGTGTCATGACGCGAATCGACACACGAACCGGCGGCGCCGCTGTCACCGTGCGGGGGCTGGTGAAGCACTACGGGGAGACCAAGGCCCTGGACGGGGTCGACCTGGACGTGCGGGAAGGCACCGTGATGGGGGTGCTCGGGCCGAACGGGGCCGGGAAGACCACCCTCGTGCGGATCCTGTCCACACTGCTCGCGCCCGACGCGGGGCAGGCCACGGTGGCCGGGTACGACGTCGTACGGCAGCCGCGGCAGCTGCGGCGGGTGATAGGGCTCACCGGCCAGTACGCCTCCGTCGACGAGAAGCTGCCCGGCTGGGAGAACCTGTACATGATCGGCCGGCTGCTCGACCTGCCCCGCAAGGAGGCACGCGCGCGGGCCGACGAGCTGCTGGAGCGGTTCTCCCTGACCGAGGCCGCCAAGCGGCCCGCGAGCACCTACTCCGGTGGCATGCGACGCCGCCTCGACCTGGCGGCCTCCATGATCGGGCGGCCCGACGTGCTGTTCCTCGACGAACCGACCACCGGGCTCGACCCGCGCACCCGCAACGAGGTGTGGGACGAGGTCAAGGCCATGGTCGGCGACGGTGTGACCGTCCTGCTGACCACGCAGTACATGGAGGAGGCCGAGCAGCTCGCCTCCGAGCTCACGGTCGTGGACAAGGGCAAAGTCGTCGCGGGCGGCGGCATCGAGGAGCTCAAGGCCAAGGTCGGCGGGCGGACCCTGCGGATCCGGCCGGCCGACGCCCTCCACCTGCGGCCGCTCGCCGCGCACCTCGACGATCTCGGCATCACCGGACTCGCGGCCACCACCGTGGACACCGACTCCGGCACCCTCCTCGTCCCGATCCTCAGCGACGAGCAGCTGACCGCCGCCGTCGGCGCCGTCACGGCCCGCGGCATCACGCTCGCCGCAGTCACCACCGAACTGCCCAGCCTGGACGAGGTGTTCCTGTCCCTCACCGGCCACCGTGCCGGTGCCCCGCAGGACACCACGCCCACCCAGGACCGCGAGGAGGTCGCCGTATGAGCGCCACCACCCTTCCCAGCCCGGCGACCACCGACGACGCGCGCATCTCGCTGCGCGGGCACCTGCGGCACACCGGTGCCCTCGTCCGCCGCAACCTGCTGTGGATCCGCCAGGACCCGGAGTCGATGGCCGACGCGCTGCTGATGCCGGTCATCTTCACCCTGCTGTTCGTGTTCGTCTTCGGCGGCTCGATCGGGCAGGCGCTGGGCGGCGGGCAGGACCGCTACGTGCAGTACGTGATCCCCGGCATGATCGCGATGATGAGCATGACGCTGTCCCAGGGCGTCGGCACCGGCTTCAGCCAGGACTTCAACTCCGGTGTCATGGACCGCTTCCGGTCCCTGCCCATCGGGCGCGGCTCGGTCCTGTTCGCGAAGATCTCCGTGGAACTGCTGCGGATGCTGTTCGCGACCGCCGTGCTGATGATCGTCGCCGTGGCGGTCGGGTACGACATCACCGACTGGCCCGGGCTGTTCGCGGCCGTGGCCCTGTCCACCGCGTTCGCCTCGTCGATCATGTGGGTGTTCCTCACCCTGGGCGTGATGATGAAGAACGCCCAGTCCGTTCAGGCGATGGGCTTCCTGGTGCTGTTCCCGCTCCAGTTCGGCTCGTCGATCTTCGCACCGACGACGTCGATGCCGGGCTGGCTGCAGACCTTCACCGACTACAACCCGCTGTCCACGCTCGCGGACGCCGCGCGCGGACTGATGGTGGGCGGGCCGGTCGCCCACGACCTGTGGGTGACGCTCGGCTGGTCGGTGGCCATCACGGCGGTGATGGCGCCCGTCGCGATCCACAAGTTCCGGACCAAGAGCTGACCGGGCCGGACCTGGCCGATCCGCGTCAGAGCAGGGCGGTGGCCTCCTCGATGGACAGGCCGCCGCCCTCGGCGTACGCGGTCTCGTACGCCTGGTCGCCCAGCAACGCCCTGGTGTGCCGCTCCGCCTGCTCGCGAGTCTCGCGCTCCTGCGACTGGGAGACATGGCCGGGCGGCAGCAGGGCGTCGAAGGCGCCCAGGCAACGGGCCGCGTCCGCGGCGCGCCGCCCGCCGTCGGAGGCGGCCAGCGCCCAGGCTCCGATGACCAGGTAGCCCGAGCGCATATGGGGCGCGATGGCCTCGGACAGCGGGTCGGTGGCCCGCTCGATCCCTTTGCGGATCCGCTCCAGGCAGTCCTCGTACCGTCCCTCCACGGCGTCCAGCCATGCCTCGGTCGCCAGGATGAACGTGTCGAAGACGATGAAGTGGGCGATACGGAAGTCCTGGCGCAGCCGCCGCAGTTGCTCGCGCGCCTCGGTGACACGGCCCGTCATGCCGAGCCGCCCCGCGAGGAACAGCCGGGCGGCGGGCATGGCCTCGCTGTGCGAGTCCTCGCGCTGGGCGATCACCTCGCGCAGCAGCCGCTCACCGCGTTCGCCCTCACCCGCTTCCAGCAGCGCGCTGCCCAGCCGGGCGCTGAGCACCGCCGCCTGGGCGCGGGCGCCCAGCTGCTCGGCGTGCGCGATGGCCGCCTCGTAGTCGGCGGCGGCCAGGGCGTAGTGGCCCTTGCGTTCGTGGGCCTCGGCACGGGCGGAGAGCGCCTCGGCGGTGCCCCAGGCGTCGCCGAGGCGCCGGTGGATCTCCAGCGCCTCGTCGGCGTCACGGGCGGCGTCGCCCGCCCAGTCGGAGCGGTTGGCGAGGAAGTTGGCCCGCATCTGGAGGCCGGAGGCCAGCTCCCAGTCGAAGCCCGGGGTCTGCCGGCAGGTGCGGATGGACGCGTCGATGATCACGCGCAGCCGGTCCATGTCGCCGGTCAGCATCACGGCGAAGAACCAGAGCAGGCCGGGCATGCGGCAGTTCTGCGGCAGGCCGGGCTCGTACGTGGCGGCGATGGTCCGCAGCTTCTGCTGGGACCGGTCGTTCTGCCAGGCGTCCAGCTCGGTGTCCATGCAGGCCAGATGGGCCAGGTGGATACCGCGCCGGGCCTCCCGCAGGACCTCGCCGGTCATCGGGGGCGGGGCGTCGGTGCAGCGCTGCCACACCGCGGCGGCGGGGCGGACGGGCTCGGTGAAGGGGTCCGGGCCGAGCGCCATGACCTCGCCGCACCAGTTGCGGGCCTCGATGCGCAGGTCGCGCATCTGCCAGTACCAGACGAGGGACAGCGCCAGGCACAGCGCCTCCTGCTCGTCGCGCAGGACGACGGCGTGGCGCAGCGCGGTGCGCAGGTTCTCGTACTCGCGCTCCAGCCGGCGGATGGCGGTGAGCTGGTCCCGGCCGCGCAGCAACGGGTCGGTGGTGCGGGCGAGTTCGCGGAAGTACGTCAGGTGGGCGCGCTCGGCGGCGGCGCGCTGCCCGGACTCGTCCAGCCGTTCGGCGGCGTACTCGGCGACGGTCTCCAGGAGCCGGTAGCGCATCTCCCCGTCGGCGGACTCGCGGGGCGGGGCGGCCACGACCAGGGAGCGGTCGACGAGGGAGCCGAGCGCCTCCAGGGCGGTCGGTCCGCACACGGCCTCGGCGGCGGGCAGGTCGCAGCCGCCGGCGAACACCGACAGCCGCCGCAGGACGTCCCGTTCGTCCTCGTCGAGCAGGTCCCAGGACCAGTCGACGACGGCTCTGAGGGTCTGCTGACGGGGCAGGACGGTGCGGTTGCCGGAGGTGAGGAGACGGAAGCGGTCGTCGAGCCGGTCGGCGATCTGGCGGGGGGTGAGCATCCGCAGGCGGGCGGCGGCGAGTTCGATGGCCAGCGGCAGGCCGTCGAGACGCCGGCAGATCTCGGCGCACGCCCCCGGGTCCTCCTCGGTCCGGAAGCCGGGCCGGGCCGCCGCGCCCCGGTCGGCGAGCAGCCGCAGCGCGACCGGCTCGGGAAGCGGCTCCACCGGGCGCAGCAACTCCCCCGGTACGCCGAGGGGTTCACGGCTGGTGGCCAGGACGGTGAGGTCGGGGCAGCGCGCCAGCAGCTCCTCGGCGAGGCGGGCGGCGGCGTCGGCGACGTGCTCACAGTTGTCGAGGATCAGCAGCATGCGGGGCCGGGAGCAGTGCTCGGCGAGCCGCTCGACGGGGTCGTCCAGCCGGTCGGCGACGGCGGCGCGGATGCCGTCGGCACCGGCGCCGTACAGCACGGTCTCGCGGGCGCCGAGGGCGGTGAGCACGGCCTCGGGGACGGCGTCGGGGTCGTCGACCGGGGCGAGTTCGGCCAGCCACACGCCGCCGGGCATGGCCTCGCGCACGGACTCGGCGGCCTCCTGCGACAGGCGGGTCTTCCCGGCTCCGCCGGGCCCCAGCAGGGTGACCAGCCGGGCCGCCGCGAGGTCCCCGCGGATGGTCTCGATGTCGCTCTCCCGGCCGATGAACGAGGTGAGGCGGGCACGGAGGTTCCCGGCGGGGCCGCTGCGCCTCCGGGCGGCGGGCGAAGGCGCGGGAGTGTCGCCGAGACGGAGCAACTCCGCGTGCAGGGAGCGCAGTTCCGGCCCCGGGTCGGCGCCGAGACGGTCGGCGAGGAGGCGCCGCACGTCCTCGTAGGCGTCCAGCGCCTCCGCCGTACGGCCGGCGTCCCGCAGGGCGCGCAGACGCAGGGTCTGGAGGGGCTCGTCCAGGGGGTGGATGTCGCACAGGGCGGTCAGTTCCGGCAGGGACTGCTCGGCCTTGCCGAGGGCGAGGGCGGCGGTGTGACGGGCGCGCAGCACGTCCAGGCGGCGGGTATCCCGGCGGGCCGCCTCGGCGGTGCGGTCGGGCAGGTCGGCGAGGACCGGGCCGTGCCAGAGGGCGAGGGCGTCGTCGAGGACCTCGGCCGCCTTGGCGGGGTCGCCGTCCGCCAGCGTCCGCAGCCCCTCGCCGGCCAGCCGCTCGAACCGGTGCAGGTCGACGTCGTCGGGCGCGGCGGTGAGCCGGTACCCGCCCTCGACGGAGGCGACCGCGTCGGCGCCGAGCGCCCTGCGCAGCCGTCCGACCAGTGCTTGCAGCGCCCCCGGCGCGTCGGCGGGCGGCTGCCCGCCCCACACCTCGTCGACGAGCAGTGCCGCGGGCACGGTCCGTCCGGCCCGCAGCGCGAGCACGGTCAGCAGCGCACGCAACCGCGCCCCGCCGACCGGGACGGCCGTCCCGTCACTGCGGAGCGCTTGCGTGGTGCCGAGGATGCGGTAGCGCACGGGGTCCATTGTCTCCGGTGGCATGAGGCCGGTCACGACGGCCCCACGCCGCGGCGACGGCTGGTGGGGGTGTGCAGCGGGCGCCGTCGACCGGCCTGTGGGTGCGGGGCCGGGCCGGTGAGGCCGACAGGACCGACGGGAACGAGGGCGCCACCGTGTTCCGGCGTAGGCGACGGGCGACCACTGACCGGTCTACGGGGGCGGGCGACCCGGCCGGTGAGGCCGACAGGGCCGACGGGAGAAGGGGGACCACCGTGTTCCGGCGTAGATGACGGGCGACCACTGACCGGTCTACGGGGGCGGGCGACCCGGCCGGTGAGGCCGACAGGGCCGACGGGAGAAGGGGGACCACCGTGTTCACCCATGTCGGCGCCTGGGCCGGTCGCGGTGTTTCGGCGGGGTCGCCGCCGTGCTCAGTTTCTCCAGCAGGAGCGCCAGTTCCGCCGCGGGCAGACCCTCCGTCTCCGTGCCGGGCGCGGCTCCCCGGTGCGGGATGCCCCGGGCCTCGCGCAGGGCGTGGGAGAGCCAGGAGTCCGTGCCAGGCACCTCCAGGGTCACCACCACGCCCGACTCCCTCCACTGCCGCCCCTGTTCCTCGGGCCCGTCGCTGAACCACTTCGGGCACCGCTCCACCAGGCGCAGCCGCCGTTCCCCCGGCACCGGCTCCCACGTGCGCGAGCCGGGCGCGGTCTCCGCGTAGGCCTGCGTGAGCACCTGCACGGCCCGCACCCGGCCGCCGGCCTCGTGCCACCGCGCGCCGTGCCGCTCGACGGACAGCAGCCCGACCGACCGGATCCGGTCACCCTGCTCCGGCCGCCGGTCCTCCTCGTCGTCGGGGTCCGCTCCCAGGGCGACCGTGAGGTCGGTCTCCTCCCGCACGACCCGGACGCCGCCGACGTCCTCCACCGGCCCGCACACCTTGCTGAGCTGGTCGTGCCAGCCGCCGCCGAACACCTGGTCGGCGGCCTCCAGGAGCAGGGGCCAACTCACCTCGTCCCCCACCGAGAACGGCGTGCCGCAGCACTCCATCTGCCAGTCCTCGTAGATCACGTGCCACAGCCCCATTCCCCCACCCTCCCCGGAACCGGCCGCCCCGCGCGAGACGTTTTTCACCTGCGCCCGGTACCGTCGGGCCGTCCCACCCCGTGTCGACGAGTGCAGGGAGCCCCATGACCACCGCCACCACCCGCCACAGCGAGCGGCGGATCAGTTCCGTGTTCGTCGGGATCCTCGCCGTGACGGCGGTCACGGGATGGGCGACCTGGACCGGCTTCGCCGAGCAGCCCGGCGTCGCCGTGTTCCTGTTCGTGACGGCGGCGTGGATCGTCTCCCTGTGCCTGCACGAGTACGCGCACGCGCGCACCGCCCTGCACAGCGGCGACATCTCGGTCGGCGCGAAGGGCTATCTGACCCTGAACCCGCTGAAGTACACGCACGCGCTGCTCAGCATCGTGCTCCCGGTGATCTTCGTGATCATGGGCGGCATCGGCCTGCCCGGCGGTGCCGTGTTCATCGAGCGGGGACGGATCCGGGGCCGCTGGAAGCACAGCCTGATCTCGGCGGCGGGCCCGCTGACGAACGTGCTGTTCGCCGTGGTCTGCACCGCCCCGTTCTGGCTGGGCGCGCTGGACGGCGTGCCGGACGACTTCCGGTTCGCCCTCGCCTTCCTCGCGCTGCTCCAGGTGACGGCCGCGCTGCTGAACTTCCTGCCGGTGCCGGGCCTGGACGGCTACGGCGTGATCGAGCCCTGGCTGTCGTACAACATCCGGCGCCAGGTGGAGCCGTTCGCGCCGTTCGGCCTGCTGTTCGTGTTCGCGCTGCTGTGGCTGCCGGCGGTCAACGGCGTCTTCTTCGACGTGATCGACACGATCCTGAAGTCTCTCGGGATCAGCGACTTCGAGACGTACTGCGGTCAGGAGCTGTACCGCTTCTGGCAGGGTTCGAACGAGTTCTGCCAGGCGGCACCGTGACGGAAACGGTCAGGGCGTGGCCGACCTCTGCGCCTTGGCGCGCTTGAGGTAGTACCAGGCCATGTTCGACGACAGCCCGGCGAGCAGCACCCAGACGACCCCCAGGAAGCTTCCGCGCACGAAGGAGACCACGGCTGCGGCCACGGAGAGGACGCAGACGATCAGGGCGTAGACGGCGAGGCGGGGCATGAGGGTCGGCTCCTGTCAGGGGGACACTGCTGGCACTGCTGGTGCCGTCCAGTGTCCCCCATGTGTCTCAGCGGCTCACACGTCGGTGACGCGGAGTCCCGCGTGCGCCTTGTACCGGCGGTTCACGGAGATCAGGTTGGCCACCAGCGACTCCACCTGGTGGGCGTTGCGCAGCCGTCCGGCGAAGACGCCGCGCATGCCGGGGATGCGGCCGGCCAGGGCCTGGACGATCTCCACGTCCGCCCGGACCTCGCCGAGCACCATCACATCGGTGTCGATCGCGTCGATCTCCGGGTCCTGGAGCAGGACGGCCGACAGGTGGTGGAAGGCGGCCGTGACCCGGGAGTCCGGCAGCAGGGCGGCGGCCTGCTCGGCGGCGCTGCCCTCCTCCGGCTTGAGGGCGTAGGCGCCCTTCTTGTCGAAGCCGAGCGGGTTGACGCAGTCGACGACGAGCTTGCCGGCCAGTTCCTCGCGCAGGGACTCGAGGGTCTTGCCGTGGCCGTCCCACGGCACGGCGACGATCACGATGTCGCTGCGGCGCGCGGTCTCGGCGTTGTCGGCGCCCTCGACTCCGTGGCCGAGTTCCTCCGCGGCGGCCTGCGCGCGCTCGGCCGCCCGCGAGCCGATGATCACCTTCTGGCCGGCCTTGGCGAGCCGGTAGGCCAGGCCCTTGCCCTGCGGCCCGGTTCCGCCGAGCACCCCGACCACGAGTCCGGAGACGTCGGGCAGGTCCCAGGGGTCCTTTGCGGGCGCCTTCTGGGCGTTGTCGGTGGCAGCACTGTCGGTAGAGGTCATGGCCCCGACTCTACGACCGCGCCGCCGCGCCGGGATCGGCCGGTCGTTCGACGGCGGCACAGGTGACCGGTCGGCCTCCCCGGGCCGGGCGAACGCGCGGCGAACCCCGCGTCACCGGGGAGCGCGCGGGGCAGGATGCGGTCCCATGGATGCGGTACGGGTCGCGCTGCTGCGGGAAGTGCTCGCCGGGACGGAGTGGCTGGGGGCCACACGGCGGTTCGCCGGGGCGCTGCGCGGCTCGGCGGTGTCACACGGCGGCGGACTGCTGCTCGTCGGCACGCGGGAGTACGAGCCGTGGCACCTGGCCGCGCATCTGGTGGACGAGGCCGCGTGGTCGGGCACGCCGGAGCTGGCCCCGACGCTGGTACGGCACGACGCGCGTCCCTCCGATCCGGCGCATCTGGCGGTCGGCCTGGGCCGGCTGGAGGCGGCCCGGCGCGGCGAGACGCTGCTGGTGGTCGCCCCCGAGGGGCCCGCGGCGCCACTCCTGGAACGGGTGTCCGACGCCCGGCGCGCGGGAGCGACGGTCCTGGCCCTCGGCCCGGGCGAGGGCGAGCTGCCGTCCATGGCGCACGAGACCCTGGCCGTCCCCGACGGCTCGGAACTGGACCTCGACACGGTGCAGCACCTGGTCAGCGCGGCGGCCGGGGAGAACTTCCTGCCGACCCCGCGGGGGCGGCGCCGGCTGCGGGACCGGGTGGCGCGGCTGGCGGAGCACCTGACGGCCCCGCCACCGGCCCGCTGGTGACACCGGGCCGTTCGGTCGTGAACGCAGGCTCCCGGACGCCACGGATGCCCCGGGCCGCACGGTCGCGGCCCGGGGCATCCGTGGCGATCAGCTCTCCTCGTCCCGGCTGCCCGCCGGAGCGTCGTGCCACTTGGGATCGTTCTCCCACTGGAGGTTGCGCTCGCGGGCGGTCGCCATCGCGTGTTCGGCCTCCGTGCGGGAGGCGTACGGCCCGAACCGGTCCTTGTTGGGGCACTCCGGCCCCTCTTCGACCTTCTTGTGCTCCAGGCAGTAGTACCACTCACCCGGTTTGCCGACCGTGCGCTTCTTGAACAGGGCCATGACCAGCTCCTCTCGCCATCGTCATGTTCCCCCATGGCCGCTGGTTAGACTCGCTGGCATGTCTGGCCAGTCGCTGCTCGTACCGGGGGAGCTGTCCCCCATCCGTTCCGTGCCCGGAAACATCCGCCGCCCCGAGTACGTCGGCAAGCCCGCGCCGACGCCGTACACCGGACCGGAGGTGCAGACGCCCGAGACGATCGAGGCGATGCGGGTCGCCGGCCGGATCGCGGCCCGGGCGATGGCGGAGGCGGCGAGGCTGATCGCGCCCGGGGTGACCACGGACGAGCTGGACAAGGTGGCGCACGAGTACATGTGCGACCACGGCGCCTACCCCTCGACGCTGGGCTATCGCGGCTTCCCGAAGTCGCTGTGCACGAGCGTCAACGAGGTCATCTGCCACGGCATCCCGGACTCGACGGTCCTGCGCGACGGCGACATCGTCAACCTCGACGTGACGGCGTACATCGGCGGGGTGCACGGCGACAACAACGCCACCTACCTGGTGGGTGACGTCGACGAGGAGTCGCGGCTGCTGGTCGAGCGGACCCGGGAGTCGCTGGAGCGGGCGATCAAGGCGGTCAAGCCGGGCCGGCAGATCAACATCATCGGGCGGGTCATCGAGTCGTACGCCAAGCGCTTCGGCTACGGGGTGGTCCGGGACTTCACCGGGCACGGCATCAACTCGTCCTTCCACTCGGGCCTGATCATCCCGCACTACGACAGCCCGCACGCGACGACGGTCATCCAGCCCGGCATGACCTTCACGATCGAGCCGATGCTGACGCTCGGCACCCACGAGTACGACATGTGGGACGACGGCTGGACGGTCGTCACGAAGGACCGGAAGCGAACGGCCCAGTTCGAGCACACGCTGGTGGTCACGGACTCGGGTGCGGAGATCCTCACCCTCCCGTAGCCGCACCCAGGCACGCTCCCGCACGGCCCGCTCTCCTTCGAGGGCGGGCCGCCCTTGTTTTCGGCGTGGGGTTTTTACCGACAGCCCGTCGGGAAAAGTGGGCCCATGGAATCCTTCTCGACGCTTCTTCGGACGGCTTCCCGCGAGCAGCACGAGGAGGTCAGGGGCTCGTCCTTCATCGGCGACCTGCTGGGGCGCAAACTGGGGGTGGAAGCGTTCGCGCGCTACACGGAGCAGCTGTGGTTCGTGTACGGGGCGCTGGAGTCCGGCGCCCGGCACCTGGCCGCGGACCCGGTGGCCGGCCCCTTCGTCCGCCCGGAGCTGTTCCGCGTGGCGGCGCTGGAGCGGGACCTGGAGCATCTGCGCGGCCCCGGCTGGCGGACGACGGTCAGTGCGCTGCCGGCCACCCTGGAGTACGCGGAGCGGATCGGCGTGTGCGCCCGCAGCTGGCCGGCCGGGTACGTCGCCCACCACTACACCCGCTACATGGGCGACCTCTCCGGCGGGCAGATCATCCGGGACACGGCCGAGAAGACGTGGGGTTTCCCGAAGAAGGGCGCCGGTGTCCGCTTCTACGTCTTCGAGGAGATCCCCAACCCGGCCGCCTTCAAGCGGACCTACTGCGAGCTGCTGGACGCGCTGCCCGGCGACGAACTGGAGCGGCAGCGGACCGTGGCCGAGTGCAAGCGGGCCTACGGGCTGAACAACGGGATGTTCGAGGCGCTGGGCGAGGAGTTCCCCCTGACGGCGTGAACGGGCGGGGCTCCCTCGCTCGCGACGAGAGGCCCCGGGTGCCGCCTCCGCCGACGACGACGGCGCGGAGTGCCGCGATGTCCCACCCGAGGGGCGCGCGCCGCCCGGCTCAGCGCTCCAGACGCACCCGGCCGCCGACCTCGGTCCACCCGCCCGGCTGGGGGGCGGTGAGGATCTGGGACCCGGCCCCCTGCGTGATGTTGAGGGCCCGGCCCAGCCGGTCGGTGAGCAGCAGGGCGGCGGCCCCGGTCGCCTCGTCCTCGTCGATGCCGTCGCCCCGGCCGGGGAAGGCCCGGGCCCGGATCCGCCCGGCGGGCTCGTCCTCCCACGCCCAGGCGTACACCCACTCCCCCGGCGGCGGCACGGCCAGGTCGTCGACCTCGGCGGCGCTGCCGTACTGCCGCAGCGTCCGCGGCGGCACCCACTCCGCCCGCGCCTCGATCCAGCAGAACTCCCCGTCCTGCCGGGCCCCGGTCACGCCGGCGGGGGTGACCAGCTCGGGCACGTCGAGCAGCCAGGCCGTGCCGACACAGGGGTGCCCGGCGAAGGGCAGCCGCAGCGTGGGCGTGTAGATGTCGATCACCCCGCGCTCGGGGTCGTCGACGAACACCGTCTCGCTGAACCCGACCTTCGCGGCGAACGCCTGCCGTTCGTCCCGCTCGGGCATCACGGACCCTTCGCGCACGACCCCGAGCTCGTTGCCGTACCCACCGTTCGGCCCGCAGAAGACGCGCAGCACGTCGTAGTCAGTCACGAGGGAATTCAAACATCGCCGGGGCGGGCGGGGTCCATGAGGCCGCCGTTCCGCTGCCGGGCGGAGGCGTATGCCGGTGGCACACCGAAACGCGACCTTTGACCTTCCCTTTACCAAATCATGGGGGCGATTTTGAGCCACCTAGGCCATCCTTATGAGCTGTCCTTAGGTGAGCCTCACCTTCCTCTCTCCTGGAGCCCACATGCGACCCGCTCGTCCCGCTTCCGCCGTCCTCGTCGCCGCGGCGGCCCTGGCCGCCGTCACCGGCTGCACCGCGAAGAGCGACGGCAAGGACGACGACCACGTGATCAACGTGACGGCGACCGACGACAAGTGCCAGGTGTCGAAGAAGGAGTTCCCGGCCGGGCACGTGGAGCTGGCCGTCGAGAACAAGGGCTCCAAGGTCACCGAGGTCTACGTGCTCTTCCCCGACGACCGCGTGGTCACCGAGCGGGAGAACATAGGCCCCGGCACCAAGCAGCGGGTCACCGCCGAGGTGAAGGCGGGCGACTACCAGATCGCCTGCAAGCCCGGCATGAAGGGTGACGGCATCCGCCAGTCCGTCAGGGCCACCGGCGGCAAGGCCGTCCAGCGCGACCCGCGCCTGGACAAGGCCGTCGCCGCCTACCGCGCCTACGTGCAAGCGCAGGCCGACGAGACCCTGCCGGAGGCCGAGGCGTTCGCGAAGGCCGTCCAGGACGGCGACCTGGAGGCGGCGAAGAAGGCCTACGCCCCCTCGCGCATCGGCTGGGAGCGAACCGAGCCGGTCGCCGAGTCGTTCGGCGACATCGACCCCAAGGTCGACGTCCGCGAGGACGGCCTGGAGGACGGCCAGGACCCGGCCACCGACTGGACGGGCTGGCACCGCCTGGAGAAGGCCCTCTGGCAGGACAAGAAGATCGGCACCCGCGAGAAGGACCTCGCCGGCCTGCTGATCAAGGACCTGAAGGACTGGCAGAACCGGGTCGGCAAGGCCGAGATCACCCCCACCTCCATGGCCAACGGCGCCAAGGAACTCCTCGACGAGGTCGCCACCGGCAAGGTCACCGGCGAGGAGGAGCGCTACTCGCACACCGACCTGGTCGACTTCAAGGCCAACGTCGAGGGCGCGCAGAAGTCCTACGACCTGCTGAAGCCGGTCGCCAAGGAGAACGACGCGGCTCTCGTCACCGAACTCGACGAGCAGTTCGCGGCCCTGGACAAGCTGCTCGACCAGTACCGCCCGAACCCGACGTCGTACGACTTCACCTCGTACGACAAGGTCGGCAAGGCCGACCGCAAGGAGCTCTCCGACGCGGTCAACGCCTTGGCGGAGCCGCTGTCGAAGCTCGCCGCAGCGGTGGTGAAGTAACGATGACGGACAGCAACTCCCCCTCCCCCAGCCGCCGTTCCCTGCTCGGCTGGGGCGGCGCCGGCCTGGCGCTCGGCGCGGCCGCGGCGGGCGGCGCGGTGGCGATGGCCCGCACCGAGGACGACGCCGCACCGTCGGCCGGCTCGGCGATCGCCTTCCACGGCCCCCACCAGGCGGGCATCGCCACCCCGGTCCAGGACCGCCTGCACTTCGCCGCGTTCGACGTGACGACCGACGACCGTGAGGCCTTCGTCCAGCTGCTGAAGGACTGGACCGAGGCGGCCCGGCGCATGACGGCCGGACACGCGGTCGGCGAGGGCGCCTACGGCGGCCTGGCCGAGGCTCCCCCGGACGACACCGGCGAGGCGCTGGGCCTGAAGCCCTCCCGTCTGACCCTCACGATCGGCTTCGGCCCGTCGCTGTTCGAGAAGTTCGGCCTCGCGGACCGCCGCCCGGAGGCCCTGGTCGACCTGCCGAAGTTCGCGGGCGACAACCTGGACAAGAACCGCAGCGGCGGCGACCTGTGCATCCAGGCCTGCGCCGACGACCCCCAGGTCGCGGTGCACGCCGTCCGCAACCTGGCGCGCATCGGCTTCGGCAAGGTCGTCATCAAGTGGTCGCAGCTCGGCTTCGGCAAGACCTCCTCCACCACGCCCGAGGCGCAGACACCGCGCAACCTGATGGGCTTCAAGGACGGCACCCGCAACATCGCGGGCACGGAGACGGACCGCCTGAAGAAGTTCGTCTGGGTGGACGGCAAGGACGGCCCGTCCTGGATGGAGGGCGGCTCCTACCTGGTCGCCCGCCGCATCCGCATGCACATCGAGACCTGGGACCGCACCTCGCTGCAGGAGCAGGAGGACATCTTCGGCCGCGACAAGGGCGAGGGCGCCCCGGTCGGCAAGGCCAAGGAGCGCGACGAGCCGTTCCTGAAGGCGATGAAGCCCGACGCCCACGTCCGGCTCGCACACCCCGACAGCAACCACGGGGCGACGATCCTGCGCCGGGGCTACTCCTTCACCGACGGTACGGACGGCCTCGGCCGCCTGGACGCGGGTCTGTTCTTCCTGGCGTTCCAGCGTGACGTCCGCAAGGGCTTCATCCCCATTCAGCGCAGCCTGGCCGTGGACGCGCTCAACGAGTACATCCAGCACGTGGGTTCGGCCCTCTTCGCCGTCCCGCCGGGCGTCCGTGACAAGGACGACTGGTGGGGCCGCACGCTGTTCTCCAAGGAGGCGTAGACCCGATGTTCTCCAACTACCTGATCGGTCTGCGCGAGGGCCTGGAGGCGAGCCTCGTCGTCTGCATCCTCATCGCCTACCTCGTCAAGACCGGCCGCAGGGACGCCCTGAAGCCGATCTGGGCCGGGATAGCCGTCGCGATCGCCCTCGCGTTCGGCTTCGGCTGCGCCCTCGAATTCGGCTCCCAGGAACTGACGTTCCAGGCCCAGGAGGCCCTGGGCGGGTCCCTCTCCATCCTCGCGGTCGGCCTGGTGACGTGGATGGTGTTCTGGATGCGCCGCACGGCCCGGCACCTGAAGTCGGAACTGCACGGCCGGCTCGACGCCGCCCTCGCGATGGGCACCGGCGCACTGGTCGCCACGGCGTTCCTCGCGGTGGGCCGGGAGGGCCTGGAGACGGCCCTGTTCGTGTGGGCCTCGGTCCACGCGGCGAGCGACGGCACCCCGCGTCCCCTGCTGGGCGTCGCCCTGGGCCTCCTCACGGCGGTCCTGCTGGGCTGGCTGTTCTACCGGGGCGCGCTGCGCATCAACCTGGCGAAGTTCTTCACGTGGACCGGCGGCATGCTGGTGGTCGTCGCGGCCGGCGTCCTCGCCTACGGCTTCCACGACCTCCAGGAGGCCGACTTCCTGCCCGGCCTCACCGACAAGGCCTTCGACATCTCCGGCACGATCCCGCCGGACAGCTGGTACGGCACGCTCCTCAAGGGTGTCTTCAACTTCCAGCCCGACCCCACCACGCTCCAAGTCGCGGTCTGGCTCCTGTACTTGGTCCCGACCCTGGCCCTGTTCCTGGCACCCGCCCGGACGACGACACCGGCCCCGGTACGCGACAAGGTGTGACGGCACCGGGCCGGGTGGGCCCGCAACCCGGCGGCAGCCGGAAGCACCCCCGGCCTCAGCCCCACCCCCGGCCCAACCGCCGGAGGCACCCGGTAGGGTTCGCCTCCGGAAAGGGGAAGGTGAAGGTACCCGATGAGCAGGGATCGCGACCCTCGAACGCTCCGCAGGCCCGCCCGGAGCGCCCTCATAGCAACCTCGGTGACCGCTTTGTCGCTGACGGCCAGTGGATGCGTCGTCGTGCACGGCGAACGGGAGGTCCTCCCGTCCACGACCCGCGCCGAAGCCGCCAAGGCCCTCCAGGAGTTCACGACCGCGTACAACGAGGCCGACAAGGCCTACGACGGCACCCTGGACGCCGGCCACACCACGGGCGCCCTCGCCGACATCGACTCGGCCCGCCTCAAGGCCGGGAAGGCGAACAACCCGGACGGCAACCCCCGCCACACCCCGCTGGAACTGACGGACGCGAAGTTCACGATCCCCAAGAAGGCCGGCTGGCCCCGCTGGTTCGTCGCCGACGCGGCCGGCAACAAGGGCGGCACCGCCCGCTGGCTGCTGGTCTTCACCCGCAGCAGCCTGGACGACCCCTTCCAGGTGGCGTACCTGACACTCGTCGCCCCGGGCAAGGTCCCGCAGTTCAAGAAGGACGCCGACGGCTGGGCCGAGTCCGTCCCGGTCGACTCCACCGGCCTGGCCACCGCCCCCGGCGACCTGAGCCGGTCGTACACGACGTACCTCAAGAGCGGCGGAGAGACCTTCACGGACGGCGTCCACACCAACCGGTGGCGCGCCCTGCGCGAGAAGAACGGCAAGAAGCCGGGCATGGTCACCCAGTACATCGACGAGCCGCTGACGAACGGCGACTACGCACCGCTGGCGCTGCGCACGACGGACGGCGGGGCACTGGTGTTCTTCACGACCCGGCACTACGAGAAGCAGACCGCCTACGCGGGCACGTCCGTCCCGGCCCCCAACAAGGACGTCCTGGCCCTGACGAAGGGCGAGATCAAGCAGTCCCTCACGATGGAGTTCGTCTCCAACGAGGTGGCACTGGACCCCAAGGGCCCGGGCAAGGTGACGATCCTGGGCAGGATCCAGGGGCTGACGTCGGCAAAGGGCTCGTAGGCCGGGCAGGCCCGCACTAGCCGGCCGCCGGCCGGCTTCAGTGCCGCAGCGGCCAGCCCGCCCCGGCGGCCCGGCCGGCGTCGTCGTCCGCGTACCGCCCGCACACCTCGGTGAGCACCTCCAGCAGGCTCAGCGGATCCGGCAGCGCGTGCTCGGGCCCGCGCACCCACCGCACCCCCCGCTCCTCACCGGGCAGCCGCGCCGGCGGCATCAGGACGTAGGAGCCCCGGCAGTGCCAGCGCAGCCCGGGGTGCTCGTCCATCGTCTCGGGGTGGCAGTCCAGTTCGCACGGCCACCACTCGTCCTCGTCCTCGGGCGTGCCCCGGGTGAGCGTGAAGAACAGCAGGCGGCCGTCGTCGCTCTCGGCGACCGGCCCGACCTCGACACCGGCCGCGAGCAGCCGCTCCAACGCGTCGCGACCGGCATCGAGGGGCACGTCGAGGACGTCGTGCACCATGCCGGTCGCGGTGATGAAGTTGGCCTGCGGCTGGTGGCGGGCCCAGCGCTCGATCTGGCCGCGGTCGGTGGTCGACTGCGTCTGCCAGGCGAAGGACACCGGATGCCGGGCGGGGGTGGGACAGCCGACCCGCTCGCAGGAGCAGCGGTAGCCGGCCGGGTGGGCGGCGGGCGCGAGGGGCAGTCCCGCGTCGGCGGCGGCGAGCAGCAGGGCCTCACGGCCGCCGTCCCCGGCGGTCTCCTTCGGCCGGCGCCCGGCGCGCAGCCAGCGGGTGAGTTTGCCCTGCAGGCCGGTCCGGCCGCCGAACTCCGCGCTCATCTATCCCCTCGCCTCGCCGTCGTGCGGAACAGCATGCCTCATCGTCCCATCTTCCCGCGCACCGGGGGGCCAGTGCCCACATCCGGGACAGGACGGACGCATCGCACACGGGGTGCCCGACGGGAGCGTGCCCCGCTGTCCACCGTGATCGGGTGTCATTGCCTGCTTTGCCATGACATGGCGACCTACCGTGATCACCATGGTCACAAGGATCGCGTTGTCGGGTCTGGCCTCTGTGGCGTCCGTGGTCTCGCTGGCCCTGACGGGACCGGGCGGCCGCGCCCCGGCCCCGCTGGAGTGGGGCACGGGCCCCCTGACCGCGGCGGCCCTGCCCCGGGTCACGTACGTCGCGCACCGCGGCGGCGCCCGTGAGGTCCCCGAGAACAGCATGGCGGGGCTTACGGCCGCCTATGAGCGCGGCACGGCGCAGGTGCTGGACTTCGACACGCGGCTGCTGCGCGACGGCACGCCGGTGGTGTTCCACGACGAGACCCTGAACCGCACCACCTACCTGGGCGGCACGGTGGGCGGTCTGGACGCCCGGGAGTGGCAGGGCGTACGGCTGCGCCCGAAGGACCGGCTCCCGGGGAGCTGGCGGCCGGAGCGGCCGCCGACGGTCGCCGAGGTGCTGGATCGTTTCGGCGGGCGGATCGTGCTGATGATGGAGGCCAAGGACCCGCGCAGTCTCGACCGGCTGGCCGAGCTGATCCGGGCCCGCGGCCTGACCCGCTCGGTGTTCGTGAACTCCAACGACCCCGAGGTGGCCCGGCGCGTCCACAACCTCGGCCTGCTCTCGCAGTTGTGGCGCTCGGCGCAGCAGCTGCGCACGGACCGCCCGGAGCGCTGGCGGTCGTACGTGGATCTGCTGGACGTGGACCACCGGGCGCGGAACGCGGATCTGGTGCGGGCGGTGCGCTCGGGGATCGCGCGGGTGTGGGCGCACACCGTGGTGACGGACGCGCAGCGGGACCGGGTGCTGGCGCTGGGCTGCGACGGCGTGATCACGGACGCGCCGGGGCGTCTGGCCCGGGCCGCTCAGCGCGGGGCCAGGCCGTGAAGGGCGTAGTCGACGAGGGTGTCGGTGTACTCGTGGGAGATCGGTCCGGTGTGCTGGAGCCAGCGCTGGGCGAGCGGCGAGATGAAGAACTCCAGGGCGATGCGCGGGTCGATGTCGGGCCGCACCTGGCCGGCGTCCTGGGCGGCGCGCAGCCGGTGGATGTAGAGGTCGAGTGAGGGCTGCATGAGCTTGGCCACGAGTTCGCGCCCGAGCTGCTCGTTGACGACGCCTTCGGCGGCCAGCGCACGCGAGGGCGCCTCGAACGTCGGGTCGCGCAGTTCGTCGACGGTGGCGCGCAGGACGACCTTGAGGTCGGCGGCGATGTCGCCGGTGTCCGGGAAGGTGTACGGCTGGGGGGCGGCCTGGTCCGTGGACCGCTCGGCCAGGTCGAGGAAGGCCTCCATCAGGACGTCCGCCTTGGACGACCACCAGCGGTAGATCGTCTGCTTGCCGACGCCGGCGCGGGCGGCGATGCCCTCGATGGTGGTCTTCGGGTAGCCGACCTCGACGACGAGGGCGAGGGCGGCGTCATAGATGGCGCGGCGGGACTTCTCGCTGCGCCGGGTGGAGTCGGGGGCGGGCTTGCCGGGGGCGGGCTGGGTGGACTTCTGGACGGCCATGGGCCGAATTTATCAGTTGACAAGACGGAGCGTCTCGCGGACAGTGGAGCGACGAGCACGAGACGAACCGTCTCGTCGCGACAGTGGCGACGGAAGGAGCCCGGGATGACCCGAGGCGGAGCCGGAAACATGCTGGGTGTCGGCGGATCGCGCAGGAACCTCGGCCGCAGGGCGCTGCGCGGCGACGGCCGGGGCGGCCGGATCGGCGGCGGTCTCGACCCGCAGGCCCAGAAACGCGAACTGCTGCGCAAGCTTCAGGAGAACCGGCAGCAGAAGGAGGGCACGACCGGCGAGGGCTCGTGAGCCTCCCCCGCGCGAGGGAGAGCGCACCCCCGCGCGCGGGATCCTCCCGGGCGGTCCGGCGGATGTACTGGGACGGTCGCGGCAGGCGACGACGGACATCCACCCCACGGACACCCCGGGAGGACTCGGCTCATGACCGTATGGACCAGACGACGGTTGCTCAGCTCGGCGGTCACGGCCGTCCCGGCGGTGGGTCTCGCCGCCGCGACGGCCCCGCTCGCGCGGGCGGCGGCCCCGGCCCGTGAGGGGGACGCCGACGTGGCCGACGCGCTGCGGGCCCTGCCCGGGCTGCGCCTGATCGAGGAGCGGCACGACGCCGAACCGGGGTACCGGCACTTCGTGCTGGGCCTGCGACAGCCGGTCGACCACACGAACCCGGCCGCCGGCACCTTCGAACAGCGCCTCACCCTGCTCCACACCGCCGCCGACCGCCCCATCGTGCTGTTCAGCACCGGCTACCACGCGGTCCTCACCCCACGCCGCACCGAGGCGGCGGTGCTGCTGGGCGCGAACCAACTCCAGGTCGAACACCGCTACTTCGGGACCTCACGCCCCGCGGAGCCCGGCTACACCCACCTCACCGTCCGCCAGGCCGCCGACGACCACCACCGCGCCGTCCGGCTGTTCCGCCGGCTCTACCCCGGCGCGTGGATCTCCACCGGCAGCAGCAAGGGCGGCATGGCGGCCGTCTACCACCGCCGTTTCCATCCCCACGACGTGAACGGCACACTGGTCCACTCGGCCCCGAACAACGTCGACGACCGCGACGACTCCGCGTACCTCCGCTTCCTGGCGACGGTCGGCACCCCCGCGGCCCGGGAGGCGCTCGAAGCGGTCCAGCGGGCGATCCTGCTGCGCCGGGCCGAACTGGCCGCCCGCTACGAGGCCTGGGCGGCCGCCACCGGCGACACCTTCCGGCTCGTCGGCAGCGCCGACAAGGCACTCGAGATCGCCGTCCTGCGGGTGCCGTTCATGTTCTGGCAGCGCGGCACCCCGGCCGACGTCGCCGCGATCCCCCGCCCCGGGGCGCCGGACGGCGAGCTGTACACGTGGCTGGACGACACGACGGGCCTGGCGCTGTACGCCGACACCTCGGCCCGCAACTACATCCCGTACTGGTACCAGATCGGCACGCAGCTGGGGTACGGCGGCCTCCCCACCGCCCACCTCGCGGACCTGCTCCGCCATCCGGGTGCCACCGAGGCACGCAGCTTCGTCCCCCGGGACGTCCCCCTGCGCTTCGACCGGGCCGCCATGCCCGACATCGACCGCTGGGTACGGCGGCGCGGCAGCAGGCTGCTGTTCGTCAACGGCACCCAGGACCCCGCGGTCGCCGAGCACTTCCGCCCCGGAGGGCCGGACTCACGGCTGCTGTGGGTACCGGGCGGGAACCACGGCGCCGACCTCGCGGACCTGCGCCCCGCCGACCGGGCCTGGGCGGAGGACGCACTGGTCCGCTGGGCGGGGCGGGGCTAGGGCCTGGGTCACGAGGGCGGCCAGGGGTCTCCCCAGTCGGCGTCCCGGGCGGCCTTGTACAGGTCGCCGTGGCGTTTGGTGACGGTGGCGCGGCGCAGGGACGGTTCGCTCTCGCACAGGTCGAGGAGCACCTGGCCCTTGCGGATCTGGGGGCGCCGGACGACCCGGGCGGGTGCCGGTTCGACGGGGAAGCGGGCGGCTGCCACGTAGGCGAACTTCTCGTCCTCGTACGCGAGGGAGCCGCCCTTGACCTGGCGGTGCAGGGAGGAGCGGCTGACCCGGGCGGAGAAGTGGCACCAGTCGGTGCCGGGGGCGATGGGGCAGGCGGCGCTGTGCGGGCAGGGGGCGGCGATCCGGAAGCCGGCGCTGATCAGCCGGTCCCGGGCCTCGATGAGACGGGTGTAGCCGTCGGGTGTGCCCGGCTCGACGATCACGACGGCCTGTGCGGCGGCCGCGGCGGCGTCGACGAGGGCGGTGCGGTCGGCGGTGGTCAGCTCGTTGAGGACGTAGGAGACGGTGACGAGGTCCGTGCTCTCCAGGGTGAGGGCCGCTCCGATCCGCGAGCGCTGCCAGCGGACGTCCTTCAGCTCCGGGTTGGCCGCGGCGATCTCGCGTCCCAGGGCGAGCGCGGGTTCCGCCCAGTCGAGCACGGTGACGGGCCGCCGCCCGCCCCAGACCGCGCTCACGGCCCAGGCGGCGGCACCGGTGCCGCCGCCGAGGTCGGTGTGGCCGCCGGGCACCCACGCGGGCGCGGCCTCGGCGAACGCCTCCAGCGCGGCGCGCACGGCCTCGAAGGTCGCGGGCATCCGGTAGGCGGCGTAGGCGGCGACGTCGGCCCGGTCCCGGAGGATGGGGGTGTCGGTCGGGGTGGCTCCCCGGTAGTTGCTGATCAGCCGCTCCACGGCCTGCGCGGCCTGCCGCGGCGGCAGCCCGTCGAGCAGACCGGCGAGGGCGGCACGGAGGTTTTCGGCCGGGGGTGCGGGGGCGTTCACCCGGCGATTCTACGAGGCGGGCGCAGGACGTCGGGCGGCGCGCGTTCTGGAGGGCGGTGTGCGCGGTCCGGTGCCGCGTTCCACACACGAGCCGCTCGGGACGGCCGGGCGGTGTTCCCGCCCGCCCGTCACCCGCCGAGGGCCCGGTCACGCCCCCGGGCCCCTCACCTTCTCCCCTGGTCCCGGCCCCGCCCCGGACTTCACCGCACCGCTCGCGCCACCCGTGACGCCGCTGCCGCCCTGGGTGCGCTGTCCGGGCGGCGGCGGCGTGGGTGGACGGCGTTGGTGAGGAGGATCAGGAACGTGTCCGTGGCCGGGTCCAGGACGAGGGACGTGCCCGTGAAGCCGGTGTGGCCCGCCGCGCCGCGGCCCGCCAGGTCGCCCATGAACCAGGGCTGGTCGAGGGAGAACCCGAGGCCGGGCGGGGTGAAGAGCAGTTCGACGAAGTCGGGGCCGAGGATGCGGGCGGGGCCGTACGAGCCGCCGGCGAGGAGGGTCCGGCAGAACACCGCGAGGTCCCGGCCGGTGGAGAACAGCCCCGCGTGGCCGGCCACGCCCCCGAGCGCCCAGGCGTTCTCGTCGTGGACCTCGCCCCGCAGCATCCCCCGGTCCGCCTTGGCCCAGGGCCGCCGCTGGTCCTCCGTCGCCGCGGCGCCCGGACACGGCCCGAAGTCCGTCGCCGTCATGCCCAGCGGCCGGGTGATCCCGTCCCGGAAGAGGACGTCGAGCGTGCGGCCGCTGACGCGTTCCAGGACGTGCTGCAGGAGCAGCATGTTCAGGTCGGAGTAGGAGTACGTGCCCGGCGCCCCCACCGGCGGCTCCGCCTGGAGCATCGCCAGCCGCTGCGCGTCGTCGGGGCAGTCGTACAGCGGGAGTTCGGGCCGCAGCCCGGAAGTGTGCGTGAGCAGCTGCCGTACGGTGATGCCGTGCCGGGCGGCCGCCGTGAAATCGGGCAGGTACGCCCCGACCTTCGCGTCGATGCCGAGTGTGCCCCGCTCGATCTGCTGCACGGCGGCCACGGACGTGAACAGTTTGGTGAGGGACGCCAGGTCGAAGGGCGTGCCGACGGTCATGGGGACCCGTTCCCCGGCAGGCAGCTCCACCCCGGCGTCGGCCTCGGGGTCGTAGGCCGCGTAGCGGACGGCCCAGCCCGCCGCCTCCTCCACCGCGATCACCGGGCCGCGCCCGACGACCAGGACCGCACCTGGGGCCCAGGGGCGCTGCCCGGTGGTGAGGACGTGGACCTCCCGGACGAGGTGACGCAGTTCCCCGGGGTCGAGTCCGGCCCGCTCCGGCGTGCCGTCGCGCAGTCTCGGTGCGCTCAGCTGACTGCTCCCTCCGCGCTCGAACGGCTGCTCTCCTTCTTCCAGGGTCGGCACATTCCCATGAAGCAGGCCAGTGCCACCAGTGCGGCGGCCAGTTGGACGACGGCCATCGGGAGGGCGGTGTCCTCACCGGCGATGCCGACGAGCGGGGAGGCGATCGCGCCGATGAGGAAGGAGGTGGTGCCGAGCAGGGCCGACGCGGAGCCGGCCGCGTGCTTGGTGCGCATCAGGGCGAGGGCCTGGGTGTTGGGCAGGGTGACGCCCATCGCGGACATGAGCACGAACAGCGCGGCGGCGACGGGCACCAGACCGGCCTCGCCGAAGACGCCGAGGGACATCAGCAGCAGCGCGGTCGCGGCGGTGATGACGGTCGCGAGGCCGACGCCCAGCACCCGGTCCAGGCTGACCCGGCCGACCAGGATCTTGCCGTTGATCTGGCCGACGAGGACCAGTCCGACCGAGTTGACGCCGAACAGCAGGCTGAACGTCTGCGGGGAGGCGCCGTAGATCTCCTGGATGACGAACGGGGACGCGGAGATGTAGGCGAAGAGCGCGGCGAAGGCGAAGCCGCCGGTGAGCATGTAGCCGGCGAAGGCGCGGTCGGCGAGCAGGCCGCGCATCGCGCGCAGGGCCTCGCCGACGCCGCCGCTGTGCCGCTCGGCGGGTTCCAGCGTCTCGGGCAGCCTCGTCCAGACCAGCACCCCGATCAGCACGCCGATGGCGGTGAGGACGACGAACACGCCCCGCCAGTCCGTGACGCGCAGGACCTGCCCGCCGATGAGCGGCGCCACGATCGGGGCGACGCCGGAGATCAGCATGAGGGTGGAGAAGAAGCGGGCCATGGCCATGCCGTCGTAGAGGTCGCGGACGACGGCCCGGGCGATGACGATGGCGGCGGCGCCCGCGAGGCCCTGGGCCAGCCGGAAGGCCACCAGCAGCTCCACGGTGGGCGCGAGCGCGCACAGGACGGTGGCGACGACGAAGACCGCGAGTCCGGCGAGCAGCGGGCGGCGGCGTCCCCAGCGGTCGCTCATCGGCCCGACCACCAACTGCCCGAGCGCCATGCCGGCCAGGCAGGCGGTGAGCGTGAGCTGGACGGTCGCGGCGGGCGCGTGCAGGGAACGGGTGACCTGCGGCAGGGACGGGAGGTACATGTCCATCGCCAGCGGGGGCACGGCGGTCAGGCTTCCGAGCAGGAAGGTGACCAGGAGCCCGGTGCGGCGGTGCGGTGTGCGGCCGGGCCGCTCCGTCCCGGCTGCGGCCTCCTGCGCGGTCCTCGATATGGACCCCCCACCCTCGGGCATGAGTCCCTCCCTCTCCGAGTCGATCGCCACCTATGCTCTCAGCTCGTACGCATGCTCGGGGTCGCGAGGTGGAGGCGGGGCGGTATGACGGCGGACACGGTGCGGTGGGGGATCCTGGCGACCGGGGGGATCGCGGCGGCGTTCACCGCGGATCTGATCGACCTGCCGGACGCGGAGGTCGTGGCCGTGGCGTCGCGGTCGCCGGAGTCGGCGAAGGCGTTCGCGGAGCGCTTCGGGACACCCCGGGCCTACGGCGACTGGAACGCGCTCGCGCAGGACGAGGACATCGATGTCGTCTACGTCGCCACCCCGCACACCGCCCACCGGGCCGCGGCCGGGCTGTGTCTGGCGGCCGGGCGGAACGTGCTGTGCGAGAAGCCCTTCACGCTGAACGTGCGCGAGGCGGAGGAACTCGTCGCGCTGGCGCGGGAGCACGGGCGCTTCCTGATGGAGGCGATGTGGATGTACTGCAACCCGCTGGTCCGGCGGCTCAAGGCGCTCGTCGACGACGGGGCGATCGGCGAGGTGCGCAGCGTCCAGGCCGACTTCGGGCTGGCCGGCCCCTTCCCGCCCTCGCACCGGCTGCGCAACCCGCGGCTGGGCGGCGGCGCGCTGCTCGACCTCGGCGTGTACCCGGTGTCGTTCGCGCAGCTGCTGCTCGGGGAGCCGTCGGACGTCGCGGCGCGGGCGGTGCTCTCCGAGGAGGGTGTCGACCTCCAGACGGCGGCGGTGCTCTCGTTCGACAGCGGCGCGCTCGGTTCGGTGCACTGCTCCCTCGTGGGCGGTACGGCGACCTCCGCTTCGGTCACCGGCTCCGAGGGCCGGATCGACGTCCCGAACGGCTTCTTCTTCCCGGACCGTTTCGTCCTGCACCGGGACGGCCGGGACGCCGAGGAGTTCACGGCCGACCCGGCGGACGGGCCGCGCAACAGCATGCGTCACGAGGCGCTCGAGGTGATGCGGGCCCTGCGGGCCGGGGAGACCGAGTCCCCGCTGGTCCCGCTCGACGGCACGCTCGCCGTGATGCGCACGCTCGACGCGATCCGGGACCGTGTCGGGGTCCGCTACCCCGGCGAGACGGGCGAGCCGGAACTCACGCCCGTCTGACGCCCTCGTCCCGCCGGGGCGACGGGCGCGCTCCCGTACGCTGCGGGCCCATGAATGCCAAGGACAATGCGATCGCGGTGGTGACCGGGGCGGGTTCCGGCATCGGCCGGGCGGTCGCCGTGGAACTGCTGCGCACGGGCTGGTCGGTGGCGCTGGCGGGCCGGCGCGCGGAGACCCTGGAGGAGACGGCGGCGCTGGCACCCGGGGCCGCGTCTGTGGCGGTACGCACGGACGTCTCACGCCCCGAGGACGTGAACGCCCTGTTCGCCGCCACCGTCGAGCGCTTCGGCCGGGTCGACCTGCTGTTCAACAACGCGGGCACGTTCGGGCCCGGCGGCGTGCCGGTCGAGGAACTGCCCTACGAGGCCTGGCGGCACGTGGTGGACACCAACCTCAACGGGGCGTTCCTGTGCGCGCAGGCGGCGTACCGGCAGATGAAGGAGCAGGATCCGCAGGGCGGCCGGATCATCAACAACGGCTCGATCTCCGCGCACACGCCCCGTCCGCACTCGGTGGCCTACACGGCGACCAAGCACGCCCTGACGGGCCTGACGAAGTCCCTCTCCCTGGACGGCCGGCCGTACGGGATCGCGGTGGGGCAGATCGACATCGGCAACGCGGCCACCGACATGACGTCCCGTATGCAGACGGGAGCGCTGCAGGCAAACGGGGAAGTCGCCCCGGAACCGGTGATGGACGTCGCGGACGTGGCCCGCACGGTGCGGCACATGGCCGAACTGCCGCTGGAGGCGAACGTGCAGTTCGCGACCGTACTGGCGACGGCGATGCCGTACGTCGGACGCGGCTGAGCGCGCGGCAAGTTCGTCAACTCGTCAACCTGCACAAACGGAATAGGAACCTCCGCCCCATTGCGGCCGGTAGGGGAATTATGCTCAACTCTCCTACACGAAAGCTTCACACTTGGAGCAGAGAGCTCCCGTCGGCCACATCCAGGGGGGAGGCGGCAGTCGTTCCACGGCACCGGGTGGGGGTGGATTCCGCGAGGGACCGCGGAGTACGCACCGGTGCGCGTGGAACGACTGCCGCTCACATCGAGGGCCGAGGCGGGGTGACCGGCCAAGGGACCAGAGGCCGGTGTCGAAGGACAAGCCCCCGCGGGACGCCGGGGGGCCTCAGGCCTGCCCGGTCTCGAAGCGCGTGATCCTGCCGTCCTCGTCCACCTGGAAACTCCACCGGGTGCGCATCTCGCCCCAGGTGTCGTTGCTGTAGCGGGCGAGGAGGGAACGGCCGCCGTTGGACTCGTTGTCGACCTCCATGTGGCCGTGGGAGGAGAAGATCTCCCGGTCCACCCAGTCGGCGAGGTCACGGTCGGAGCCGTCGTCCGTCATGGTCGCGCCCGGCGCGAGGAGCTCCATGAAGCTCTCGCGGTCGTGGTTGTTCACGGCGGTCACGAAGGCCCGGACGGCCGGATCGCTGAGGCGCGTGGTCTGAATCGTCATACGGGCCAGACTCGTACCGGCCCCCGCCCCACGCCACCGGTGCCACCCGAACGGCGTCGGCGGACGGGCCCGCCGGGTGTCGCCGGGTGCGAGGGGTGCGACCGTGGACAGGCGACGAGATGAGCTCCTCCATTCCTGCTGCCTGCTCCGGGAGACGACGTGAGGCGTAACGACCGACGTGATCTGGGTCTGCTGCTGCTCCGGCTGGGGGCGGGCGGTGTGCTGGCGGCCCACGGCGCGCAGAAGCTGTTCGGCTGGTTCGGCGGACACGGCATCGAGGGCACCGGCCAGTTCATGGAATCCGTCGGCTACGCCCCCGGCAAGGCGAGCGCGACGGCGGCGGGCCTCGCGGAAACGGGCGGCGGCACGCTGCTGGCCCTGGGCCTGGCCACGCCGGCCGCGGGGGCGGCGGCGGCCGGGGCGATGGCGGGCGCGGCGGCCGTGCACGCCCCCAACGGCTTCTTCAACCAGGGCGGCGGCTACGAGTACGCGGCGACCTTGGGCCTCACGGCCGCGGGCCTGGCCGTCACCGGCCCGGGCCGCCTCTCCGTCGACCATCTGCTCGGCCACGCGGTGAACCGAAGCTGGATGATCCCGGCGGCCTTCGCGGCGACGGCGGCGGGCACGGCGGCGGTGGTGGGCGCCAGGGCGAGGCGGCTGCGGAAGGCGAAGGAGGGGGAACAGGAGGCGTTGTTCGAGGAGGAGTACATGGAGTAGGGGGCGGCCGGGGCCGGGGGCGCTGTCGGTCCGGCATGGCAGGCTGCGCCCCCATGAACGAACAGTCGCCCGCCCATGAACTCTGGTCCGCCATCGACGCCCTGTGGGAGTGGCTCGACCAGAGCCGGCCGATCGAGGGTCGCGAGGGCGTACTCCTGCGCATCCTGAAACTGACCGAGGAGGTCGGCGAGGTCTCGGAGGCGGTGATCGGGGCGACGGGGCAGAACCCGCGCAAGGGGGTCACGCATTCGTGGGAGGACGTGCAGGCGGAGCTGTGCGATGTGGTCATCACGGCACTGGTGGCGTTGCGGACGCTGACGCCGGAGGCCCGAGAGGTGTTCGCACGGCACCTGGGCCGGGTGGCACGACGGTCCACGGCGCGGCCGGCAGAGGCGGACGTTCCGCGTCGGTCGCTCTGATCACCGGGTACCGCGCGAGAGCCCGTTCACCTTTCCGCCAAGCGCCCGCACCGCCAGGGCCCACACCGACCGGGTCCCCGACGAGATGACCCCGGGAAGCCCGGTCCTGCCTTCACAAGGCGTCCACCGCGCTCACCTTCCACCCGTCGCCCGTGCGCTCCATCGTCATCCGCACCCGGTTCTGGTCCAGGCGGGAACCCGTCACCTGGGTGCTCTCGGTGACCTGGTTGACGAAGAGCAGGACGACGATCCTGTCGGGAGAGGCCGAGACGACGGAGGCGGCCGGGGCGCCGGCGGAGCCGGGGGCGGCGACCCTCGCCTTCACCACGCCTCGGTACTTCTCGGCCGTCGGGGCGACCACGGTCTTCGTGGTCTTGCCGTACTCGTCGCGGAAGTCGCCGGTCAGGTGGGCGCGGGCCTTCGAGAAGTCCCTGTCCAGGTGACGGTAGTCGTACGACAGGACGACCGGCGCCGCCTTTCGCGCGGCCGTGAGCGCCTCGGTCCGGGCGGTCTCCGTCAGGCGGCCGTCGCGGTACCGCCATCCCAGGGCGGCGACCGCGACCAGGCCGACGACGAGCAGGACGGCCAGGACCGAAGTGAGCAGCCTGCGACGCCCGGTGGGACCGTGCTCGCTCCGCTCTTGCGGCCCGTCCTCCTCGAACGACTGAGCCGACGGCTCCGGAGGGTCGTCCCAGCCGTCCTTCGGGGCCTCGACGAGGACGGTGCGTCCGGTGAACGGCCGCTCGGCCCGGCACGGGGACCCCTCGTCGGTGGCCGTCACGGTCCCCGCTTCGCGGTGGCCGCGCTCCGCGCGCTTCGCCGCCGCGCGGGCGGCCGCCGTCATGGTGCGGCGGGTGCCGGGAGCGGGGGCGCGGCCGCTGGTCGTCTTCGGCATGGTGGTACTCCTCGTCGGTGCTTGTGTCGGCGGATCGGCCCGTGAATCAGCCGACGAACTCGACGTCGGACGTCAGCCAGCGGCCGTCCTTGTGTACGAGGTCGAGCTGGAGCCGGTAGGTGCGCGCCTCTCCCCCGGGCACGGCGGTGTTGGTCACCTTGCTGTCGGCGACCACCAGCACACGGGCCGAGTTCTCGTCGGAGCGGACGATGCCCGCCTCCAGGACCTGGCCTTCCGACACGGACTTGTTCTGGGCCACCAGCTTCGTGAGCTGCTCCGTCTGGGCGGTGAACTGCTTCTTGAAGTCGCCGGTCGCGCCCGCCAGGACATTCGCGCTGTCGCGGTCGTAGTGCCGGTAGTCGAGGGAGGTGAAGTTCAGCGCCGACTGGCGGGCCGCGGCCAGGATGCCCTGGCGCCGTTGGTCCGTCTCGCGCTGTTCGTGGATTCCGAAGGCCAGCCAGAGCGCCAGTGCTGTGGTGATGACGGTCGCCGCGACGAGTCCCGCCGCCATCACCCGGGGTCCTACCTGCCTCATGCCATGGGGCCGACGAGCAGCCATTGCCACGACTCCTTTCCGAACACGGCCTGCTGGCCGCCCGCCGAGCCGATCTCGACGTTCCTTCCGTCCGGGCCGGTCGTGGTGCCGGTCTCCGGGTCGTACGGGGTGACGTGCGCCGCCTGGTTCGCGCCGCCGTCGGGTGTCGGCGCGCCCGGCGCGTTCTGCGCGCCGCGTACCGACGACTCGCTGCCGCGCGGGAGCGTGCAGCGGGCGTCGCTGTTCGCCTCGCGTGTGCCGGTGTCCGCCGGGTCGCGGCGTACCGTGCCGTACCCCTGGGTGCAGGCCGGTGGTTCGTCGGCGTTCAGCACCAGGCCGAAGTGGGTGGTGCCGTCGCCGGGGACGACCGTGTGGCTGCCCGCCACCGTCAGCGGGAAGGTGACGAGGGCCTGCTCCACGCCGGGGAGGCGGGCCAGCGTGACCTGGCCGCCGCTGATCAGGTTGGCCAGCAGGACCGACAGCTGCGGCCCGGTCGACTTCAGCAGCGAGTTCAGTTCCTGCGCCGCCGGCCGCGCGTTTCCGATCAGCTTGCGCAGGTCCCCGTCACTGGCCTTCAACTGGGCTGACAGCGCCGCCAGATCGCGCGCGAACGACTTGATCGACGAGCCCTGGTCGGCCTGTGTCTTCAGGACCTTCCGTGAGTCCTCGATCAGGGCGACGGTCTCCGGCAGCGCCTCGGACGCCGACTCGACCAGGGTGTTGCCCGAGTCCACCAGGCGGCCCAGGTCGGGTCCGGTGCCGGTGAACGCCTTGCCCAACTCGTCGACCGTGACCCGCAGGTCGTCCTTGCCGACCGAGTTCACCAGGCGGTCCAGGCTGAGCACCATGTCCGTCGTCGACAGCGGCACCCGTGTGCTCTCGCGCGGGATCGTGCTGCCCTCCAGCAGGTACGGGCCGCGGGAGGTCCGGGGCTGGAGATCGACGTACTGCTCGCCCACCGCCGAGCGGTTCGCCACCACCGCCAGCGTGTCCGCCGGGATGTGCGGCGCCCCGTCCTCGATGTCGAGCGTGACCGAGACCCCGTCCGGGCCGGCCAGGCGCAGTGCGCTGACCTTGCCCACCGGCACCCCGCGGTAGGTGACCTCGGCACCGGGGAACACGCCCCCGGAGTCGGCGAACTCGGCCCGCACGGTGTAGCCGCGGTCCAGGACCTCGTCCACCAGGCCCGTGTACTCGGCGCCGACGTACGACACGCCCACGGCGGTGAGAGTGGCGAAGGCGATCAGTTGCGCCCTGACCGTACGGGTGATCACGGCTGGACCCCCTTCAGCATCAGTTCGGCGAGTTCGAGGTTGATCCCCTCGGTCCGGTGGCCCTCGGTCCGGTGGTCTTGGGGGCCGTAGCCGGCGGTGCACACCGGCGGGCACAGCGGGCCGTCGCCGCCCGAGGGGGCGGACGGGGACGACGGCACGGTCGGACCGCTCGGCAGCGCGGTGGGCTTCGGCACGCCCGGCACGTCCGGCACGTCCGGGAGATCCGGTGCGTCCGGCAGGTCGGGGGGCTCGGGAAGCTCGGGCACCCGGCTGTCCCCGCCGCCTCCGCCGCCCGGTTCGTCCGTCAGGTTGCCGTAGACGCCGGCCAGATCGAGGTCCGCCGTGACGTGCAGGTTGACGTAGTCGCCCTTGATGGCGTCCACCACGTTGCGCGGGAAGGGGTAGGTGGTGAGCAGTTCCAGGGAGTTGGGCAGGTCGCTGCCCGCCTTGTTGAGCTGTTGCAGGATCGGCCGGAGCCGCTTGAGGTTGGCGACCGTGTCGCCGTGCGAGGCGTTGACCACCTTGGTGCCGGTTCTGCCCAGCTTGGACAGGGCGGTGAGCATCCTCGTCAGGTCGCGGCGCTGGTCGGCCAGGACCTTCAGGGCGGGCGGCATCGTGTCGACGGCCTCGGCGATCGTCGTCTTCTCCTTGCCCAGCCGTTTGGCCAGCCGGTCCACGGCCTTCAGCGCGCGGACGATGTCCTGGCGCTGATCGTCCAGGCCGCCGATGAAGGTGTCGAGCTCCTTGAGCAGGGACCTGACCCGGTTCTCCCGGCCTTCCAGGGCCTTGTTCAGCTCCGTGGTGATCGTCTTGAGCTGAGCGACGCCACCGCCGTTGAGCAGGGCGGACAGGGCGGACAGCACCTCCTCGACCTCCGGGTTGCGGCCGCTGCGGGACAGCGGGATCACATCACCGTCGCGGAGCCGGCCGGCCGGTGCGCTCTCCGGCGGCCCGGACAGCGCCACGTACTTCTCGCCGAGCATGCTGGTCTGCCGCAGCTCGGCGATGGCGTTGGCGGGCAGCTTCACCGAGTCGGCGACCCGGAGGCGGACCCTGGCATGCCACCCCTCCAGCTCCACCTTCTCCACCGCGCCCACCGTGACGTTGTCGACCTTGACCGACGACTGCGGAACCAGGTCCAGAACGTCGCGGAACTCGACGGTGACGTGGTAGGCGCGGCCGTCGGCGGCGGCTCCGCCGGGGAGCGGGACGTCGTACCAGCCGTTGAACTCACAGCCGGACAGGAGCACCGTTGCGACGGCCGTCCACGCGACGGCCCCGCTCTTGCGCAGGGGCCTCATGCGCTCGCCCCCAGGATTCCGCCGAGGGTGCGGTCGACCGTGCCGGCGCCCGAGGTGCCCCGGGGCACCTCGGGCAGGGAGTCGAAGAGGTCCCTCAGGTCCCCGCAGTCGGTCTTCTCCCCGGTCGTCTTCAGGATCGAGCACAGCAGTGAGGCCGGATCCTGCGGACGGTCCGGGTTGTTGCGGGTGTCGAGGGTGCCGGCGGAAGGGTTGTAGGCGTTGTGCAGGTTCGACACGCCCGTCGGCGCGACCTCCAGCAGCTCCTCCAGCGCCGCCCGTTGGGTGACGAGCACCTTGGTCACCTTGCTCAGGCCCTCCACGTTCGACGTCAGCGACTTCTTGTTCTTCTTCACGAAGGCGGACACGTCACCGAGCGCCGTGCCGAGGTGTTTCAGCGCCGCCGCCAGGTCCTTGCGCTCGCCCGCGAGTTGCCCGGCGACCTTGGCGAGGCTGCTGTTGAACGACCGCACGCTCTTGTCGTCCGCCGCCAGCGCAGCCGTGAACACCTGGAGGTTGCGGACCGTGCCGAACAGGTCCGTGCGGCCGTCGGACAGGGTCGTGACCGCCTCCGAGAGGTCCTTCACCGTCTGGTGCAGGTTCTCGCCCTGGCCGTCGAGGTTGTCGGCGCTGACGCCGAGCAACCGGGACAGGGCGCCGTCCTTGTTGGCGCCCTCGGGGCCGAGCGCCTCGGCCGTGGTGTGCAGGCTGTCGAAGACACGGTCCAGTTCGACCGGCACGGCCGTGCGCGACTCGGGGATCTCGTCCCCGTCCCGCAGTACCGGGCCGCTCCGGTACACCGGCAGCAGCTGCACGTAACGATCGCTGACCACCGAGGAGTTGATGATCGCGGCCTGCGCGTCCGCCGGGACCTTCCGGTCCGCGTCGTACTCCAGCTCCACCCGCACCCGGCCGCCCTCCGGCGTGATCTTCTTGACCTCGCCGATCCGCACACCCAGCACGCGGACGTCCGAGCCGGGGTAGATGCCGACGGTGCGCGGGAAGTACGCCGTGACGCTCGCCGGCTCGGACCGCGGCCACAGGACGCAGGCGAGCGTCGCGACCAGGGCCAGGGCGGTCAGCAGGGCCAGGCGCTTCCTCCAGCGGTTGCTCACTGCGTGCCTCCCGTTCGCGGGACCACCGGGGCGGCGACCAGGTTCTGGACGTAGGAGTCGAACCAGCGGCCGTTGCCGAGGGTGTTGGTAAAGACCCGCACATAGGGCGCCAGGAGCTCGATGCTCCGGTCGAGGCTGGACTGGTTGCGTTCGAGCATCTTCACCACGGTGTTGAGGCCCTTGAGCGCGGGCCCGATCTCCTTCTCGTTGTCCTGGACCAGGCCGGAGAGCTGGATGCCGAGCGCGGCGGAGGTCTTCAGCAGCTTGTGGATCGCCGTACGCCGCTTGCTGATCTCCTTGAACAGCTTGTCGCCGTCCTCGACCAGGGCGGTGAAGTCGCCCGACCGGTCGGCGAGCACACCCGTCACGCCGTTCGCGTGGTCGAGGAGCTCCTTGAGGGCCTTGTCGCGCGAGGCCACGGTCCGGGAGATCCGCGACAGGCCCTTGATGGACGACCGCACTTCGGCGGGTGAGTCCTCGAAGGTCGTCGAGATGGTGTCCAGCGCCTTCGCCAGCCGGTCGGTGTCGACCTTCTCCGTCGTGGTGGTGAGATCGCTGAACGCCTGCACGACGTCGTAGGCGGGGACGGTCCGCTTCAGCGGGATCTCGCTGCCGGGCTCCAACTGGCCCCGGCCCCTGGGGTGCAGGGCGAGGTACTTGGCGCCGAGGATCGTCTTGACCCGGATCGACGCGCCGGTCCCGGTGCCGAACCCCGGCTCGCCCTTGATCTTGAAGGTGACCTTGACATGGTCGCCGTCCAGGTCGACCTCCTCGACCTTGCCGACCTTGACCCCGGCGATCCGCACCTCGTCACCCGGTTTGAGACCGCCCGCCTCCGCGAAGGCGGCACTGTACGTCTCGCCGTCGCCGATCACCGGCAGGCGGTCCGCGTTGAACGCGGCCACGGTCAGCAGCGCCAGGACGGTGAGTCCGACGGCACCGATGACGATGGGACTGCGTTCGCGGAAGGGGCCGAGGTGCGGACGGCGGAGCCGGATCCCCGGCAGCTTCGGCGGGTCGACGCGGACCTTGACCAGCGGCTGCGGACGCGGCTTGCGGCGGGGCAGGAGCCGTACCTCCGGCAGCCGTAGTCTCGGCAGCTTCGGCGGTTCCACCCGCACCTTGAACAGCGGCTCCGGGCGGCGCTGCTTGCGGCTCATGCCCCACACCTCGCCCTCGCCACGTGCATCTCGGGCGTGAGCACCTTTTTCGTCTTCGGCAGCACGATCCGGCCGTCGAAGTCGCACAGGTAGAAGTTGAACCACGATCCGTAGGACGCCGTCCCCGTGAGCTCGTTGAGCTTGTTCGGCAGCCTCTTCAGCACGCCCTCCACGGTCTTCTCGTTGTCGTTCAGCGTCCCGGTGAGGTCGGTCAGTTCCGCGATGTCGTCCTTCAGCGGCGGACGCGCGTCCTTCAGCAGGCCCGATGTGGCCTCCGTCAGATCGCCGATGCTCACCAGCGACTCCCCGATGGGCTTGCGGTCGGCGGACAGGCCCGAGATGACCCGGCGCAACTGCTTGAGAAGTCCGGAGAAGCGGGCGCCGCGCTTGTCGAGCGTCTTCAGCACCGTGTTGAGGTTGTCGATCACCGAGCCGATCAGCTTGTCCCGGCCGGCCAGCGTCGTGGTGAGCGACGCCGTGTGCGTGAGCAGGCTGTTGACGGTGCCGCCCTCCCCCTGGAGGGTCTTGATGATCTCGGTGGCGAGCTGGTTGACGTCCTTCGGGCTGAGCGCGGCGAACAGCGGCTTGAAGCCGTTCAGCAGCGCGTTCAGGTCGAGGGCGGGCTGGGTGCGCGCGAGCGGGATCGTGCCGCCGGGGCGCAGCCGGGTGCCGTCGCCGGCGCCCTCGGTCAGCGCGATGTACCGCTGCCCGACCAGGTTGCGGTAGCGGATGACGGCGCCCGTGCTGGTGAGCAGCGGCCGGTCCTCGCTGGCCGTGAAGGTGACCTCGGCCAGCGTCCGTTCCTTGATCCGGATGCCCTCGACCTCGCCGACCCGCACTCCGGCCACCCGGATGTCGTCGCCCTCCTCCAGGCCGGTGACGTCGCTGAAGACCGCGCGGTACTCGTGCTCGGGGGTGAAGGAGATGTTCACGATGGTGGCGGCGAGCAGGGCCGTCGCCACCACCGTCACCAGCGCGAAGAGGCCGAACTTGATCAGCGGCGCGGCGGTCTGCCGGGCTCCTGTGGTGCTCATGCGACGCTCACCGCCGTCCCGCGCGCCATCGGCCCGAACAGCAGCGTCGCGACCGGCGGCACCTCGTCCGCGGGCACGCCCAGCACCGGTGCCACGAGCGAGCCGACGGCCCGTTGCTCGGCCCGGGTGGCGGAGACGCCGAGCGGACCGCCCGAGGCCGGACTCGCCTCCTTGGAACCGTCCTTGAGGTGGGTGCCGGGCGCCGGCACCGGAGGGTGCGGCAGATCGCGGCAGTTCGGGCCCGACCGCTCGCCGTAGCGCGGTTCCTCACCCGGTTCGTACGCACCCTGCGGCCGTACGACCTCCAGCGTGATGTGCATCTTTCCGCCCTTGAACGCCTCCTCGGACGCCTTCTCCTGCCGGACCAGGCCGGCCAGCAGGCAGGGGTACTGGGGGGAGTAGCGGGCGAACAGCGCCAGCGTGGGACGGGAGACCTGGCCGAGGGTGATCAGCCGGTCGCCGTTGGCGTCGAGGAAGTCCTCGGCGGTGCCCGCGACGGTCGCCGTGGACTTCAGAGCCGCCGCCAGCCGGTCCTTCTGATCGACGATCGTGCGGCTGGTGGTGACGGTGTTGCGCAGGATCTCCATCAGGTCGGGCGCCGCGTCGCCGTACGTCTCGGCGACCTCGGCGAAACGTGCGATGTCCTCGGTGAGGGACGGCAGATGCGGGTTCAGGCGGCGCAGGTAGCTCTCCAGTCGCGTGAGGTTCTCGCCGATCCGGTCGCCGCGGCCGTCGAGGGCGGTGGCGAACGCGTTGAGCGTGGCGTTGAGCTTGCCGGGCTGCACGGTCCGCAGCAGCGGCAGCAGGTCGTTCATCAGCTGCTGGACCTCGATGCCGACGCGGGTGCGGTCCTGGGTGATGACGTCACCGGCACGGATGGGCCGAGCCGAAGAGGACGCGGAGCGCTCGGGCGGGACGAGGTCGACGTACTTCTCACCGAACAGCGTCTTGGGCAGCAGGCGCGCGTGCACGTCGGACGGGATGTGGACGACGTGCTCCGGCTTGAGCGCGATGTCGAGCGTCGCCTTCGTCCCGTCGGCCCGCACCTCGCGCACCTCACCGACCAGCAGCCCGCGCAGCTTGACGTCGGCCCGCGGATCGAGCTGGTTGCCGAGGCTGTCGGCCTCCAGCGTGATCCGCACGACCGGCGTGAACGCCTGCCGGTAGACGGCCACGGACAGGGACAGCAGCAGCGCGAGCACGGCGATGAAGACGACGCCGTACAACCGCAGTCTCAGCACCCTCATACGACGGCTCACCCCGCTATCCGTACGGTCGTGCTGGCGCCCCAGATCGCCAGCGACAGGAAGAAGTCCAGGACGTTGATCGCCACGATCGAGGTCCGCACGGCGCGGCCCACCGCGACACCGACGCCCGCCGGGCCACCGCTCGCGTAGTAGCCGTAGAAGCAGTGCACCAGGATGATCAGGACGGCGAAGACCAGCACCTTCCCGAAGGACCACAGGACGTCCACCGGTGGCAGGTACTGCTGGAAGTAGTGGTCGTACGTGCCCGTGGACTGCCCGTAGTAGCCGGTGGTGATGGTGCGGGCCGCCAGGTACGAGGACAGCAGGCCGATCACGTACAGCGGGATCACCGCGACGAACCCGGCGATCATCCGGGTCGTCACCAGGAACGGCAGGGAGGGCACGCCCATCACTTCGAGCGCGTCGGTCTCCTCGCTGATCCGCATCGCGCCCAGCTGGGCGGTGAAACCGGCGCCCACCGTCGCGGAGAGCGCGAGCCCGGCCACCAGCGGGGCGATCTCACGGGTGTTGAAGTACGCCGAGAGGAACGCCACGAAGTTGGAGGTGCCGAGCTGGTTGAGCGCGGCGTACCCCTGCAACCCCACTTCCGTGCCGGTGAAGAACGACAGGAAGGCGATCACGCCGACCGTGCCGCCCACGACGGCGAGCGCGCCCCGGCCGAAGCTCACCTCGGCGAGCAACCGCAGGATCTCCTTCTTGTAGCGGCGCAGGGTGCGGCCGGTCCAGGCCAGCGACCGCCCGTAGAAGGACAGCTGGGCACCCAGCTCCTCCAGACGACTCAGCAGCGCCATGCCTCAGCCCCTCTGCGGAACGACTTGGAAGTACACGGCGGTCATCACGAAGTTCGTCACGAACAGCAACATGAAGGTGATCACCACCGACTGGTTCACCGCGTCGCCCACACCCTTGGGTCCGCCCTTGGCGGTCAGCCCCTTGTAGGAGGCGACGATCCCGGCGATCGCACCGAACACCAGCGCCTTGACCTCGGCCGCCCACAGGTCGGAGAGCTGGGCGAGCGTGGTGAAGGAGGCCAGGTAGGCGCCGGGAGTGCCGTTCTGGAGGACGACGTTGAAGAAGTAGCCGCCCGCCACGCCGACCACCGACACCAGGCCGTTCAGCAGCACCGCCACCAGCATCGACGCCAGCACGCGGGGAACGACCAGCCGGTGGATGGGGTCGATGCCCAGCACCTGCATCGCGTCGATCTCGTCGCGGATCTTCCGCGCCCCGAGGTCGGCGCAGATCGCCGTGCCGCCGGCGCCCGCGATCAGCAACGCGGTGACGATCGGCGAGGCCTCGCGCAGCACGGCGAGCACGGAGGCGGCCCCGGAGAAGGACTGGGCGCCGAGCTGCCGGGTCAGACTGCCGATCTGGAGCGCGATGACCGCCCCGAACGGGATGGAGACCAGGGCCGTCGGCAGGATCGTCACGCTCGCGACGAACCACGCCTGCTGGATGAACTCCCGTGCCTGGAAGGGCCGGCGGGGGATCGTCCGGACGACGTCCAGCGCCATCGCGAAGAGGCTGCCGGAGTGCCGCAGCGCTCCGGCCGGTGACAGGCTCATGCGCCGGCCACCTCCTTGTGGTGGAGCCGGGCCTCGCGCCGTGCGATCGCCTGCCAGCGGGGCGGGCGGGTGATGCCCGGTCCCGGCAGCAGCCGGGGAGTCAGCTCCTGCACGCGCGCGCTGTCGTCGATCTGCGCGAGCTCCTGCTCGACCTGCGCGGCGTCCTTCTCCTCCGCCATGCCGATCGGGCCCTGCATCCGGCCGTTCAGGAACTGCCGTACGACGGGCTCGTCGCTGGTCAGCAGCTCTGCGCGCGGCCCGAACATCACCAGCTCGCGCCGGAACAGCAGCCCGATGTTGTCCGGCACCTGGCGGGCGGAGGCGATGTCGTGCGTGACGATCAGGAAGGTCGCGTCGATCTGGGCGTTGAGGTCGACGATGAGCTGGTTGAGGTAGGCGACGCGGACCGGGTCGAGGCCCGAGTCGGGTTCATCGAAGAGGATGATCTCCGGGTCCAGGACGAGGGCCCGGGCCAGCCCGGCGCGCTTGCGCATCCCGCCGGAGATCTCGCCGGGCAGCTTTTCCTCGGCGCCGATCAGCCCGACCATGTCCATCTTCTCCAGCACGATGCGCCGGATCTCGCTCTCGGACTTACGGGTGTGCTCGCGCAGCGGGAAGGCGATGTTGTCGTACAGGTTCATCGAGCCGAACAGCGCGCCGTCCTGGAACAGCACGCCGAAGAGCTTGCGCACCTCGTACAGGTCGTGCTCGCGGAGCTTGGTGATGTCCCGGCCCTGGATCGTGATCGAGCCGCGCTCCGGCTTGAGCAGTCCGACGAGCGTCTTGAGGAACACCGACTTGCCCGTGCCCGAGGGGCCGAGCATGACCGAGACCTCCCCGGCGGGCAGCGTCAGCGAGACGTCCTGCCAGATGACCTGGTGACCGAAGGACTTGGTCAGCCCTTCCACACAGATCTCGACACCCATCCGGTCCACCCTTCAGCCCGTGGAGCAGTGCCCCTGGAGCAGCTCTGACATCTGCTCTACGGGGAGGGGCTGGGCGTCCGTCGCTCGTGTGACGGATTTTTTTCGGGCGGGTTTCCGGGCGGCGCTACCGGGCGGCGCTTGCGGACGGTTGCCGGGCAGCGCTGCCCGGGCGGGTTTCCCGGCAGCGCTGCTGCCCGGGCGGGTTTCCCGGCAGCGCTACGGAAGCGGGCTCGCCGGAAGTCCGGTGAACGAGATGGACGGTGCGACGGACGGTGCGTCGGAAGCCTCGGGGGACTCCGGCACGGCCGTGTCCGCCACGTCCACCATGTCCGTCGGTACGGCGGAGGGCTCCACGCTCAGGTCGGGGACGCCGGGCACCTGCGGGACGTCCGGCGCGGACAACCCGGGCAGCGACGACACCGGGACCTCCGGGACCTGCGCGACGACCGGGACCTCCGGCAGCGACGGCACGGACAGCGGGAGGAACGATTCGCCGGCGGGAGCGTCGGCCGCTCCGCGCGCGCCTGCGGCAGCCGTGGGCTCAGCTCCCCGAGGCGTACGGCCCTCCCCTCCGCCGTCCGGCCGCAGCGTCTCCGCGTCCGGCGTGGCGACCGTGGGCCGAGGCGCCGTACCGCCACCGCCTCCGCCGCCGTCGAGGGCGTACGGCAGCACGAACCCCGCCACCGCCAGGGACGCCGCCGTCGAGGCGACCGCCACGGCCTGTGCCCTGCCGACCCCGCGCGGCCGCCCCCACCCGATCACGAACAGCGCGCACCCGAGCGTTGCGGCCAGCGACTGCCGCAGCGTCCGCCGGGCCCGGGCCAGCAGCGACTCGACGGTCCGGTAGCTCAGCCCCATCCGGACGGCGACCTGGCCGACGTCCAGGTCCTCCGACTTCAGCCGCAGCGCCTCGGCCTGCCGCGCGGGCAGCTCACCACTGCGCACCGCCAGCCACCTCGCCTCGGCCCGGTCGCACACCGCCTCCTCGACGGGCACCGGACCTGGGGCGATGAGCGTCGGGCTGGTCCGCACCTCGGCCTCGCGGTTCACCTGCCGGTAACGGTCGACGCACAGGCGCATCGTCACCGTCGTCAGCCAGGCCGCGAGCCGTTCCTCGTCCAGGTCGGGCCGCTCGGCGGCGCGCAGCATCGCCTCATGTACCGCGTCCTCGGCGTCCTCCGGGCTCATCGACCGGCGCCGGGCGACCTTGAGCAAATGCTCACGGTGGCTCCACATGTGGCGCCACCGCTCGTCGGCCGCGTGCATCTCCACAGATGTCTCTGCGGGCATGTCCGTCGCCATGAGGACCCCTTCGCGCTCACCCACCGGTCTCGTGCTGTCCGGCGGGGGGCGACATTACCGTCGAGTATCGGCGGTTGTGGAGGGGGAGACGGTCATCGAGTCCGCGCTGTTACTGGTGAGTGGGGCGCCGCTGGGCAGCAGGTTCTCGCCGGGGAGCTCCATGTCCGGGCCGGGGGCGGGGAGTTGTGGCTCGTCCGGCTTCTCGGGTTCGGTGGCCGGGCCGGTTCCGGCCGGGGCCGGGGAGGCGGGGGTCGACGGGGTACGGGAGGGCGGGGCGCTCGGCCGGGCGGAGGGTGTCCGTGACGGCTTCGGTGTGGCGGCCGGCCGCGACGGCTCCGGGCGCGCGGAGGAGGACCCGGCGGGGACGTCCGGCACCACCCGGTGCCCTTCCATGAAGTAGGTGTACCAGGCCCTGACCGTGCGCAGATAAGCCGTCGAATGGTTGTAGCCGAGGATCGCCCGGTCCAGCTGGGCGGGGACGGACAGGTCCCGGCCGCCGGCGCACAGGTACCGTCCGGCGGCGAGTGCCGCGTCGAAGACGTTGTTCGGATCGGTTCGCCCGTCGCCGTTGCCGTCCGCACCCCAGCGGGCCCAGGTCGACGGGATGAACTGCATCGGCCCGACCGCACGGTCGTACGCCGTGTCCTCGTCGTGGACACCGCCGTCGGTGTCCCGGATCAGCGCGAAGGCCACGCCGTCCAGCCGCGGCCCGAGGATCGGCGCCACGGTCGTACCGTCCGACGTCACCCTGCCGCCCCGCGCCTGCCCCGACTCCACCTGCCCGATCGCCGCCAGCAACTGCCAGCGCAGCCGGCAGCCGGGCGCCTCACGCGCGAGCCGGTCCTCGGCCCGCCGATAGGCGGCGAACACGCTCGCCGGCAGCGCGCCGCCCACCTCCGCTGCCGCCCCGCCGCCCGCGGGCTTCGCGGTCCGCAGCGGGGGCAGCTCGGTGCGGTACGGGGCATCGCCGGACACGCTCGGTCCGTGCTCGGCAGGTGCCTGCCTGGGCGCCGGTGCGGAGGCCCGCGCCGGGATCACCCCCGGCGCCTGCGACGCGGTGAGCGCCGCCATCGCCGCCACCGCGGCCGCCGTACCTCTGACCCGCCTGCCCCTGTGCCCTGCCACGTCCTGTTCCCCTCCCTGCGAGCTTCCTGTCGTCTGCTCTACGGGGTAGGGCGGGGGGTCCGTCGCGGGAATTGCGCACGTTGCGGTTGCGGGGTCTACCTGGCCGGACTCCACATCGCCAGCATCTTCCGGTGGTCCACCCGCCGATCCAATCGCAAGCCCCCAGGTCACTCCTCATCCCCGTCATCGAGGTCGAGGTCGAAGGTCAGCTGGCCCGGCAGAGCATGGTCCGGCGCGGCCGCAGCCTCCGGCTCCGTCGGATCCAAGGCCTCCTCGAGCTCGTGAGGCAGAGCGTAATCGTCCGCGAGTCGCGCAAGATGGAGGATCAAGGGCAGAGCCAGCCCCTCGCGACCGGCACGGTAGTCCTCGCTGAAACGCTGCTGGTGGACGAATGCGGCCCATGCCTCGGCGTCGTCACCGGGTTGGAGACACGCGACGGTCAGTTCCAGGAGGTCCGGGTTCCAGGCGTTCACCGTCGGCCTGTAGGCGTTGTTGCCCGAGGGATTGGTGTGCGGAGTCAGTTTGGCGTCGTCATTGGTGAGCTTCGTCTGCGAGCCGGACTTGCCGCTAGTGCTGTAGAAGACGCGGCCCGAGTCTCCCCGCACGCCGGGCCGCCACAGCCCCATCGCGATGCCCCCGCTCTGCTTGCCCTCCAACTCGGGAGACAGTTCCTCCGCCTCGGCCCAGCACTGTGCCGTCTCGTCCCGGCTTCCGTCGGCGATCCGGACGACACGAAGCTGCTTGCCGTACAGACCGATCCGCTGAACGGGACCTCCGTCGAGGCCGAGCCTGTCCCGTTCCAGACCGTCGTTCCTCAGCCACGGCCAGCGCTTCCGGACGTCCTGAGCGTGGGCCAGGACGAGCGTCGGCATACTGCGCAGCTGCGCGAGCGTCTTCTTGACGAAGGCCGCCGTAAGGGCCGACTGCTCCCTGCTGTTCTTCCTGCCTTCGACCCGTCCCGTCAACGACTTGAGGAGTTCGGGGTACGGCACCCATGTGTGCATGTCGGCCGACTTGCCCAGCACGCATTTCGCGCCCGGCCGGATCAGCACCGCGATCGGCGTGAACTGCTGCTTGCCCGTGGGTCCGTCGAGGCGGCGTTCCACCAGGTGGAAGGCCACTTGGTTCAGGTTTACGGGGACGAGCGTGTCGCCGAGCGTGTGCTGGGGCACCAGCCGCACGCCGGTCTGGCGCAGGCCGTCCGACCAGGCTGCGGCTGCACGCAGCCCTGCATCGGCGAGAGCCTCGTCCGTATCCATATCCGGGTCTGGCGGACGGATGAACTGTGTCACCAGGCCTGCATCCGCGCAGCCGAGGCGGATCGCGTGCTTGGGGTCACTCCGTCGCTTGGCGTGGCGGAAAGCGTCCTGCCCGTCGAGCTCCACGAAGGCCAGCCGCACCCCGGGGACGGCTTCCCTCAGGGCGGCCATGGCCCGCGCGACACCGGTACGGCGCTCCTCGATGGCCTTGTCGTGTTCCTGCCCCCGACGGGGCACGCTGTCGCCTCCCAGCGGTGCACCGAGAGCGCCCAGGGGCCGCGCGTGCAGCCGGACGGTCAGCTCCTCCGTCTCCCACACCCAGGTATCGGGGCCCTGCGCACGCCGGTGCCCGGCCAGCCCCAGCCCCGTCTCCGCCGCGGCGATCATCTGGTCGCGGATGATGTCGTTCTGGTGGAGCACGACCGCGGTGAGGTCTTCCCCTTCGAGTGCTTCGGCCAGGCGTGCCCGCAGAACCTGGACGTTGTGGGCGGCGTGCAGCTCACGCTTGTTCAGGATGACCGCGAGCTCTCCGGGATCTTTCTCCTCCTTGTTCTTGGGAATGGACGGCAGCGTCTTGAGCTGCTTCTTCGGCGGCCGCGCGTACGCACTGCGCTCGAGCCTCGGAACGGGCACGAACTCGGGAGCGATCGCCTGCTCCGCCCACTCGATCAGCCGTCGGCGTTCGCTGGGCATCAGTCCGGTGCCGATCGTGTGCCTGCCCATGGGCGCCTGGTGCCCGATCGAGATCCGGATGCCGTCCCGGCCGTGAATCCAGTGGTCGGCCTCCTTCACCAGCCGGTCCGGGGACGGGAGTGCGTCGAGAGCGCTGATCCGGGCGAGCATTCCTTCCGCGCCGCCCTGACGCCAGTCCGTGGTCCCGTTCTTCCACTCCAGCATGGCGACCGCGAAACGCTGCGGCTGCGGGCCGTCGTGAACGAGGGAGTCGTCCGGGAGCAGGTACGCGGACACCCCCTTGCCGTACGGCATGTAGACCTTGCCGGTGACGAACCGACGCACACCGGCGGCCACGTGGATGCGCGGGACGGGTGAGAAAGGAACAGTGCGCACGGTGATGCGGAGGGTCGCCGCGTAGTAGGCCGGTTTGCCGCCGTCACCGCGCCGCCTGGGTACGTACTCGATCACGTTCGACATCAGCTCGGCGCCCCCGCTTCCCTGCCCCCTGGCTCCCGTGTGGCCGGCCACCTGCCGGAACGACAGCTGCTGCCCGTGGTGTTCGTACGGTGCCTGGCGCGCGATCCGTTCGGCGAGGATGTCGGGAAGCAACCGGTACACGTGGCGCGCAGGCAGAGCGGTTCCTCCGGGCGACACCTCCTGCTCGAGGAGGTCGATCCTGCCGGTCTGCCATCTGAGAGCCGCGGTGTCGAGGTCACGGAAGCAGTCCATCAGCAGGGCCGAGGTCTCGGGATCGTCGGCATCGCGCGGGAGGCTCTTGAGCCAGGTGGCGATGTAGAGGTTCGTCACCGCCATCGGGTAGGCGTCCTGGCAGTACAGCCAGGGGTTCTCCGAGCCGAACCGTGCCGTGGAGTCGACCATGACGATGTCCGGCGCGGTGGAGCGCATCAGCTGGTTGACCGCCGCTGTGGGTACGCGGCGCCGTCGCTCGGTCTGCCCCTCGGTCATTCCGCCGTGGTAGAGGCGCAGGAGTGGTTCCTCCCAGTGGGCAGGCAAGGAGAGCGTGTGCATCGGGACGACGAAGGGTCCCTGTGCCGGGTCGGGCAGGTACGCCGCCGGGCGGTTGTACTGGTAGGCCATGGTTGTTCTCCTCAGGGCAAGGCGTGAAGTGTTCGGCCGCGACACGGACATGACGCGGATGCGGTGTGGTGTGGTGACGGATGCCGTCAGCCCATGTCCACCAAGGCGCGGTAGAGCGGTTCGTACAGCTCACGGACGAGGGACTTGTCGACCGGAGCGGGGTCCCGCTCCCCCGCGTTCCCGTCCTCGAAGTAGGGGGCGAGCACCTCACGCATACTCGCCAGCAGGCTGGTGTCGGGGGTGTCCGCAGCCTGGAATCCGGCTTCTCGGGGAGAGAAAGCCGCGTCGACGAAGACAACCCGGGCCGGCACGCCGCCGCGCACCAGACGCCCGATGACCTGCCACATGACGACGAGCTGGTCCCAGGTGAACGCCGCCTTCTCCTCATCCCGCAGGCTGGACCAGGCCAGCCGCCGGGTGAGGAAGCGGTTCCACTGATGGCGTGCGCGACTGCGGAACGCCACGGCCGCCTGGTCGGGTGTGGCGGCGGCGAGCGCGTTCTGCCGAAAGGACCCGTCGGCATCGCGGAGTTGTCGTACGGCCCAATCGTTGATGGACTGGATGGCGAGTGAGATGTCGTCGGGCCGCGGGTGGGGGCGAGCCAGGAAGTAGACCGTGCCGATGGCCGCCTTGCCACCACGCAGGACGATGTTGTGTCCTCGCTCCACGGCGAGCAGCGGCGCGACGAGAATGTCGCCGCCGACCGAGGGGAAGGCCTTCACGTCACCACGGGGCAGGGTCCGTGCGGCGGCATCCTCCGGCAGCCGGGTCCAGGCGGTGTCGGAGTCCGCGTCGTCGGACACGAGTCGGGTGACGCGGCCGTTCCACTCGGGGATCTGGTTGAGGTACTCGGCGGCTCGACGTGCCTCGTCGTAGCTGCCGACGAGCAACAGGATGCGGCGGCGGTCGGGATCGTCGATCTCCTTCAGCTCGGCGTCCAGCATGCTCTCGGCGTCGGGCAGGCTCCGGTCGGGCACCGCGAGCTGGTGCAGCATGTGGAGAAGGGCCTGCGGCCGTTCTTCGGGGTCGCAGCCGGACAGGCGCAGCGGTTTGGGCCGGTCGTTTCCGGGCCAGTACAGGAACTCTTTACGGAACTCACTGCCCAGCACGGCTTCGACTTCCTCGTCCTGAGGACGCAGTACGGCACCGACCTCGGCGTGCACGTGGTACCTGCTCGACGTGCCCGCCCAGCTCGTCGCGGACATGAGCAGGACGTGCGGGCCCGGACGGCCGTCCACCGCGCACAGGTCGCCGAGCCGCATGAGCAGTTCGCGGCCCACGCCGTTGCAGTGGAAGAAGCGGAGTTCACCGCTGCGGTCACCGTCGCGCTCACGGTCGTCGTGACGGAACTGGAAGCCGAGCACGTTACCCATGGGCGACTCGGGGATGACCGCCTCGTAGTCCTTGGGGGGCCTGCGGGAGAGCACGTTCGAGGCGCTCTCGAGATTGAGGGCGGCCTCGACGCGCGGCCACAGCGTGGTCATGAAGTCGAGACGGCTGTGCAGGGCGGAAAGGAGCAGGGTGAACTCGAAGCGCCGGGACTGCAGATCGGCGTCCGCGAGCACAGTGCTGTCGTCTCCGACGATGCCGGTGAGCGTCTCGCGCAACCTTTCGCGCGTCCGGGCTCCCTGGGGCGCGTGCAGGAGCTCCAAAGCGAGGTGGACGAAGGTGTTCACCAAGGGTGTCACTTCGTCGTCGTCACTCGTGCTCTGCTGCTCGTGCAGCGGGTCGTCGCGGAACCGGCCGAGCGCGCCGTCCAGCGTCCGGGCCGCCGCAGGCGGTCGTTCGCCCTCCTTCCGCCCCGGGAACCAGCTGTCCAGCAGCAGGTTGTGGAGGGTGAAGGCGCTGAAGTAGTCGACGCTGATCCACCGCCTGAGCTTGTCGTCCTTGACGAGCAGGGCGAAGAGTCGGTCAGTGGCGGCGCTGACCGTGTTGACGGCGTTGGTCCAGTCGTCGACGTCACGGGCGGACAGCTGGAGCCGGCCATCCCGGGCCATCTGCTGGAACTTGTGGACGGCGACCTCGTCGAACCAGGAGTTCGGGGCCTTGCCCACCAGAGTGCTGGCCGGCGCGAAGGCCGTGTCGAGCTGCATCTGCACCCGGTCGGCCTCGTCGACGATGATCAGGTCGCTGAGCCGGCACGCAAGTTCCAGGTACCGGAGCTGTTCCTGGTGCTGATGCAGCGGGACGGAGCTGTGCACCAGACCGGCCGGGGTGGCGACCCACACCTGCGCGTCGACCAGATCGCGAGCCCCACGGTGGCGCGGGCAGCGGTTCCACAACGGGCACAGCCGCCTCTGCGGCTTCGGGCCTTGGGTGTCTCGCTTGGCGCTGGTCTCGTCGTCGAGGAGCGGATCTCCATCCACGGCCTCCTGCTCGGGGACGGTGTACACCGCCAGGCACGGTGCTTCGCGAATGCCGAGCGGACGGCGGGCTTCCAGGCCGCGCAGCACGTCGACGGGGCAGGCGCTGCTGAGGTGGGCGAAGCCCGCGTGATCGTGCCCGAGCATGGTGCCGGCGCCGGCCGTGGCGGTGCGGCGGTGCAGCCGGTTGATGTTGCGTTCCCGAGTGGAGTGCCCGAGGATCGGCGCCGCTCGTACACCGAGCCGGTTGAACTGGTCCACCACGGCGAGCGTCTCGGCCACGTCCCCGACGACGATGGTGACCCGGCGGGGTGTCCGGCTCACGAGGTGGTAGGTCAGGATGTCCCGGAGGGTGGACTTGCCGGCTCCCACCATCCCCACGAGGTGCAGCAGCCGGTCGATTCTCAGCCGTCCCTGTTCGGTGAAGCGGCCTCGTTCCGCGTCACGCACGAGCAGTTTCACCCGCCGGAGCCGCCCGGCCCAGCCGCCCCGCGCCCCCTCCGGCGCCGTCGCCTCGACGTCGTCCATCTCGTCGGCGGCCTTTTCGAGCTCTTCCCAGGTGACGTCGACGGGCTCTCCGTGCCCGGCCGGTGGTGCGTCGAGCGCGTGGGCGCGCGGCAGGGTGTCCGTCAGCAGTTCCTCGTCGAACACCACGGAGTGGGTACGGTCCTGCACCCGGAAGGTGTGCTCTCCCTCTTCGGCCAACGGAATGGATCGTGTCGCGAACCGCGGAGGGGCGCTGAGCAGTTCTTCGAAGATCTCGAAACGGCGTGCGGCGCGCGACGTCTCGCGACGGCGCGGCACGGAGCCGGGTCCGTCGATGTCGTATCCGCGCAGGTGCTGGGGGACCGACAGGTAGTCGGTCAGCGCCTCAGACCAGGCGTGACGTCGCCGCATGTCCCACAGGTAGTGGCGGGCGCGCAGAACGCGCAGCCGCTGTTCGTCGGTGCGGACGTCTCCGAACACCTCGCTGTACGGGTAACCGCCCAGCAGTGGCCAGACATCGGCGGCCGTGCGTGTGGGCGTCACGTCCTGCAGGAGGTACAGACCCAGTTCCACGTCGAGAAGGTCGCCGGGGCGGAAGCTGCCGAGGTTCGCCGGCCACACCTCGGTGAGCTGCTGCGGTGAGCAGCGCCGGTGCCATCCTCTACGGTCACGCACGGCTTCCTCCTTCGGTACGCGGTTCCCCCGCCTTGTCTCGCGGGGTGGAGATCTCATCGGCGACCAGCCGCAGGAAGGCCCGGTCGTCCAGGAGGGCGACCCGGTCGTCCAGGTCCTCCGGCACGTTGCGACGGAACTGCCGCCCGTACGCCTCGTTGTCGCGGAAGCGGTAGCGGGGCACGACGAGGAACGCCCGGTCGTACGGCGGGTCGTTCCTGAACGGCGTGAGGGATCGCGCCAGGAGCACCGGGTTCACCCGGTCCTTGACGTCCACCGCCCAGTGCCGTCGCCCCGGCAGGGGGACGCGCAGGTCGTACGCGTCGTAGTTGGGCCACATCTCGGCGGTGATGCCGAACCTCTTCTCCAGGGCGGCTTGCAGATCGGTCTCCGCGAGCCCGGGGCTCGTGATGAACATCCGCAACGGGCGGCTGAGCTGGAAGACCCCGCCTTTGTCGGCACGGAGTGGCGTGCCTTCGTCCGAGGTGCCGTCGCGGCGGCACCGGTCGAGTTCGCATCGGTGGCCGCCGTGCAGCAGCGGCACCATCAGGCAGCGGCAGCGAGCGCACTGCCGGTACGTGCCGGGCCGCAGGTAGGAGGCGGGCACGGGCTCGTAGCAGCGCTTGATCACGTCATGCAGCAGCATCCCGCAGTCGGGATCGCCGCCGAGCAGCGCCAGTTCGGCGCCGGTCAGCACGGGCCTGGAGGTGAGCAGGGCCCGGAACGCGGTGTACGCCTGCGGGGCCTTGGCCGCACGGCACACGGCGAGTGCTTCCCGGATGCGTTCGTTCTCAAAGAGCTCGGCGGCCGGATCGGCCGCGCTTACTTCCCACTCCAGGCACAGCTGGTGCGGCAGCCGGGTCTCCGGGTCGACGAGCAGGGCCGCTCCGGGAAAGCTGTCGGGGGGCAGCTCCAACGGCCACTCGACAAGAGGCCGTTCACAAGCCCAACGGACCATCTGCGGCACACTGCCCGGTGGTTCCTCGCCCCGGCGCAGGCAGTGCAGGACGAGGCGGTTGTAGGCGTTCTGCACCTTCGCCGGGTAGACCGGGTTGGGCACGGTTCTCTGCCGGGACAGGCACGCCAGGGCGCTGGCGATCTGGCGGAGCAGTCCCTCGTCCGTGCCGAAGGCATCCTCGGACCGTGCGTCCCTCATGTCGGTCGTGGTCACGCCTGCCCCTCTCCCGCGACGGTGCCGGCGGGCGCGGCAGCGGCGCTCGGACACCACCGGGACACCGGGCAGAACCGGCAATGCGGTCCGGGGCGGGCATCCCATGTCTCGTCCTCCCGCCACGGTCCTGCGTACCGCCGCAGAACCGACAGCGCCTTCCGCTTCTGGCCGGGGTCCGTCGGGTCGATCACGTGCGGCTCGGAGCCGTCCGGCCGGAGGATCTCCACCTCGACGCGCGAGCCGTCCGGATCGCCGCCCAGCGCTCCCTGCGCCAGGAGCGCTACAGCCAGGGCGAGTTGGGGGTAGGTGTCGAGAGGGTCCACGTGATGACGGCGCCGCTTCCGGGTCGTCTTGAGCTCTCGCCACACCCAGGAGCCGTCCTCCTGGTAAAGAAGGTCGGGTTTGGCGATGACGACGGCCTGCGCCGCGGTGTCGTGGACGACCCGAAGGGCTTCGGGCTCGACCCGCTGGATGAGTGCGGCGTCCTGGAAGGGACAGGCGTCGACGTGGTGGAGCAGCATGTCCCGACCAGCCGCGGCGTCCTCGTCGGAGACCCGCCAGCGTGCCGCTGTCCAGTTCTCGCCCTCCGGGGGCATGTCGCCGGCCGCGCACGGCAGCGGTCCCGGGCGCCGGTGCAGCTTCTCGATCCAGCCGTGCACCGCCTGGCCGAGCCTGGCCGCGCTGCCGTACTCGTCGGACTTGGGCAGGTGCAGGGCACGGAGGAATCCCTGTGCGGGGCAGGCCGCGTGATAGCGCAGATCGCTGACCGACACCTTCCTCAGCGGTGCCACCCGCGAGGAGATCCCGAGGACACCGGGCCTGCGCGGCACGGCCTCACAGCCCGTGAACTGCTTGCAGTCGACGCAGGACGAGCCGGGTGCCGGCCTGCCGCCCGCCACGACTCGGGTCACGTGCACGTGCCCGTGCTCGGCGTAGTACGCCTCGGCCTCCTCCGCCGTCCCGTCGAACTGCACGCGCGGCCGTCCGTCGGCGAGCCCGACTTCGACGACACGCACCCGCTCGGGCCGGACGGCGGGCCCGTACGGCTCGAAGGCACGCGCCCACTTCCTGGGCCAGGCCGCCTGGCGCCCGTGAACGGCCACGTACACGGCGATGGCGATCTCACCGGGCTCGGAGTCCTTGGCCTCGCCGTGCCGCAGCCGCCGGTACTCGCGCAGTCGTCCGTCGGCCGACTCGTACCTGCGCCACCAGGCGTACATCTCCCAGAACTTGCCGTTCTCCCGCTGGGCCACCCAGTACGGGCGGACCGGCTGGAGCCCCTGCCCGGCGTCGTCGGCGCACACTCCCAGGTAGGTACGGAGGGCGTGCTCGGCGTACGTCAGGTGACCGGGGTGGAGGGCGGGAGTCCGGGAGCGTAACCCTGCCAGGGCCTGGTCGGGTGTCTCCTCGTGGAACTCGACCCGGTCGACGGCGTCCATGACCGGCCCGAGGGTGAACGTCTCAAGCTCCGGCTTCGGCAGCCGGAGCCGCCGGGCGGGCCAGAGACCGGGCCGGGCCTTGGCCGCGGCATGCGAGGGGCAGGTGTGTTCCTCGCTTCCACCCGTCCCGGGCCCCACGCGGACCAGGCTGTCGTCCCCCGTCAGCCAGTGCGGCCTGTGCCATGCCGTGGTGTGCTCGAGGCTCATTGCCTCCCCCTTCTTGATCTCGGGCACACGGCACCCTTCGGGCCGGCCGGGTGCGCCGTCGCCATCAACCGTAGCAGCAATCTTGGAAGTACTTGGAAGTTATTGGCACAGGTTGGATCCTGCGCTAAGCTGCCCCGCATGGCGGCATCACTGGAGGATCTCGAGCAGCGCCTGTCCCAGTTGCGCACCGAGCTGCGCGGTGCCGTGCGCGCACGGGACAAGGCGGCAACCGCGCGCATCCGTCGCGCGTTGCGCGAGGCCGAGGCCGCCTGGGAGCACGCCCTGGAAGTCGAGGCCGAGTCCGAGTCCGGATCGGACAACGGCGCACTCCCGACCGAACCCCAGACCTCGCCGACGCCGGTAGCCACGGGTGAACCGCGCCGCAGGGAGCGTCCGGCGCACGGCTCCATCCCGATCCGCGAACAGGTCCACCAGGCGCTCACCCTGCTGGGGGCCCCTGCATCCCCCAAGCTCATCTCCTCCACGTACGAGGCGTTCTTCACCGAACCGCTGGTCGCCACCAAACTCGCGTCCCTCCGCCGCGACGAGGAGCGCTCCTTCACGGCACAGGGCTACGCCCGCCCGTACTACATCTGCGCGGCGCTGACCCATGACCGTCTCGTCCCCGCGCGCGGGCTGCTGGCCCTGTCCACCTGGTCCGTGGAGCGGCGGATCATCGGCCCGCTCAGCCCGCGCGCCGACTTCCTCACCCACGCGGTGGGGACCGCCGAGCAGATCCAGCGGCTCGCCACCGCGGGGCACCCGGCCCCGGACGCGGCGTGGCGGCTGCTGCGCCGCTTCGCCCTCACCATCCCCGGCGCCTACGACGCCTCGGCCCAGGAGCCCGATCCCGCCCGCGTGATCGCTGCGGCCCACGCCGAAGCCGCCGTCCATCAGCAGGAGGACGACCAGCAGCGGCAAGCGGCCGCGCAGCGCGCCCGTGGTCAACTGGCCGACGTACAGCAGCTGTTCGGCGCGGCCCCGATGCGCGACGCCCTGCGCGACGCGAGTGGGACCCTGTCCTGACGACCCGTTCCCCGACAGCGATGGCGTGCCAGACGCCTCGCAGGCGGGTAAGCCCCCGAAGACGTACCCGAAGCAGAGACGATGCCCTCGCAGCAGTCCGAACCTCCCGACGGCCGACTCGCGCGGCTGCGTGGACCGCAGCCCCCTCAGCCGTACACCGCCCGCAAGATCACCGCGCTGACCGCCAACCCCGCCTGCGCCCGCCGCGCGGTCCTCGACGCCGCCGGGGTGGACAAGGCACTGCTCGCCCAGCAGGTCGGATACGAGCCGCGTTTCGGCCAGTCTCCCTTCGCCCTCGCCCGTGAACAGGCGTTCCACGCTCTCGTGAAGTGGGGTGGCTACGCCGAGCTCATCCGACTGCTGCGCGAGCAGCTCTCCGTCCCCGTGGCGGAGGCCCATGTCACCGACCTCAACGAGGTGGGAGGCAACACGGACCTGCACGTGCGCGAACGGGAGACCCGCCGCCTCCTCGCGCACGTGGCCTCCGGCCAGGACGTACGGCTGATCCTCGACCGCCCGGTGCTTACCCTCGAAGTCGCCGGTCAGACCGCGTACTTGGAACCGGACGCGCTCACCCACCGCATCGGCGGGAATTTCCACGTCGTCCTGATCCGCTCCTTCGCGGCGATCGACGGCCAGGCCAACCCGACCGCCGTCGCCGAGACGGCCAAGCAGGCCGCGGTGTACGCCCTGGCCCTGCGCCGCGCTTTCGAGACCGCCGGTCTGCCCACCGACCAGCTCGCCCACGACTTCCTGCTCGTCTGCCCCAAGGACTTCTCCAACCGCCCCTACGCCCGCCTCGTCGACCTCCGGCAGGAACTCGACGCCCTCCAGTTCCAGCTCTCGCGGCTGCGGCGCGCCGAGGACCTCGCAGCCCGGCTCCCCGAGACGGCGACCCTGGACACGACCCGAGACGCAGACGAACTCTCGGCATCCATAGAGGCGTTGGACGCGTCGTACACGCCTTCCTGCCTGTCCTTCTGCGAGATGGCGCGCTACTGCCGCGACGAGGCGGACGGCTGCGCCTCTCCGGCCCGCTTCGGCAGCGGCGTACGCAACGACCTGCCGGGCATCGACTCCACCCGCACCGCGCTCGACTACCTGGACGGCGTCGCCGCCCCCGGAGAGGCCGAGGCGGAAGCCGCCGACCTGCTGCGCGCCGCCGCCCGGCTGCGCCGACTCCGCCGGGGGGCCGCATGAGCGTCCTGTCCACCGTCGCGGCGCTCACGGCGTCCCGCACCGGCCGGGCCGAACCGCTGACGACCGTCCGCCACCAGCACCTGGACGACAAGCCGTTCGTCCTGGTGCCACTCACCCTCGCCGGCGAGGCGTGCGCGCCCCTGGCCGCGCTCGCGGGCACGGACCCCGAGCATCCGGCCCTCCTCACCGTCCGCCAGCCGCGCAACCGCGCCGAACGCTTCCGGTTCGCCGAGCGCCTCGCCGCGATCCTCCTCGCGTACATCGACGGCTGCCGGACGGAGACGGAGCCCTACACCGTGGGCCGTGGCAAGGAGAAGGAGGAACGCCTGCGCTTCCAGCGGGCCCCACAGCTCCTCGTACCGAACGGCGAGGGCATCGCGTACGTCCGCCTGCTGGGCCGGCTGACCAGGCTCCGCGCCACCGAAGGACCGTACGCGGTCGACCCGTCCGTGCCCGCCCTCGGCAAGTGGCTGACGTGGTTCGCGGACCTGGCCGAGTTCCCGAACTCCGGTGTGCTGCTCGCGATGACCCGGTTGCTCGCCGCGCACTGGGCTACGGGCCAGAGCCCTTCCGAGGACTCCCACCTCGCGTCCCTGCTCGCCTGGATCGATCCACCGCAGGGCAGCGACGGCGCGAGCGCGGCGCGGGAGGCCGAGGACCCCGCCGTGTGGCCGCCCGCCGGCCCGTCCACGGACCCGGTCTTCGACCGGACCCTGCACGAGCTGATGACGCGTTACGACGAGGCGTCCGACGACCGCGGACGCGAGGCGGTCGGCCGCCAGATCGACCGTGAACTGCACGGCCAGATGCTGCCCACCTGGCGGCTGATGTGGCGCGGCGTGGAGCTGCTCCGCGAGCTGCCGGAGGGCGCCCACGTCCCCGATCGCTGGGCCCTCGACCGACGCTGGTTCTCCGAGTATGCCGAGTACCTGGACGCCGACGGCCGCCCCCAGGCCCGCCGCGACCAGGCCGTCCGGGCCGCCCGCCGCCTGGCCCGGCTGGAAGACGCGGTCGCCCGGTACGAGGCGGAGCGCGCGTACGACGATCCGCTGGTGATGGCGGAGTACGAGCTGACCGGCGAGGCGTTCACGGGCACGGTCACGGCCAGGGACGAGGACCGCTTCGTCCCCGGCGACCGCCCCGGCTCCCAGGTGTGGCGCCCGACACTCACCCTCCGCACCGACGCCCGTACCGTCCCCGCGGTCGGCACGGAGGTGAAGTCCCCTGCCCGGCCCGGCCAGGGAGCCCGGATCCTCGAGGTCCGGCAGCAGGACGACGGCGGCCACACCGTGGTGCTCCAGCTCGAGGGCGGCTTCGCGAGGAAGCGCAAGCCCCCGGCCCCGGCCGGCACCCTCGCGGAGACCGGCGAGGAGCTGACGTACACCACGCTCAACCCCACGGCCATGCCGTCCGCCTTACCGGACGAGGAGAACACCCCCTGGACCCACGGCGGTCCGCCGCAGCCGTACGAGCCCACCGACGAGGACGCAGAGGAGACCTGGGAGTGACCACCCTCCTCCCCGACACCGGGGAGCCTGAAGCCCTCACCCCCGGCGAACGCGCGGACCGGGCGGTCGCGGGGATCCTGACCAGCCTCGACACAGCACCCGGCCGGGGCGTAGTCGTGGACTCGCCTCCCGGAGCCGGAAAGTCCACGCTGGTGGTGCGGGCCACCGGGCACCTGACGTCCGCGGGCCACCAGCTCATGATCGTCGCGCAGACCAACGAGCAGGTCGACGACCTGGTGGCCCGCATCGCGCGGGAGCATCCCGGCCTGGCCCTCGGCCGCCTCCACGCCGGCGGCCACGTGCTCCCGCCTCGCGTCACCCGGCACCCCAACGTCACCGGGAGCAGCCAGGTGACGGACCTGCGCGACCTGCCCGTCGTGGTGTCCACCGCGAAGAAGTGGTCGTTCGTCACACCGGACAAGTGCGCGCCGTGGCGGTGGGCCATCGTCGACGAGGCGTACCAGATGCGCTCGGACGGGCTCCTGGCGACGGCCCCGCTGTTCTCCCAGGACGACTCACAGGTCCTCTTCGTCGGCGACCCCGGCCAGCTCGACCCCTTCGCCACCGTGGAGACCGACCGCTGGCACGGCCTGACCTGGGATCCCCTACGCAACGCGGTCGACGTCACCCTCGCCCACAACCCCGACCTCGTCCGCCACCAGCTCCCCGTCTCCTGGCGCCTCCCGGAGTCGGCGGCGCCCCTGGTCGAGCAGGCCTTCTACCCCTTCTACCGGTTCGTCCCCGGCACGACGGCACCGGAGCGCGTTCTGTCGTACGCCAGCCTGCCCCACGGCTCAGGCCCGCTGGACGACGTCCTCGCCCGGGCCGCCGACTCCGGCTGGGGCCACCTGGAACTCCCCGCCCGCCACACCCTCGACCAGGACCCGGAGGTGGCGGATGCCCTCGCGGCGACGGCGGCCCGGCTTCTGGAGCGCGGGGCACTGGTCAACGGGGAGCCCATGACCACGGACCGCATCGCGATCGGCACGGCGCGCACCGTGCAGGCGGAGGCGGTCCGCTCCCGCCTCACCGCCCGCGGTCTGACCGGCATCACGGTGGACACCGCCAACCGCCTCCAGGGCCGCGAGTTCGACGTCACCCTCGTCTGGCACCCGCTCTCCGGCCGCCACGACGCCTCCGCCTTCCACCTGGAGACGGGCCGCCTGTGCGTCCTGCTGTCCCGGCACCGCTTCGCCTGCATTGTGGTGGCCCGCGCCGGCATCCGCGACCTGCTGGACCGGCATCCGCGGAGCAGTCCTGTGTATCTGGACGTGCCGCCCAAGTTTCCGGAAGGGTGGCGGGCTCATCAGGTGGTGATGGGGCGGCTGGAGAGGAGAGAGCACAGGACACGCGTTTGAAGGGCGCGCCCATGACGAACTCAGCTCTCCGTCCACAGTTTCTTCATCAGACGTCGCTTGTCATCGGGTGCCGAAACTCTCCGAAAGACGCCAGGAGACACCCGGTAAATGCAGTCGACGCCATACCGATGCAACAACCGAAGTTCCCGTTCGTCGGGCGAATCAGGGAGCAGCACGGCAAGTCTGTCCACAGGACGCGGACTGTGCGGGGCGTAGTCCAACAACTGAGAAAGGGCTTCACGCACGTACGGGTGACCGGTGCGGCTCTTCGCTTCGATCACCTCCACAGTGTCAGGTCCCTGTACATAGATGTCACAGAGGCCGACTGGGGAACGGAAGCGCTCAGCAGCAACGGTGAGTGTGGCGCAGAACTCCGTGACCAACGGCTGTTCATCACGCCTGTAGAGGGTTGTCGTCGCAGCGCGCTCGAAGCTGACAACTGGCGTGTGCTGCTGTTCCAATGCAACCCGGTGAACGGGGAGCGGATCGCGGGCAGGCGGCTCCTCGACGCCGAGTTGCTCCAACACCGTCCTGGTGGTTATGCGCAAACCCTCGATGACAACCCGGGCTTTGTCACCTTCGAGCACCAACTGGCCAGGAAAGCCGTAGTTTTTGGAATATCCAATCAGTTCAGCTAGTTCCTCGTATGGAACCTCAGCCGGGACAAAGTCCCGCAAACTGTATACAGTATGCCAACTCTTACCGCCGGGCGACGGCGGCCAGAGTGTGTCGGCGACCTCGCGGTTGACGAAGACGACGCCGACTTCCCCGACAGCCAGCACTTTCTTCGCTCCAGTGAAAAGAGCCACATCGCCCGTGCGAACGCTGGACATGGCCTTGTCATGAGTCGATGTAGCACCCCAGAAGCGGGCCACACCGGCAGGATGCAAGCGGCTTAGCCGCTGAAGTTGCCCAGGCGACAGATGCCTCGTCAAGGTTGACTCAGTGAAGGGCACCTCCCGCGCAAGCGTGTCGCGCCAATGCTGACGCGACTCTTTGCTCCCGTATGCCGGACATACGAGCACGCGCGCTTCGGAGTCGACGTCCAGGACGGAGCCCGCCGCGCCCTGGGTAAGGTCAGCCGCACACACGAAGTGATCATAACTTCAGATCAGCTAATCATACTGGTTAACGTAACCTTTCAGCCACACCCCTCATTCGGCCAGCCCTTCATGTATGCAGACGAGTTGGTTCGGCCATGCAGCGGCGGCATTTCAGGGCGCTCGGGATGAACCGGACGAGCCGGTCTCGTCGAAGTGGCGTATTAGGTGACCACTCGAAGGGGACTTCCAGCCCCAAGGAGCGCCTGCTGGCTCGACGAAGGCCATCAGGCCACCGCAGGGATTCGTGGATGCGCTGAAACCTGATCCACGTGCTCGCCGCCACCTCCCTCGCGGTCACCCGCTTTCGCACCAACGCCCTCGCGCCGGCGGCCGCCAGCGCTCAACTCCTCGGACCAATGGAGGCCACCGTGCCGCCGTACCGCTGCTCATGCATCCGTCAGGTAACCCACGAACTGCGACCACTCCTCGCAGCCGACAGCGAAGTGAGGACGCGACACGTCCTTGGAGTCCCGTACGCACACGGCCTGTTCGGTGACGGCGACCTCCACGCAGCTGTCACCCTGGCTGCCGCTGTAGCTGGACTTGAACCACGCCAGTTCCGGCCTCGTGCTCATAGCTCTCCTCGGAGTCGCTCCAACAGTCCCCGCGAGTCCTTGGCGTTCAGGGCCTGCGAGCGCAGTGTGTCATAGCGCTGGCAGAGTAAGCTCACCTCTTTCACGTCGGAGATCAGACGGCCATTCTGCTGCCCTTCGGAGTACGCGAGCCGGTGCCCCTTCAGAGTCTCCAGCAACTGCGCCGGCCCATCCAGGCAGGCATGCAACCCAGCCTCCAACGGAACGACTTGAAGCATCACGTTCCGCGGTGCGCTCAGTTCCAGCACATGGTCGAGCATCTCCCGCATCTGCTCCGAATCCCCGAACCGGCGCCGGAAGACGTGCTCTTCGACGATGAAGCTGAACGGCGTCGTCGGACGCTCGAACAGCATCCGCTGTCGCTCCATCCGCCGGGCCATGAAGTCCTCCAGCAGGCTGTCCGGCGCCACCGGAACGGTCCCCTCGAACACCGCCCGCGCATACCCCTCCGACTGCAACAACCCCGGCACCAGTCGGCACTCGTACGTGCACAGACTCACCGCCACCCGTTCCAGCCGAGCCCACTGCCGGAACCACGCCGCGAGCCCCACGTCCCCGCGCCCCGTGTCACGTACTGCGAGGCCTTCCGCAGGGCGCCGGTGTTGCCCAGCGCCTCCTCGGACCGCTCCACCAGCGCCACATCCGGCATCCGCCGCCCCAGCTCCACCAACTCGACCGTGTGCTTCGAGAAGCTCACCAGGTTCGCGAACTCGGTTCTGCTGTAACCCGCGTGTTCGCGCAGCGCCTGCATGACGGCTCCGAAGGTCCGCAGACTGTCCGAGGGCCCTGGCTCCCGGTCCGTCTCGCCGCACGGCAGGTCCCCGCCGTCCACCACACCGCCGTCGGCCATCCGCAGCCACCTCCGGTTCGTACACGCGCTGTTCGCCGTCTTGAAGTCGACGGCACTCAGCGTGACGCATGAGCCGTCGTACCGTCCACGGAATGTGCCCGTACGCTGACGCAACGTACGGGCCGTGCGCCTGGAACGCGCCTCGCGCACCCGCCACCGTGGCTCCATGAACACGATCACGCCCCAACACCGCCCTACCGTGCGCACGTTCGCCCAGCTCCTGTCGTCCACTCGCCGCGGGGCCCGGCTCGCCCGTCTGCTCGCCGCCGGTCAGCTCCGCTCCTGGGAGGTGTCACCCGGCGTCACCGAACGTGCCGAGCAGATCGTGGCGGAACTCGCGGCCAATGCCGCCCTGCACGGTCGTGTGCACAGCCGCGACTTCCGGCTCGCCCTCACCCTCGACACCGCGACCGGGTTGCTGCGCATCGCCGTCACCGACGCTCGGGGGGAGAGCCTTCCGTCGTTCGCCCCGGACCTCGAACCGTCTCTGGACGCAGAGTCCGGTCGCGGCCTCCTCCTGGTGACCGCCCTCGCCGACCGCTCGGGCGTCGAGCCGTACCCGCCCGGCGGCAAGACGGTCTGGGCCGAACTGCGTCTGCAGGCCCTCGGCACGGACACGCGCTGGGAGCGGAGCTGACCACGACGGCTGGGCGCGGTTCACCCGCTGCGCGACAGACGACCGAACACGGCCCTGTGCCCAGCCGATGAGTGGAGGCCAGACTCCCGGATGGGCCACCACACTTCTACCGGTTCGACGCGGAACCAGGAGGCGCTGACGCTGACTTCGTAAGCAATGGCCGACCGCAACGGCACCGAGTCTGGACAGATAGGAGGTGTCGCGAAAACCCTCCGGAACCGGCAGCCCAAATGGGAGACTCCCTTGGGGCGTAACAACTCAGGGGGGCAAGGCATGGCAACGGATGCCCACGACGGACCGGTTCCGGACGGAGACGCTCGTGGGCAGCGAGTCCTCGACCTCCTGGACAAGGCAATCGGCGGCCAGAGCCCGCTGGTGCGCAAGAACATCGCACGGGCCCGTCAGCGGAACCCAGAGGCGTCGCCGGCGCAGGTGATACGCAACCTGGAGCGGATGTACGTCAGCGCCTTGACCGGGACAGGTGCCGCGGTCGGGGGGACCGCGGCCGCGCCCGGGGTCGGTACGGGAGTCGCGCTGGCGCTGTCGGCGGGTGAGGCGCTGTCGTCTCTTGAGCTGACCGCCCTCTTCGCGCTCTCGATCGCCGAGGTCCACGGGGTCCCCATCGACGAGGTCGAGCGCCGCCGGACGATCGTCATGGGGATCCTGCTCGGTGGGAGCGGCTCCACCACCATCACCAAGATCGCCGAGCGGACCGGGCAGCACTGGGGACGTCAGGTCGTCGCCAAGGTTCCGGTGGAGACGCTGCGACAGATCAACAAGGTCCTGGGGAAGAACTTCATCACGAAGTACGGGACCAAGCAGGGGATCATCGTTCTCGGCCGAGTGGCGCCGTTCGGTATCGGCGCTGTGATCGGCGGTGGGGCCAATGCCGCCATGGCCGCTCTCGCGGTGAGGGCCAGTCGTCGTGCGTTCGGTCCTGCCCCGACATCGTGGGACTGCTGACGCGCAGGACTTCACCGGCGTGCGTGAACTTGACCGGCTGATCTCGGTGCACTGCGGGGCGTCGAGCACCCCGCCTCCGCCGCAAGAGCGAATACGGCACCGTGCAGTCACCTCCGGGCCGTATGAGCGCGCTGACGCCGAACCTCGCCTCCGAGTAGCCGACGAGGCGCTGGCCGAAAACCAGCAGGTCCTGGCAACAGACACGGGAGTAGCAGCACAAGCCAAGGGGGGAAATTCGTGGGCGACGGAAGGTTCAGCCGCACGTGTTTGAGGTGCCGCAGCTTCATCAAGGTCGACCAGGACGACCGCGTGGTCGAGCATGACAGGCCGCTGAGTTATCTCCTCTGCCATGCCTCCGGTCAGCTCGCCAGGCTCGTATCGGTCGAGTGGGGCCCCGGGGCTCGACGCGGGCGACGGACGGCGAGTGGAGGCCAAGGGCACAGGCGTGATCGGCGGCAGAAGGCCGAGTACCTCAAGCCCTCTGGCTGGATGCCGAGTTACCGGGGTGAGCACCTGCCGACCATCGGCTTGCCCGCCAAAGGGTGGTTCGGTGTTTGGTTCCCGGCTCACACGTTGTGGGAACACGAGCGGAAGCTCTTGGGCTGGGTCGGAAGCGATCGATCCGGTGGGACGGCCGCGAGGGGTGTTGGACGGTTGCCAGCGCTCACTTCCCCCACGTGAGCCGCGAGTTGCTCCGCAGGTACCCGAGCGTCCTCATCGGTCGTGAGTACAACCCCCACGAGAGGTGCAACTCGTCCTGCCAGAACGCGAAGGGCTGGCTGTGTACCTGCTCCTGCCTTGCCAAGTACCACGGTCGCGGTAAATGGCGAAGCGGGTGGCGGACCCTCGGCGAGTTCGGCGGTCGGCGCGGGGGGAGACCGTGGCACTGGATGGCCGTTTCCCTTGCTGACTGATCGCCTCGGGACCCGCTCCCGGAGCGAACGTGTGCAGGACCGAGCCCCGTGCTCCGCTCCTGCCGAAGGCTCGTTCACCGCCTCCGCAACCGTCTGGACCGGGCGGAGCGTGAGTCCCGCACGTCAGACGGCAACCACGTGCACATCCGCCGGCGCCAGGACCGTCAGGTAGGCCTGGATGTCCGACGGATCGGTGGTGAAGATCACCGCGCTGCCGTGCCGGGCGGCTGCCAGGGCCACCCAGGCGTCCACCGCATCCGGTCGCTTCTTCGGCGGCAGGGCCGCCCTGCCCAGGGCGGTGCCGATGCGCCGCCAGTCCGCGAGGTCCGGGCCTGTAGCGCAGGCCAGGCACTCTGGACGGCCGGCCTTCGTCTCGCGCATGGGCGGTTCGGACGTACGGGCCTGGGGGACCGTGCAGTCCTTCAGGACTCCGGACAGGGCGTGCACCAGCGCCGGCTGGGGGCGCCACACCTGGGCGAGGACCGGGCCGAGCACCAGCGCCCGGTGCGGGACCGTGCGCAGTCCCTCGTGAAGAGCGACCGCCTTCGCCTTGCGGTCGGCGAGTGCGATGAGCATGCCGGTGTCGTAGACCGGCACTCGCGAGCTCACGCGGCGTGTCCCGGACGGCGGTCTTGCCGGTCCCGGCCGTGGACGAGACCCAGGGCTTCCTCCACCTCGCGGCGTTCCTGCTCCGTCAGTTCCGCAGCCGGTTCGGGGTCGGGTTCGGCGGGGAGCCCGTCCGCCGCTTGCTCCGCCCGGGCGATGAGTGCGTCCACCTCGGCGAACTGTTCCTCTATGGCGTCGCTCTCGGCCATCTGGCGCGTTGCGGCGTGCACCAGGTACGCCGAGACGTCCATGCCCGCCCGTTCCGCGTGCTGCCTGATGCGCTCGGCCTGGTCCCGCTCCAAGCTGATGCTGATGCGCGTCTTCGCCATGAAGGCATCGTAATACGCGTATGACGGTAGCGCGAGTGTGGTCGGTCGAGGTGGGTAAGCGGGCACGCTCCTCTCCCCGGCGCCCCGTCCCGTACCGCCTCCGCCAACCGGCGTCCGCCTCCCGCCGCCCGCCCCGCGCGGCGGGTCTGCGGTCCGGCGGCGATCCATCACTGAGTCCGGGGCGCCAACGCCCCGATCACCCGGTCGACGTCGTCCCGCCACCCACACAGCTCCCCCTGCGTGGGCGCCAGCTCGTACCCGTGGTAGTGGCAGGCCCGGCTGAGGCCGGCCCAGGTCGACGACCAGCGGCGGGCCGTGTCGGGGTCGGCGTAGGACTCCAGGCACAGGGCCTGGGCGTGCGGCGGGCAGTGGGCCAGCTGCGGTTTGCGGGCCTGCCAGTAGCGGCGCAGGGCCTCCTCGAGGGCGTGGCGCAGCAGCAGGGCCACGGCGCGCGGCCAGACGCCGGTGGTGGAGGCGGTGGCCGTGCCGAGCAGCCGGTCCGCGCCCGCGAGCAGTTCCTCGGGGGTCGAGGTGCGCGGCGGCGGAGGCGGGAAGGGCGCGGGGAGCTGGGGCGGGCGCGCGGGAGGGATGGGCGGGGCCGGGGGGATCGTGGTCACAGGGATCGCACCGCCTTCGCGAGGTCCGCGGTGCGGCGGATGATCTCCTCCGCGTCGTCGACGGGTACGGCTTCGTGGGAGCCCTTGTTGCACCACCGGATGTGGTCGGTGGCCTGCTGGCCGTAGGCCCGGGTGAGGTCGGTCATGGCCTCGCCCACCCGGTCGGTCTCCCCGTAGAGGGCGAGGGAGGCCAGTTCGGTGAGCCTGTGGGCCTTGGCGATGCGCTGCTCGATCTCGGCGTGGGGCACGCCCGTGCCGAGGAGCCGGCGCCGGGCCGGTTCGAGGAAGGCGGCCTCCAGGGCGGTGCGGCACAGGCCGGGCAGGACCCGGGTGCCCACGTCGCCGGGCAGGTCGCGGGTCCTGGCGAGCGCCCTCGCGTCGTGCAGGGCCTGCTTGACGGGGTCGTCGCCGGAGCGGACGCGTACGGCGGAGCGCTCGCGACGGTCGACGGTGAGGACGGTGGCGGGCAGCCGCAGGTACTTCAGGGCCTGGGGCAGGCGGGTGTCGTGGGTGAAGACGACGACCTGGCGGTGTTCGGCGAGGAGGGCGAGGACACGGGCGAGGCCGTCCACCTTGGCGGGGTCCATGGACTGCACCGGGTCGTCGATGACGAGGAACCGGAAGGGGTTCTCCGGCAGGAAGGTGCGCGGCAGGAAGAGGGACAGGGCGAGGGCGTGGAGTTCCCCCTGGCTCATCACGCCGAGCGCCGGGGCGTCGATGTCGTCGACGGTCACGTCGAGGGCGACCTTGCGCTGGGTTGCGGAGCCGCTCAGGCGGACTGGGCCGAGGGCGACATTGCTCTGCTGGCGCAGGTTGGACCAGATGCGCTGGGCGTCCTCGGCGATGGGCCGCATCCGGTCGGCGCGGATGTCGTCGTGAGTGGCCTTCAGCCATTTCTGGGCGGCCTTGACGCGGGCCAGGTACGGGGCCGCCTGCTCGGCTGCGCGGGCCTTGTCGAGCCAGGCGGCGATCGCCCGCGCGGTGTCGCGCCAGGTGTCGTCCTGGCCGGCGAGGCGTGCCGCGGCCTCCTGGCGGGTGATCCGTGCGGCGTCGGCGGCGGTCCGTGCGGCGTCGGCGGATACGGTCGCCAGCACGACCGGGTCGGAGACGGTGCGGCAGCGCAGCCAGTCCTCCCAGGCGGCGGCGATCTCGGACGGCAGCCAGCCGGGGGGCGGGACGGCCAGGTCGCGGACGGCCTGCGCGGCCGCGTCGAGGTCCCTGCGGGTGGTGAGGACCTGCTCGGCCTCAGCGCGCAGCAGGCGTTCCTGCTCGGCGGCTTCCCGGGCCCATTCCTCGTCGAGGCGGGCCGTGCCGCCGCACACCGGGCAGGTGTCGAGGGCGGGGTGGGCGCGGTGGTGGGCGAGCGCGCGGGCGAGGAGTTCCGCGCGGCGCAGCGCGCCCTCGGCGGAGGTGCCCCGCATGTCCTCGGCGGAGGCGATGGCTTCGCGCAGCCGGGTCACGGCCGTGGCGACCGCCTCGGTGTCCGGGCCGGTCAGGGTGGCGCGGCGGCGCAGGTCGAACAGGAGGGACTCGTCCGCCGCGTCGGTGCCGGCGGCCAGTTCGGCCGCTCGTGCGAGGTCCGGGCGCCGGCCGCTCAGTGCGGTGTGAGCGGCCCGTGCGCGGGGGTCTTCGGTGCCGTTCAGGAGGCTGAGCAGGGCGGGCAGTTCGGCCTTGGCCACTTTGGCGGGTGCCTCGTACTCGCGGGCCAGCTCACGCAACCGCTTGTCGACGGCGGTGAGTTGTTCCAGTCCGAGGATGGAGGCGACAGCGTCGTACATCTCGCTGGGCTTGCCGCCGATCACCTGGCCGAGCTCGGAGTACGACAGGAAGGGGCGGTAGGTCGCGAGGTCATCTTGCCAGCCGAGGTCCTGAAGGGGGACGGGGGCGTGGCCGGGCCGGTCGAGTTCGGCGGTGGAGTCGGCGACGTCGTCCCCCTGCCAGGTGCGCACCACAGTGGCGGGCTCCGGATCACCGTCGATGCGCAACTCCACGGCGACCTGCGGATCCTGGCCGTGGTGGAGGTTGCGCCAGCTCTTGCGCCAGATGTCGCTGCGGCCGCGCCAGCGGGCGTTGTCGCCGGTCAGCGTGATCTCGACGGCTTCCGCGAAGCTTGACTTGCCGGAGCCGTTGCGGCCGGTGACCAGGGTGAGCCCTGGGCCGGGGGTGAGGGGGAGGCGTGCGGTTCGGCCGATGCCGCGGAAGCCGCTGACCGTGACGGACTGCAGGTAGGCCCCCGGCATGCGGCCACGTGCCGGGGCCTCGTTCTGGAAGGCGGTGAGCAGGACAGCCCGGGTCTCCTCGTCAAGGTCCGAGCCGGCGAGCCGCCCGGCGATGAGGTGGGCGAGGGTGCCGGCGGGCGGATCGAGAGCGGGCGGCCTCGTGGGAGGGGTGTCCGGTGCGGGATCGGCTGATACGGACATGCGGGGACTCCCGAGGAGGCGACGGCTGGGAAGCGCGAGGCCGGGCAGGCCGGCGGCGACTGAGCGACACGGGACGCACGGGCACGACGGGGTGACTCGCAGCCAGTGATCCGCGCGCTGTGGACGACGACCATAGCCCAAGCGGCGACAATAATGGAACTCTTTGGAACATCATGGAGTTGCTTGGCTATCGTGGTGACCGATACCGACTTCCCGGCCCCGCACTCACAGGCGCCACTCCTCAGCAAGCAGGCCCAGCAGCTCCTGCTGCCGGGCCTTGAGCAGTTCGGGGGTCCACTCGGCGTGCTGGAGCACCTGACTGGTCAGCGCGAAGGGGACCACTCCCCCGCGGCCGGTGAAGTACTTGATCTTCTTGGCGGCGAAGTCGTAGTTCTGGGCCGTCGAGTTTTTGTAGCGGTTCAGCAGAACCAGGTTTCCCAGGCGGTGCGTCCACTGCACTCGCTGCTCCTCGTGGAACAGCTCGACCCACTGCGAGTCACTCCCAGGGCTCTGTGGCAGTACGTGTTCCACAGTGATGAGCGGGTGGTCGTACGTCACTCCCTGCCCGCGGGCCAGCAACTCGTCGAGGCGAAGCAGCACGTACTTGCGGACCCTACGGACGAGATAGAGATCGCCGTCGAGCAGGTTGAGAGTGTCCGCCTTCTCGTCGTCCCTCAGCTCGAGGGCCGGGGAGTCGAGGCCCTGGCCTTCGTCGAGCTGTCGAAGCAGTTCGGCATAGCGTGTGACGCGAGGTGTCGTGTAGACACGCCGGATGAACATGCTGGCCGACAGGCGTTCCAGCGCTCGCATGAACGCGTCGAGCCATGCCGGGTCGCCCTCATGGTGGCGCAGCGCCCAGAGGGCGGCCGGTCGCCAGTCATAGTTGTCGATCTGGTGGAGCCTCCTGAACCAGCCGTTGACCGCCTCCGCGCCCGAAGCCGACTCATAACGGGCCTCCTTGATCTGCGCGTAGGCCTCGGCGTAGGGCCGAACGACGTCATGGACGAACGCCTCGGCCCGGTCGGGGAGGTAGTGGCTGAGTACCTGCTCCGGAAACTCCTTGAGCAACTCCTGTTCCGCCCGCTTCTTGGCGAAGATCAACCGCAGATGGAGGAAGAGCTCCGCGAAGTCGTCGCGCCCCAGCATCTCCTCGGCGTCCTCCCAGGTGGTGGCGCACGCCTCGGACGCTTCCCGGTCGAGGTCACCGATGATCTGCGACTTGAAGATGTCGGTGGGCGACAGGTCCAGACCGCGGGAGTTCATGACACTGAAGATCCGGTGAGCGCTCTCGAGGTCGGGAGTGCTGACGACGACCAGGAACGTCCGCTCGGCAAGCATCTGCGCCAGTTCGAGCCGGCGCTCCTCGGTGAGGGCGATGAGGCTGCGGTGCAGGGCGGCCGCGTTGCGCAGGATGGCCTTCTGCGCGTCGGTACGGAGGACGTCCTCCTGGAGCGCCAGCAGCGTGTCCACCGCGCCCTTCGTCTGCACGTACTTCTCGAAGAAGTCCTTGTCGCGGCTGCGCAGCGTGATTCGTGGCCTCGGCGCGAGGCCGCGGATCTTGGCGCCCGGCTCCACCACCAGCCGGTCGAGGTCACCGCGCAGTTCCGCGTCCTCGGTGAGGTCACGCAGGACCGACAGGAGGATGGTGAGGGTGGTGAGCCGCTGCTGGCCGTCGATGACCTCCGCCTTCGGGGCCCCGCCGTCCTTGACGAGCACGACGGACCCGAGGAAGTACGGCTCGTCCGCGCTGCGGTCCAAAGCCTCCTGCAGGTCGATCAGCAGCTGGGACGCCTGCTCCTCCTGCCAGGCGTACGGGCGCTGATAATCGGGGATCTGGAAGTCGTAGTCGCTGCTGAACACCTTGTGCAGGGGCATCTCGTGCGCCTCGAGCTTTTGCATGCTCCGATGATGACGGAAGGATGCGAAGGCACTCAATCGTCGCAACTTGCCGATCCTCAATAGCGGTTACGAGGACCCGGTGCCCGGACCGACCTGCGCTGATGCCCGTTCAGCAAACCTGTAAGGCCGGCGAACAGCGGGTGGTATTCACTGAGCTGGTGGGCGGGGTGTCAAACGGGGCCGGCGATCCGTCGACGTACACGAGATTCAGCGGTCGCGGCCTCCACACAAGGCGATGCCGTGCGTGAAGCGTAGGAAGCCCGTCGGGCCGCGACCGGTTCGAATGATCTCAGTGTCCGGCCGCGGGTGCCGATGTCACGTCGCGACCAGTTTCCGCGTCGGCTGTCCCCCGAGGTCCCGCAGCTTCTCCCGCGTCTCCGGGTCCGTCGAGTACACGATCGTGCCGACCATGCCCCGGGTCAGCAGAACCTTGTACGTATTCCTGATCAGTCGGTCCACGTCGGTGTCCGATGTGGACTTCTTGAAGACCGGATCTTTGGACGCGGTGCGGTCGGTGATCCAGCGGTCGCCGCGCCAGACCAGGTCCGGGCCGATGATCACACCGGACCAGTCGTACTCGAAGCCCTGGGCGGTGTAGACGCAGCCGACCTGTCCGAAGCCCGCCGGGTCGGTGGCCCACAGGGCGGCCGGGGGCGCGCCGGAGACGGAGCGGTCACCGCGAAGGTTCCAGGGGCGGGCCCAGTCACCGATGGCGACGTCGGGCGGGAGCGGGTCGCCGGGCTTGGGCTCCGGGGACCAGCGCCAGCAGTAGCCCGCGGACATGCGGGCGCCGTAGCCCTGGGTCCGACGGGCCTCGAGGAAGGCTTCCATCTCCTGCGGGCTGTCGGCGACCAGCAACTGCATGCGGCCGTCGGGCTCCCACTCGACCGGCCCGCCCTTCTCCAGGCCGAGGAGGCGGACCACCCAACGCAGGTAGGCGTCACTGCCACCGCAACGAAACTGGCTGTCCAGCGGTACGACACTGCAGGGGATGTCCCGCTTCGCCGCTGCCGCCTCGATCTCGGCCACCGTGCCCATCTCACCGGGGCGGACGACCTGGTGCTCGTCGAGGAAGAAGACGGGCACGTAGGCGACGTCGATGAGTTCGTCGATCTGTGCCCTGCCGTTACGGTTCTCGGCGCGCGTGAAGCGGTTGGCCGAGGTCTCCCGGATGCGGTGTGCCTCGTCGCAGATCAGGGCGCCCAGGCTGTTCTTCTCGGTCGTCATGAAGCTGTTGAAGTACTTGAACAGGTCCTGGACTTCCCGCTTGCGGGCTCCGGCGACCTTCCTCATCGTCTTTGTGAACGACTGCGAGCCGGTGGCGTGCAGTGCCGGCACCCCGCGCCGGTAGAGCTCGCCGAGCAGTTGGAGGGCGATCACGCTCTTGCCGGTGCCGGGGCCGCCCGTGACGATGACGACCTCCTTGCGATCGGCGTGCTTCGCCTTCTCGACCGCGTTGAGCACCATCCGGTAGGCGACCTGCTGCTCGTCGAGCAGGACGAACTGTGTGCGGTCGCGCACCTCCTCAGCGGCCACGGACATCAGCTGCTTCGACGGCACCGTGGCGCCCGCACGGAGTTCGTCCGCGGCCTGGGCCCCCGGGTGCTGAGCACTCAGCCTCGTACGAAGGTGGTCGAGGAAGGCGCCGCGGCGTTCCTCGGTGAAGAGCAGTCCATGGCCATCGCGCTCGATCTCGCGCAGCCCGGTCACGCCGAACTCGGTGGCGTTGTGCAAATATGCCGCTCCGGCCACCCGATGCCCGTGTTCGGCCACCGCACCGTTGAAGTTGACGAGGTACTCGCAGTAGCGGCGCACCTGCTCGATGGGGTTGAGGACCGGGTGGGCATAGGCGTCGACGTGGCACAGCGTGGGGTCGTCCTCGTGAGGCAGGGCCTGGCTCCACTGCTTCAGCTCCACCACGACGTAGGACGGTTCCCCCGTGACCGGGTGGACTCCGGCGAGGACGACGTCGGCGCGCTTGCTGTTCAACGGGAGCGAGTACTCCAGCATGACCTCCACGTCGCCCAGGCCCGCGTCGTTGAGTGCGGCGGCCAGGACGGGGATGCTGCGCTCCCAGGAACGCGCCTCCGAGGCTCCGGGCCGATAGCCGTGCATGTGGACGAACTTGTCGGTGAGGTGCAGGAACAGCGAACCGTCTAGTGCCATGACGGCGACCGTTTTCGCGGACGCGCGGAACAGCAAGGACTTCCCCCAGGCAGCACGAAGAGACTCGTGCGGGTGGGGGCATGTCCTTCGAGACTCCACCGGGGTGGAGCGGAAGCCCGTCGGGCCGCGATGACGATGTGTTCGAGGGTACCTGGTGGTACTGACAGCCGTACCGGGGTCATGGGTGGCGGTAGCGTTCGCCGTGGCTCCGCAGCCGGCTCAGCAGGCTCTCCGGGCGATACGAGGTGAGCCCACCGCGGTGGTCAGGAACCCTCCGCGGCAGAGGTGAGCCCACCGCGGCGGATCATGAACCCTCCGCAGGCATCAGTCCGCCCTCCGACTCGGCCACTTCCCCGGCGGCGATCAACGCGTCGATGTCACCGGACAGCGCGTCCCGGATATCGGCTCCAAGCCGTGCCCACCCGAAGAAGCGGGCGGCCTCCCGCAGCAGGTCCTCGCGGTGCACGCCCGGGCCTTCGTCAATCACGTTGCGGAGCACGAGCTGCCGCTCCACCGCGGGAACCTCCGCCACTCTCCGGGCGCACCGGTCCGTCGGCGTGCGGGCGGCTGAGGCCTGGCACGGTCTTCCAGCAGACGGCCTGGCCGATGACCGCATACGGCAGCCGGCGCGATCCGAGGAAGTACCGGAACACTCCATCGCGTCCGTAGGGCCGGTTGGCGTCACCACCGTCCGCGGTCGAGGCGGTCACGGTCATCGCTCCCACCGCATTTGGAGCACGGCGGACACCACCGACAGCATGGGGCGCGACTCCGATTCACTTTTCGCCGCGTTTCACGGCTAGCCACTGGATCAAGCCACTTCGACCTCTTCTGCGTTGCGCCTGCAACGCAAGATACGGAAGGATGCTCGACGACTGTGAGTCACACGTGACGTGTGAGTACGCTGCAGTGATCGCGCAACGCCACTGCGCAACACGCTTACGGGGGTGGGTTGATGAAGTTCGACATGGGGTCGACGACCCTGTCGGAACTCGGGAAGAGCACCGTCGGCTCGAGTGAGGACCTGGGCACGCTGATCACCTGGCTGATCCAGGCGGCGGAGCCGCTGGAGGGGAAGTTCAACGGGGCGGGCAAGGCGGCGTTCGACACCTTCAAGCTCAACGCCGATGAGATCACGGCTGCTCTGAACGGTTCGCTCGGCGCGATCCTCGGCGGTCAGTCGGGCATGGACACCGCGTTCGGCACCGGTGACGTGGAGCTGGAGGACAACGCCCATCAGAACATGGGTGCCGCCAACTTCGACGCGGCTCGCTTCGGCGCACGGTAGCCACGGCGGCGTGCGTGCGCCCGCCCACCGAAACCACCTTCATCGTCACCGTTTTCAAGGGGGAATCCGGCCATGGGGCAGAACCAGGACCGCCGTTCGTACGACACCGGTGCTTCCGGTGAGGTGCAGATCAGTCTGCACACCGTCATCGGGCAGTTGGAGCGGGTACTGAGCGACCGCGACCGCGCGGTGAAGGCAGCGATGGCCGACTTCACCGCGGACGGCGTCGCCGACGAGTACCACGGCAAGGAGGCGCGCTGGCACCGCGCCGCCGGTGAGGTACGCGAGATCATCCGCCTGGTCCGCACGACGATGGAGCAGAACGACGGGACTGCGCAGACGACCTTGGCCAAAGCTCGGGCGGCCGTCGACAACATCGGCTGACGAGGAACGCTGGACACGGAGCGCTAGCAGGAGCAGGGAAACGGGGGCTGACGCATGCCGGCGTGGGACATCTCTCCGTCCGGGGTCCAAGGTGTGGTCTCGAACGTGGGCGACGTCATGAAGGTCCTGGACGAGATCGTCCAGGCGTACTCGGGAGATGTCGAGGGAGCGGCCACCTCGGCCGGGACCCTCGCTCCGGGTGGGGCGGGCGGTGAGCACAAGGGGCAGACCGGACTGGTCGCCGCAGCGCTCGCCGAGTTCATGGAAGGCACCGCCGACGAGTTGAAGTTCATCGGCGAGCGTGTCGGCAAGTCGGTGAACGGCGCGGTGGAGGCCACGGTGGCGTACCGGGACGGTGACCTGGAGATGGCTGCCGAGGTGCAGCGTCGGGCGGCCGGACTGATCAGACCCGACATGCCGGAGGGCTGGAAGGCCGGCCGCCTGTGATCAAGCCGGAGTCCATTCCGCTGTTCACCGGTGATCTCGGCCAGTTGGAACAGCACACAGACGCCCTGCGCAAGGAGGCGGACGGCATCCGCCAGGCCGGCGGGGAGGCCCATCGGCAGTTCCAGGGACTGTCGGCCTTCTACCAGGCGCCGGAAGCGGAGGACCTCTTCGCATCCACCAAGCCGGTGAGCGATGCCGCCGACAGGTTCGGGGACAAGGTCGCCACGGTGGCGGACGCGCTGCGGACGTACGCGGCCGAAGTCGCCCCGATCGCGAAGCGGTTGGAGCAGCTGCAGAGCCAGGCGACCACGTTCGTCGCAGGGCTGAAGACCGACAGCGGGGCGTTCGACGAGAACTGGACCGATGACGCGGACAAAGTCTCGGAGCACCAGGCCCTGATGCATGACGTGAACGTCGCACAGGCGGCGTTCGCCGCTGCCGAGATCGCCTGCAACAACAAGATCACGGCACTGGTCGGCGGCACTCAGTACGTGATGAACACCGGCGCGAAGCAGTTCGTGCCGCGCGGCGCGGAGCTCTACGGCTACAGCGCCGACGTGCTGGACCAGGCCAAGGAACTCCCCTGGGGCACACCGGTCACCCAGTCCCACGACTGGTGGGACCCGGACGACCTCGGCTACTACGCCAAGAGCTTCTTCTGGGACGGCATCGTCGTCGACAACGTCTGGGGCACCATCGACGGCCTCGCGACGTTGACCGGATTCCACGGCTCGGACAGCGCGGGCCAGGCCTGGGAAGGCCTGGTCCGGGCCGTCGTCGGAGCAGAGACCTATCTCATGGAGTCCGGTGGCCAGAAGCCGACCGGGATCTTCGCGTCCGACTTCGCGCAGGAGAGCAAGGGATACGCCAAGGAGTTCGCCAAGGGCTTCGTCGCCTGGGACATGTGGGAGGAGAACCCGTCCCGCGCGGCAGCCACCGTCGTCTTCAACGGCCTCACCCTCGGGGTCGGCCCGCTCAAAGCCGCCTCGGCGGGCAAGGCCGGCGCGGCGGCCAAGACCGCTGCCACGGTTGCAAGGGTCGGAGAGGTCATCGACCCGCTCGGCGCCGCGGTCAAGGTGACGGGGCATGCCATTCCGCGGATCGCCCAGGTGACGGAGAGCCTGCGGGGTGTCAACAATGTGCCCGCACTGCGGAGCCCGCACAGCGTCCTGGAGTTCTCGGACGCCTCGGGGCGCTCGGTGCTCGTCGTCGAGGACGGCAGGTTCGTGGTTCTCAAGGACGGTCGCATGATCTCCAGCGCTCCGCGACGGGAGCATTCCGTCGTGGCACAGGGCGCACCCGGGACGGCGTCGGCACCGGAACGTGATCTCGCCGGGGTCAGCGCTGCACCGAGAACTTCAGAGACCGCTACTCACGCTGGAGACGCCCTCCCACCCCGGGGAAACCATGAGGGGTCCTCCGGAAACGTCGGAGGAGATTCTCCACGCAGGACAACAGAAGCGGTCGGTACAGGCAGCGGAGTCACACATGTCGGTGAAACCGGGGCTACCGGGTCACGCGCCGGAGATGTCGGAGACAGCCGTGCCAGCAGTGGCTCGGGCAACAGTGGAACCGTTGGCACGGGCGACCTCGGACGGACTGGTCACGGCGATCACGCGTCGGAGCACTCAGGTGCCGCTGGGGCACCCGGTGCGTCCTTCAACCCTGTCGACGAGATCGCCCCGGATCGCTACAGCAGGGGCGCAGCGTCTGCCGGGGCGCCCTCTGAGCCGATGCGTCCTGGCCAGGAGGCGGGACTTGTCGAGGAACTCACCAGGGCGAAGATGCCGGCCCATGACCAAGCTCGCGCAATTCGCACCTTGAGTAAGGAACCATATGGCGCCCAAGTCGCGGACCTGATTACGCGAGGACATCTGCGCGGGATCGAGAATTACGATGAAATCCTCAAAATGTGCAAGCAGGGCGCCAGCAAGTCCAACAAGAGCATGGTGCCTGCGGCGTACATGGCATTGACTCACGCTACAGAATTGCAGAACCGCGGCTTCTCCCGTCTTGCATTCGAGCTGAAGGACGACGCCACCGACCTCGACCTAGACGTCGCTACGCTTCACACCGACGGCACACCGCATTACGGTTACCAGCTCAAAGACGTGGACACCGTCGAAGGCATCAAGAGCGCCGCCAAGAAGGCCGCCAACCAGCTCAAGGGCGGCACAGCCGACGCGAAGGTCGCTATCCTGGACGTCCATCAATCGATCGCCGACCTCAACGCTAAGATGTTCAAGGAAGCAGAATTTCACGCCAGGAGGGCAGGGGCTACATTTCACCTGCGCTTCGAGGACGGGTCCATCACAGTCCCGCCGAACGGCCCCGTTTTCCCGTAAGGAATTTCCATGTCTACTCTGATGCGTGCACCGCGTGAATGCGGCTCTTGGTTTTGGGACCTCGACGAAGTAGCTGACTCAGGATTGGAGTCTGCGCTACTTGTGGCATCGAGGATGACAGAGATCCTCGGACGTCATCAACTCCTCACGCCGCACAAACTCGAATATGACTGGTACGTGCTCGACTCCGGTGGTATCGGAATCACGACCAGCTTGGCGTTGACGGTTCCCCTTGCAGACCCTCACCTTCCGGAACGAGTGCTCGGCAGTCGGCCTTCAGGTTTCCCGAACGCCGAAGTCGATGACATTCACGTAGTGGGGTCGGGGACGTGGATCCATCCGTCTGGTGAGCTCCGCCGCGAGCCTCGACTGGTCGATCTGTCCGTATCCCCCGCCCCTATTGGTCTTTCAGCAGAGCTTGCTGTCCACCACGACATCTGGGGATGGTTCGACTTTGCAGGTCGGCCCCACCCCGACGTGCACCAACTCAACGCTCCGCGCCTTGCGGCGGCGCTACAGGACCTTAATTCCATGCTGGGCACCAAGGGAGAGCCAGGTGAGGTCACGTACTTCGGCTTCGCCACAGAACTCGGTATCGGAACCCCCGACGCGCTCGATGACGGCTCGGGCCCTGATGTGACGGACAAGCTCTGAAGGGGAATCAGGTCGCAGAGGGGGAAGGTCGAGTCATCGAGGTCGAGTCCGACTACCTGCCTCATCACCTGCTGCGGCGGACTTGGGTGGGCGAGTTCCCGGGGTAAGGGGTGCGCCCTGTCGAATGCCGAATTCCCGTTGAAGAACAGGTGACCGAAGACTGTGACAGCCCAGGACTACGACAGTCAGCTCCTCGAATCGGTCTCCGTCCGCCGCCGTCGCCTCCGTGACGCGCTCCTCTTCGGCGCGCAGCGGCAGCGCCGGTCGCTCGATGAGCGGATGGGGAAGATGTTCGCCGGAATCGTCATCGCGGCGGTGATGTGCGCCGGGTGTGTGGGCTGGTCGTTCGTGTCGCACCGGGTCATCGGGAAGAGCCCGTACGGCGCGTCTGTGCCGTCCTCAGGGCAGAACTCCCCAGGCACTGCCGCCCCTTCAGACACTTCTTCTCGATGATAGGTTCGAACGCGTGATGTCCACGGGGTCCTTGAGTCGTTCGGCGACCAACAGCCGTACGGCGCTGAGCCGGGTCACCCTGGTCGGGGAACGGCGTCGGGTCGACCTCGTACTGCCTTCGCGGGAGCCCGTCGGAGTCCTGCTGCCGGAGGTCATGCGCCTTCTGGACGACCGCGTCGGGGACCGGCCCGAGTTGCGCCATCTGATCACCTCGGACGGGTCGGCGCTCGCGCTCGACGGCTCTCTTGAGTCGGCCGGAGTCGCCGACGGAGCCGTGCTGCGGCTCGTGCGGGTGGAGGATGCCCCGTCCGCGCCCGTCGTCCATGACGTCACCGACGAGGTCGCCGACGATCTCGACTTGCGCCTCTGGCGGTGGCGGCCCGCGGTGCGGCGTGTCCTCGCCGGGTGCGCAACCGTTCTCTGGGCCGTCGCCGCCGGGCTCCTGGCCCGGGGCCACTTCGCCCTGTCCTCAGTCGGCGCCGGGCTTCTCGCAGTTGCCGTGGCATGTGCCCTGGCCGGTGCCCTCCTCGGGCGGGCCCGGCGGCACGCGCTCGCTGCCACACTCATCGTCACGGCCGCGGCCCTTGCCGTACTGGGCGCTTGGACCTGTGCCGACGCCCATGGCTGGGGCGGTGCGGTGCGGCTGGCGGGCGTCGCGGGGGCCGTGACGCTCGCGCTGCTGCTCGCCGGCTGGTTCACGCCCTTCGGACGCGGGGCGCTGATCGGCGCCGGAGCTGTCGCCGGTTGCCTTGTGGTGTGGGAAGCGGCCCTCGCAATGCAGGGTGGGACTGAAAGCGCCGCACAGCAGACCCGGGTGGGTGCGTTGCTCGCCGTCGTCTCCGTCGTAGTCCTCGGGATGCTGCCTCGGCTCGCGCTGATGGCGTCGGGGCTGACCGGACTGGATGACCGTCGTACAGGCGGGGTGTCGGTGAGCCGGTACCAGGTGGGTACGGCGCTCGCGGCAACCCACCGTGGGCTGGCACTGGCCACCGTCGTTCTGGCCGCGTCCGCGGGTGCGGCCGGCGTGCTCGTCCTGGGCACCGTGTCGGTCTGGAGCGTGCCGCTCGGCATCACCGTCATGGTGGTGCTCGCCCTGCGGGCGCGTGCCTTTCCGCTCACCGCCGAGGTCGTGATGCTGCTCGTGGCGGCGGCCTTCATCGCAGTACGTCTTGCCGTGGTGTGGAGTCACCACGCCTCGGCCGCCGTGGGCCCTGTCGCCGTGCTCGGATTCCTCGCCGTCGTACCTCTGGTGGTGCTGGCCGTGGAGCCGGCCGAGCATGTGCGGGTGCGGCTGCGGCGCGCCGGTGACCTCCTGGAGTCCGTGGCCGTGATCGCCCTGTTCCCGTTGGTGATCGGTGTGTTCGGGGTCTACGGGCGACTGCTCGGCACCTTCGCGTAGGACAGGGTGACCGGCATGACAGGAGGCGGGGACTGGCAGCGGGACGTGCTGCGCGAACTCACCGAACCGGAGACGGTTGCCGTGCCCGAGCGCCCGGCGGTCCAGGCTGCCGTCTCCGACACACCTGACTCCACACCTCCCCCGGCACCGGCCCGCCGCCCAACGCACGCCCCCGAAGTCCCGGTTCCAGCCCCCGAATCCCACCCCACCGTCGACCCCCGCCTCGCCATCGCGCTCGGCAACCCGCAGCACGGTGACTCGGCCGCACGCCGCGCCGGAGCCTCCCTGCGCCGCATCACCGCCTCCGCCACTCAGGAGGTCGCCGAACAGACTCGTCTCGCCCAGGAGTTGCAGCAGCCCGTCACCACGGGGCGGGTCATCGCGGTCACCTCGATCCGCGGCGGCGTCGGCAAGTCCACGGTCTCCGCGCTGCTCGGACGTACCTTCAACCACTACCGGCACGATCCGGTGCTCACCCTTGAGGCAGACGCCGCCCTGGGCACCCTCCCGGTACGGATGGGCGCGGACACGGTGCGCTGGTGCTGCGCCGACCTCGCCCGGATCCTGACGCCGGCGATGCAGCTCACCGACATCACGGGCTACCTGGTGCCCGTGGCCGATGGCGGCTGGCTGCTGCCCGCGAGCCAGGGGCGGGTCGGTGCCCCCATGGACATGCGCACCTACCGGACGGTGACGCTGGCCCTGCGCCGGTACTTCTCGGTGACGGTGGTGGACTGCGAGACACTGCCCGGCGAGGTGGCGCGCACGGCGATGGACACCGCCCACGCACGAGTGGTCGTCGCCCCGATGACCGCCGAGGGCATTCACGGCACCCGTCAGGTCCTCGACTGGCTGGGCCAATTGCCGCACTCCGCGCTCGCCACCACCGTGGTGGCCCTCAGCGCGAACTCCCCCGACACCACCATCGACCCGAAGACGGCCGCCGCGCACCTGCGCGAACCCGGCGTGCCCGTCGTCCTGCTTCCCTACGACCGCCATCTCGCCCAAGGAGGCCCCATCCACACCGCCATGCTGGGCCGGAGCACCCGGGACGCGGCCGTCCGCCTGGCGGCCGAGGCGATGCAGCGAGCGGTGCGGGTGCGATGACCCAGCAGTTGGTCCATCGGCCCGCCCGTAGTACCCGCCCCCTCGTTCCAGCCGCACCCCGCACCATCGAGGCGCCCCCGAACCTCCCGGAGGGCAAGGTCGGCAACGCCGCCACCGCCCTGCTGCCCATGGCCGGGGTCGTCAGCTCGGTCGTACTGATGACGGTCATCCGCAACAGCCAGTTCGCGGCGATCGGTGCACTTGTGCTGGTCGTCGCCCTGCTCGGAGCGGTGGCGCTGTTCCTGTCCCAGCGCGGCAAGGCGCAGCGCACCCGGCGCGTGCAGCGTGAACGCTACTTGGAGTACCTGGAGGAACTGCGCGAGGAACTGGGCGCCGCCGAGCGGGAACGGCGGCAGGCGGCACGCGAGCTGAACCCGCCGCCCGAGGCCCTGTACGACCTCGTCCGGGACCCGGCCAGGCTGTGGGAGCGGCGCCGCCCGGACGCCGACTTCCTCTCGGTCAGGGCCGGAACCGGTGACGTACCGGCGCATGAGCTGGCCATAGAGCAGAACAGCACCGGCGTCCTCACCCCACCTGACCCGTTCATGCTGAACGAGGCCCGCGCCCTGCAGGGCCGCTTCGGTACGGCAACAGACTTTCCCCTCACCGTGCCGCTGGACCGGGCAGGGAACATCAGTGTCATCGGCGACCGGGACGGCGTCCTCCGGGTCGCCCGCGCGCTCCTGCTGCAGACCGTTGTGACGCACGCGCCGGACGACGTCGCCGTAGCGCTCGGCACCGGTGACGAGCCGGCGTGGGCCTGGGCGAAGTGGCTGCCCCACATCCTCGATCCACAGACGTCCGAGGGCCCGGTCGCCGCCCGCCGCATAGCCCCCCACCTGGCCGAACTGGCCCGGTTGTGCGCCCCCGACCTGCGGCAGCGTGCCGCGTACGCCGCCGAGGTGCGCCGCGGGCTGTCGGGCAGGACCAAGGACGCGCTGCGCCTGACCTCCCGCATGCTCGTGATCAGCGACTCCTACGGTGACACCGCGGCCGAACTCCCCCGCCCCGATTCAGCGATCGGACTGCCGGAGATGGGTGTCACCGTGCTGCATCTGCTCCAGCAGCAGGTGCACGAGCCCGATCAGGTCAGCGTGCGCATCACCGTCGACGACGACCGGATCACCGTGGACGACCTGCGCGGCAACATCGGCCAGGGAACGGTCGACGCGGTGAGCACCGCGGGCGCGGAGGGAATCGCCCGCATGCTTGCTCCCCTGCGGCTGTCGGCCGAGTCGGCGGCCGAGGACACGCCCGTCTCCGGCCCGGTCGACTTCCCCGCGCTGCTGGGCATCCATGATCCGGCCGACCTCGACCTGCGCCGCCTGTGGGCACGACGCAGCGAGCGGGACTTCCTGCGCGTCCCCATCGGCCTCTCCGACCGTCACGAGCCGGTACTCCTGGATCTGAAGGAGTCTTCCCAGCTCGGCATGGGCCCGCACGGACTGTGTGTCGGCGCCACCGGCTCCGGCAAGAGCGAACTGCTGCGCACCCTCGTCCTCGCGCTCGCCGCCACCCACTCGCCAGAAGACCTGGCCCTGGTCCTGGTCGACTACAAGGGGGGAGCCACCTTCGCCCCCTTCGCCGAACTTCCTCATGTGGCCGGCGTGATCACCAACCTGGAGAACCAGGCAGGGCTCGTCGAGCGCGTCCACTCCAGCCTGGCCGGCGAGGTCAAGCGCCGCCAGCAGGTCCTCAAGGACGCCGGGAACATCGCCGACATCGGCGAGTACGCCACCACGCGGGCCACCACCCGCCCCGGCCTGGACCCCCTCCCCCACTTGTTCGTCGTCATTGACGAGTTCGGCGAACTCATCACCGCCAAACCGGACTTCATCGACCTGTTCTTGTCCATCGGCCGTATCGGCCGCTCCATCGGAGTGCATCTGCTGCTGTCCAGCCAGCGCATCGAGGGCGGCAAACTCAAGGGCCTGGACACCTACCTCTCCTACCGGCTCGGTCTGCGTACGTTCTCCGCGGACGAGTCCCGTACCGTCCTCGACACCACCGACGCCTTCCACCTCCCGCCACTGCCCGGCTTCGGCTACCTCAAGGTCGACACCTCCACTTACGAGCGTTTCAAGGCCGGATACGTCTCCGGCACCTACCGCGGACCGGCCCGGCGTGACTCACACGACGACGGGCCACTCGCCCGCCCGTACCCCGCGTACAACACCCCTCATGAGACCGAGACGGTGGAGGAGCCCGTCGTCACCCAGCGGGAGACCGGCCCGACCGTCCTGTCCGTCATGGTCGGCCAACTCGCCACGGCAGCACCGTCGGTACGGCGCATCTGGCTGCCCCCACTGCCCGACGCGACCACCCTCGACACGGCCGCAGGCCCCCTCCAAGCCGACACAGACGGTGTTCGACTCACCCACACAGGCGGCCCGATGCGGGTCCCGCTCGGCGTCCTGGACGACCCGGCCCGGCAGTGGCAGCAGCCGTGGCAGCTGAACCTGACGCTCGCCGGCGGGCACGCAGCCGTCATCGGAGGCCCTCAGTCCGGCAAGACCACGCTCCTGCGCACCCTCGTCCTGTCCCTCGCCCTCACCCACACGCCGTACGACGTCGCCGTGTACGGCCTCGACCTGGCGGGCGGCGGCCTGTCCGCCCTCGCCGCACTGCCGCACGTCGGCGGCATCGCCTCCCGCGCCGACCGCGAACGAGCCGCCCGCACGGTGGCCGAGGTGCGCGGCATGCTGGCGATGCGGGAAGAGCTTTTCCGCGAGCACGGCATCGACTCCGTCGACCAGCTGCGCCACCTGCGGTCCCAGGGACGGCTGCCCGAACTGGCCGCCACGGACATCGCGCTCGTCATCGACGGCTTCGGAGCCTTGCGTGACGAGTTCGCCGACCTCGACGACGCTGTGGCCGACCTGCTCAAGCGCGGCGGCGGCTACGGCATCCACGTCGTGGCCGGGATGCTGCGCTGGAACGACGTCCGCATCGCCACCCAGTCGATGTTCGGCACCCGTGTCGAACTGCGCCTGAACGACCCGGCCGACTCCTCCATCGACCGCAAGCTGTCCGAGACCCTCGCCCCGGACACCCCCGGCCGCGTCCTGACCGACGGCAAGCTCTTCGCGCAGGTCGCCCTGCCCCGCATCGACAGCCGGCCGGAGACCGGTGACCTGGGACCGGCCCTCGAACGCGCCGCCCGCACGATCCGCGCTTCCTGGCACGGCGAACTCGCCCCGCCCGTGCGGGTGCTCCCCACTCGCCTACGCGCGGCCAGGCTGCCGTCATCAGCCACCGAACCGGCGGCGATCCCCGTGGGCGTCGACCAGGAATCCCTCGCACCGGTCCTGCTCGACCTGTTCGGCACGGACCAGCACCTGTTGATCCTCGGCGACAACGAGTGCGGCAAGACCAACCTGCTCAAGCTCATCACCATGCAACTCGTCGAACGGTACGGCGACAAGGAACTCGTCTTCGGCGTCTACGACCCCCGGCGCGGCCTGCGCGGCGTGGTCCCCGAGCCCTACCGCGGCGGCTACGCCCACAACGCCAAGCTTGCGAACGCGCTGTCCACGGGCATCTCCGCAGAGCTGGAGAAACGCCTGCCGGAGACGGCGGACCCCGACGCTCCTGAGAACGGCGAGCCCTCCTTCACCGGGCCTCGCATCGTCATCCTGGTCGACGACTACGACATACTCACCACAGCGGGCCAACAGCCTCTGGCGCCCTTCCTGCCCTACGTCTCCTCCGCGCAGGACATCGGCCTGCACTTCGTCATCGCCCGACGCAGCGCCGGCTCCTCCCGCGCGCTCTATGAACCCCTTCTGACCACCCTTCGCGAAACCGGCACCACCGCCCTCGTCATGACCGGCGATCGCGCAGAAGGCCAGCTCTTCCCCGGCCTGTACGCGTCCCAACAGCCGCCCGGCCGGGGCACGCTCGTCCGCCGCGGACGCCCCCACCAGCTCATCCAGACCGCCCTCGCAGACGAAGAAGGCCCGTGACCAAGGACGTCATCGCCCTCACCCCCAAGATGCCGGACCTGCCCACCCTGCTCGCGGGCCTCTACGCCGGCGGCCCCGACCTCGGCCTGAACACCACGGCCGACGGCGCAGTCGTCCAGCTCTGCGCCCCCGACGGCCGCCCTCTCGTCTCGGTGGAGACGCCCATCCTCATCCAGGTCCCCGGCGAGACCACTCGCCTGCTGGACCACCCGGTCGAGGACGGGCCGGTGTGGTGGACCGAGGCGCGTGCATCGACCGCCGTCGCCGAAGCCGGACGGCTCGCGGGATCCTTCGCCGGACGGCTGGCCACCGTGCTGGGCGGAACGGTATGGCCGCCGGAGGCCGCCTCCACCGAGGTCGTTCCCCTCACCGCCGACGCCTCCGCGATCCCGGCCCCCGCCGCGGGCGCCCCTGCCGTGGACGTCCTCACCGACACCACCGCCGTGGTCATCCAGGACCGCCCGCTGATCGCCATGACCAGCTGGCTCTCCGACGCCCTGCGCACCACGACCGCCACCGACCGCGCCCTCCAGATCGTCACCCCACCGACGGCACGCCTCACCCTGCCCACCCGCACGGCCCTGCGCGGCCTGCCCAACCGCTGGGTCGTCCAGGACCCCGAGCACGGCTACTACGACGGCCTGTCCGGCGCTGTACTCCACTGGAAGAAAGGCACCTTCACCCCCGCACAGGACGAGCAAGGCGCCACCGTGGTCGCCGAGGCCTTCGCCCCCGCGCCCGACGTCGGCGACCGCCAGCTGATCCTCACCCTGCGCACCCGCCACCCCGCCGACGAGCACCTCGTCCTCGGCCACGCCCTCGAAGCCGCCCTCCGGCACCTGACCGGCGCACCACCGGCCGGGTGGAGCACCGCCGAGCCCGTCAACCTCCCGTGGTCCACAGGCCAGTTGACCGACCTGGCACGTGCCCGGGCTCCCCGGCCCACCTGGCTCGTCGCCGTCGGCCACCCCGACCGGCCGGCCCTTGCCACCGTTCGCGTTCTCCGCACACCGGCGGGGGTCGAGGAGGACATCACGCTCGCGCTCGGCTACGGCGGTGACGAGACACCGCCCCTGCACGCGGTCGAGGAACTCGCGACCGCACTCGACGCCGAGCACGGCCTCGTCACGCTGCTCACGTCGCTGCGCCCAGCCCGCCGGGACCTCACGGTTCCGCCGCGCTTGGAAGCCCCGCTCGTACCGGTCACGTTCACCCTCGGCAGTGAAGAGGCGGGGACCATCGGTCTGGCGCGTGCCGGTCATCCGCCTCTCGGCCCTATGCCGACTCGGCTCGGCCCGGAGGGTAAACCCGCACTCCATTACGTCCTGGGCGACGGATCCGGCCCCCACTTGAGCGTATTCCAGCGTCTCATCGAACATCTGAAACGCGGATGAGGTCGGGCATCGACGCGTATGTCAGGGGTTGGACGGCCCGCTCGATTCTGCTTCCCGTACGGTTCAGCGCGCACATCGACAGTGGCGGCGCTTCCGGTCGCAGCCGGACGTCCACCACGACGCTGCGGCCCCGGCCGTCGATAAGCATCTGGAATCGGTTCGATGTCGTCACCGTCGGAGCGGAACGGCCGGGGCGGCTCGCACCCAGGTCACGGGTGCGAGCCGCCCCAACGGCCTTGTCAGGAAGTCGGCTTGTCGGTGGAGGCGGGGTCCTTGCCGGGCTCCGCGGGCTGCTGTGTGAAGACCACGAGGTGCCAGGTGCCTTCCTCCCGCGTCACGGTGAAGGTGTCCCGCAAGGTCTTTCCTGCCGTGTCCTCGGCGATCAGGCGGGCCGAGCCGGTGTCCGGGCCCATGTCGTGCTCTACCTGCACGTTCTTGATCTCCCACCCCCGCCCGCCCCTGTCCGCGAGGATCTGCTCAGCCTCCTGCCGGGACCACTTCTCGTCCTTCACGCCCCCGACTTCGAGCAGCCCGGCGACGCTGCGGGAGTTCAGGGCGTCCACGTACGCCACGACGGCCTCGCGGGCCCCCACGGACGTTTGCGAAGCCGAAGGGGCCGAAGAGGCCGAAGGGCTCGAGGACTTGGCCTCGTCATCACCGGACGAGCAGCCGGCCGCGAAGGCCAGGGCGGCCAGAGCGGCCAGAGCGGCCGGCACAGCCAGAAGATGTCGACGCTCCACAGCGCACTCCTATGTGGTTCCTGTGAGGGGGTCAGCAGCCTGTCAGGTGCGGTGCGCGTACCACCAGGCACGCGGATGGTCGGACAGGAGCTTCTTCAGGCTTTTGTTGTGGGTGTCGCTGGTGTGGTACGTCAAATACGGCGTACCCCGGTACTTCTTCGTGACGATCATCGTGTGGTCGATGTTCTTGTCGCGGCCCCAGTCGGCCTGGAGAACGTCCGCCTTGGCCATCTTCCACACGTTGTCGAGGATCTTGGTCCGCTTCGAATGCTTCTTCGCGAACCAGTACCAGTTCTCCGCGGCCGCCCATGTGTAGCTGGTGGTCCACTTCGTCGGCCCGTAGAACCAGTACTTGTTGCTGGACCGCTGGATGATCGCGCCGCCCTTGGGGCCCCAGCCGCCGGCGTGCATCGCCTGGGAGACGAAGTTGGTGCAGTCGGTGCCGTACGTGCGCCAGGCGCTGTTGTGGTGCTTCCAGTACCTGTCCGCGTAGGCGACCATCTTGCCGTAGCTGTAGCGGCTCCATGCCATCGGCTTGTCGCCGGAGTCCTCGCTGTCGCCGGGAATTGGAGCAGTGCCGGAAGCGGCGTCCTTGCTTCCCTCGTCCTCGTCCGCCTTACCGCCCCCGTCATCGGTGCCGCCGACGGCGTCCGCGTCGGACACCTGCGTGGTCGGCGTCGGACCGCCCCCCGTATCGGCCTTGTCGGACGACAGCAGCCAGGCGCCGTCGGAGCCCTGGGTGAACTTCACGGTGTGTGGCACGGACAGTTCCTCGTACTCCGGGGCGCCGTCCGCGATCTCCTGCGGCGTGAACGGGAGGTAGAGGCGGGTCTGCTCGATGAGCCGGAGCGTTGCCGACTGGCCGGTGACGGAGGTTTCGGTCACCTCCACGTCGACCTGGGCCTTCGTGTAGCCTCCGTCGACTTCCTTGTAGCGCTTGCCCTTCTCCACCAGTGCGGCGAGATCATCCTGCACCTGTGCGGTCATGGATCGCGTGGCCTCGACGCGGGCGGTCGCGGCTCTGGCCGTCGGACGAGTCGTCGTCAGCATGTCGGCCCGCTGCTGCAGATAGCCTTCGGCGAGCTGGGTGAGAGCGGTGGTGTCGGCGCTCGCCGACGAGGCCGCCGCCGGAGAGGCAGGCTGGGCGTCTGCCGGGGTACCGGAGAGCACAAGCATCGCCGCTGTGGCTGAGGCGGCGGCTCCGGCGAGGACACGTCTGAGATGCGCCATGCGCATGAAACCCCCCTTGATCTCGGCTGACTGGTCGGGTCAGCCTGCGGATCAAGAGGTCCCGTTCGGACATCGCGTTCCTGTGCGGCGCATTCCGGATCCAGGAATGTCCGATTCCTGATCACGGGCGGGGCTGGGCTGCGTGAGTCCGAGCGGACAGAGGGACTGGTCAGGTCCCCCGATTTCTGCGCTGTGCGAGCGTAAGGAGTGCGCGGCACAATGGCGCTGACCCGGGTGGACTCCCGGGTCAGGGCCATGGAAGCAGACGAGTCGGGCTGTACGCCGGGTTCTGTTCCCCGGGACCTCGCGGTCGTCGGGGTGACGGCCATCCATCTAGGGCCGGTGTTGCCACCGGCCTCGTGCGGTCTACCCGCGGACTCGGGCGGGCAGCCCTCGATCGTCCGCGCAGAGACACCGAGGTGTCTCCTCTTGACCTTGCTCCGGGTGGGGTTTACCTAGCTGCCCAGGTCACCCTGGGCACTGGTGGTCTCTTACACCACCGTTTCACCCTTACCGAGGACCGAGGTCCCCGGCGGTCTGCTTTCTGTGGCACTGTCCCGCGGGTCACCCCGGGTGGCCGTTAGCCACCACCCTGCCCTGTGGAGCCCGGACGTTCCTCGGGGAGCTCCCCGTCAGGGGGACTCCACGCGGCCGTCCGCCCGGCTCGTCTGCCGTGTCGACCATGGTACCCGCCGGACGTCGCGCTTCGGCGCCGCGGCCGTCGCCAGGACCGAGCCGGCCAGGATCAGGGTGAAGGCCACGCCGATGCCCAGCGTCAGCTTCTCGTCCAGGAAGATCGCGCCCGCGGCGACCGCGACCGCCGGGTTGACGTATGTGATCACGCCCGCCCGGGTCGGGCCGACCTCCTTGATCAGCTCCAGGAAGGCCACGAACGCGATCGCCGTGCAGACCACGCCCAGGCCGGCGAGCACGGCCAGGACCTCGCCCGAGGGCATCGTCGCCGGCCGGGTGAGGAAGGCCGCGGGGGCGTAGACCGCGGCGGCCAGGGTGAGGCAGGGGGTGATCAGCTGGAGCGTCGGGACGTTCTTGAGGTGCCGGGCGGCGATCAGCGGGGCGGTCGCGTAGCCGACGACCGTCACCAGCACCTCGGCCAGGGACCGGGCGTCGCCGCCCGTGAGGTGCGGCAGGGTGAGGACCGTGACGCCCGCGAGACCGAGGGCGAGCCCCGTGGCACGGCGGGCGCCCACGCGTTCCGCCGCGCCGAAGAAGCGGGCCAGCAGTACGGCGACGATGGGCACGCCCGCGATCAGGAGTCCGGCGGTGGAGCTGGACAGATGACGTTCGGCGTCGGTCAGGGTCCACCAGGGGCCCACGATCTCGATGACGGCGAAGGCCAGCATCGGCTTCCAGTGGGTCCGGACGGTGCGGCCGAAGCCGCCTTGGCGCAGGGCGAACGGGAGCAGCAGCGCGGCGCCGAGGGCGCAGCGTGCGAACACCACCACGGACGGGGACAGATCGTCCACCGCCACTTTGATCATCAGGTAGGGGACGCCCCAGACCACTCCCATCAGGGAGAACAGGAACCAGCCGCGTGCAGTCATGCGACGAGTTTCGGCCCGCTCACCCCCCGGTGTCTTGAACGCTGTTGCGGTACGCCGCCGGGGTCACCCCCAGCACCCGGCGGAACCAGCGGGTGAGGTGCGCCTGGTCGGCGAAGCCGACGAGGGCCGCGACTTCTGCGGGGCGCAGTCCGGCTTCCAGGAGGCCGCGGGCCCTGGCGACCCGGTGCTGGGCGAGCCAGGCGTACGGCGGTATGCCCACCGTCGTGCGGAAGGCGCGCAGGAGCTGGTAGCGGGACAGGCCCAGGTCGGCGGCGAGGGCGGCCAGGGACGGGGGGTCCAGCAGTTCGTCGGCGAGGCGGTCGCGCACGGTCCTGGCGATGCCGGCGGCCCCGGGCACGGTGTCGCCGGTCGCGCGGGCCGTGGAGTGGCGGCGTGCCAGGGCCGTGAGCAGCCAGGGCAGCCGGGACTCGGTCTCCAGCGGGTCGGGGCAGGCGCTGATGTCGGTGTGGGCGGCGCGCAGGGCTGCTGCGAGTTCCGGGTCGTGCAGGACGGGGTCACGGAAGTGCGGGAGGCCTCCGCCGAGGATGCCGTCCGTGAGGAGGGACGGATCGGCGTAAAGGGCCTGGTAGGCGTAGCCGTCGCAGGCGGCCGGGCCTCCGGTGTGCATCTCGCCCGGGTCCAGGACGACGATCGAGCCGGGGTAGGAGTGGATGTGCCCGCCCCGGTACGCGATGACCTCCGAGCCGCCGACGGTGACGCCGACGGTGAACTCGTCATGGGCGTGGGGCGCGTAGACGTGGCTGTCGAAGTGGGCGGTGAGGAGGTCCAGGGGTGGACCGGACCGGCCGAGTCGTGCCCGTGTCCATCGCGCCTGTTCCCGTATCCCCATGTCGCCCACCCCCGCCCACAGGGGATCAGAGGAGGTCGGCCGTGTCCAGATCGAAGGCGAACGGTTCCGGAAGAGCGATGGGCTTGCCGAAGGGGCGGGCGCAGTGCTCGCGGTAGTCGTCTTCCTTCGGCTCACTGAACACGGTGACTTGGGCCGTGTCCCGGTCGACCAGCAGGTAGAGCGGGATGCCGGCGCGGGCGTAGCAGCGGCGCTTGGCCTCGCGGTCGGCCTGTGGCTTGGTGGAGGTCACCTCCATCACCAGGGCGACGCCTTCGCAGGGCATCCAGGAGTCGGCTCCGCCGAACAAGTCGCGCTCGATGGGGCCGAAGGTGACGTCCGGAACGAGGTGGTTCTTGGGGCAGGCGCCCCCGCTCCTCAGCTTCAGCCCTTTGTTCCCCGAGAAGTCCATGTCGATCCGGGAGCGCCTGATCACTTGCCTCACGATCCGGCTGACGTACTTCTCGTGATCCCCGTCCGGCGGCGGCGTCACAACGATCTCCCCCTCGATCAGCTCGGCCCGGAATCCCTCCGGGGTGTCCAGGGCGAGAAAGCCCTCCAGCAGGACGTCTTCCTGCGAGAGCGGCTCGTGGGCCGTGGCAGTCATGTCGCGCCCCTCCTTCGGTCGCTCGCCAGACTGGGACATCGCCGAACCACCCGTCCGTGAGATCGGGAACCGTTCCCTCGATCGTGGCACACGGTCACGGCCCCCGTCAGAAGGCCGGACGGCTCGCTTGACCCTGCCGCTACGTCAACGTCTTCACTGGTGGCATGCGGATCGGAGAACTTGCCGCGGTCGTCGGCGTCACCACGCGGGCCGTGCGGCACTACCACCATCTGGGGCTGCTGCCCGAGCCGGAGCGGCGGGCCAACGGGTACCGGGAGTACGGGTTGCGGCACGCCGTCGTGCTGGCGCGGATCCGGCGGCTGACCGAGCTGGGGCTGGGGCTCGCGGAGGTGCGGGACGTCCTCGCGGACGACGCCGGCAAGGATCTGGTCGAGGTGCTGACCGAGTTGGACGAGGATCTGGCGCGGCAGGAGAAGGCCCTGAGGGAGCGGCGGGCTCGGTTGCGGACCCTGCTGGATGCAGAGGGTGGGATTCCGCCCGAGGGGCCGGTGTCGCCGGAGCTGGCCGCGCTGTTCGCCGGGACCGCGCACCTGTCGGATTCACCCATGGCGGTCAAGGACCGCGAGATCTTCGCGTTCCTGGAGACGGCCGTACCGGCCGGGGAACGGGAGCGGCTGCTGGCCTCGGTGAGTGAGACGCTGGGGACTCCGGAGGCCGTGGCGCGGGCCGGTGAGGTCTACGCGCTGCTCGACGCGCTCGCCGGTGCCGACTCCGGCGATCCGCGGGTGGAGGGGGCGGCCCGGGCGCTCGCCGAGTGCATTCCGTCGACGCTGTTCCCGGAGACCGGTGAGCTGGACCACGAGGACGAGGTGCTGCGCGCGTTCTACGACGACCTTTCTCCCGCCCAGGCGGAGGCCGTCCGCCGTGCGCTGCGGATCCTCGCCGAGGAGCGGCGATGAGGACCGGGTGGCTGCTGGTCCGGCACGAGCTGCGGTTGCTCGCGAGTCTCGCCCTGTGGGTGGCGCGGCGTACGCACGGGACGGGCGGCGGCTCGGCCTTCGGGTACGCGCGCGGGCAGGGCGCGATGATGTTCGGGTTCGCGTTCGTGTGCGTCGTCGAGACGGTCGCGCTGTCCGTGCTGCTGCGGGACTGGCCCGCCGTGCACGCGGCGTTCCTCTTCCTGGACGTGTACACGATCGTGTTCGTCGTCGCCCTGCACGCCTCGTCCGTCGTCCGTCCACACGTGCTGGACGCCGAGCACGGCTCGCTGCGGATACGGCGGTACGTCCACGTCGATCTGTGCGTGCCGTTGGAGCGGATCCGCTCCGTGCGGCGTGAGCTGCGGATGACCCACGAGCGGGCCGAGGGCGAGCTGGACGTGGAGGTCGGGTCGCAGACCACCGTCACGCTCGAACTGACGGAGCCGGTCACGCACGTCACCTTCCTCGGGCGGCGCCGGGAGGTGCGGGTCGTCCGCTTTCACGCCGACGACGCCGAAGGGCTCGTGCGCGCCCTCGGCCGGGCCCGTCTCTGAGCTCCCCGTACGCTGTCGGGCGGAGTTCGATCGAAGGAGTACGCGTGCTTGTCCTGCTGCCGCCGTCCGAAGGAAAGGCCTCTTCCGGCCGCGGTGCCCCGCTGAAGCCGGAGGCGCTGTCGCTGCCGGGGCTGGCCGGCGCCCGGGAGGCCGTGCTCACCGAGCTGGTCGAGCTGTGCTCGGGGGACGAGGACAAGGCGCGCGAGGTGCTGGGGCTGAGTGAGGGGCTGCGGGGCGAGGTCGCGAAGAACGCGGAGCTGCGCACGGCGGGGGCCCGGCCGGCCGGGGAGATCTACACCGGCGTGCTGTACGACGCCCTCGGGCTCGCGTCCCTCGACCCGGCGGCCAAGAGGCGTGCCGCGCGGTCGCTGCTCGTGTTCTCCGGGCTGTGGGGCGCGGTGCGGGTGACGGATCGGATCCCGTCCTACCGGTGTTCGATGGGGGTGAAGCTGCCGGGGCTAGGGGCGCTGGGCGCGCACTGGCGTACGCCGATGGCGTCGGTGCTGCCCGAGGCGGCCGGGAGCGGGCTGGTGCTGGATCTGCGGTCCGCCGCGTACGCCGCCGCCTGGAAGCCGAAGGGCGAGGTCGCCGGGCGGACGGCGTCCGTGCGGGTGCTGCACGCTCCCACCCGGAAGGTGGTCAGCCACTTCAACAAGGCGACCAAGGGGCGGATCGTGCGCAGCCTGCTGACCTCCGGAACCGACCCGAAGGACCCGGCCGAGCTGGTGGAGGCGCTCCGGGATCTCGGGTACGTCGTGGAGGCGCAGGCTCCGGCGAAGTCGGGGCAGAGCTGGTCGCTCGATGTGCTGGTGGACGAGGTTCACTAGCGAGCGTTGCAGGGTACGCAACACCCTTTGCGCACCCTGCACCCCGACGGCAGGATGACGCCATGGCCTCCTCTCCCCTGCCCTCTTCCGTGCTGGACCTCGCGCCCGTCGTGCCCGTCGTCGTCATCTCGGACGTCGGCGACGCCGTACCGCTGGCGCGGGCGCTGGTCGCGGGCGGGCTGTCCGCGATCGAGGTGACGTTGAGGACACCCGCGGCCCTGGAGGCGATCCGGGAGATCGCCCGGGAGGTGCCCGGGGCCGTCGTCGGGGCCGGGACGGTGGTCCGGCCCGGGCAGGTCGCGGAGGCGGTGGCGGCGGGCTCCCGGTTCCTGGTCAGTCCGGGCTGGACGGACGCGCTGCTGGACGCGATGCGGGCGTCCGGGGTGCCCTTCCTGCCGGGGGTGTCCACGGCGTCCGAGGTCGTGGCGCTGCTGGAGCGCGGGGTGCGGGAGATGAAGTTCTTCCCGGCGCAGGCCGCGGGCGGTACGGCGTATCTGAAGTCGCTGTCGGGGCCGTTGCCGCAGGCGCGGTTCTGCCCGACGGGCGGCATCGGCCCGGACTCTGCGCCGGACTATCTGGCGCTGCCCAACGTGGGCTGCGTGGGCGGGAGCTGGATGCTGCCGGAGGAGGCCGTCGCGGCGCGCGACTGGGGCCGCGTCGAGGCGCTGGCCCGTGCGGCGGCGGCACTCAGCGCAGGTGGGACGTGTCGTTGAGGAGGCGGACGCTGGCGTTGCCGTCCGCGTAGTAGGCGACCACCGACAGGGACGCGGCGGACAGTTCCATGCGGAACAGGGATTCCGGCGGGGCGCCCAGGGCGAGCCGGACGAGCGTCTTGATCGGGGTCACGTGCGTGACGAGCAGGACCGTGCGGCCCGCGTACGCCGCGACCAGCCTGTCGCGGGTCGCGGCGAGCCGGCCGGCCGTCGCGGCGAAGCTCTCGCCGCCGCCGGTGGGTTCGGCGTCCGGTGAGGCCAGCCAGGCGTTCAGGTCCTCGGGGTGACGCTCACGCACCTCGGCGAAGGTGAGTCCCTCCCAGGCGCCGAAGTCGGTCTCGCGCAGCCCGTCGTCGATGCCCACGTCGAGTCCGAGCCGGGCGGCGACGATCCCGGCGGTCTCCCGCGTACGGGCCAGCGGCGACGACACGACGGCCTGGATGGTGCCCCGCCGGGCCAGCAGCGCCGCGGCCCGCTCGGCCTGCTCACGGCCCGTGTCGGACAGGGACGGGTCGGTGCCGCCGCTCCCCGAGAACCGCTTCTGCGGGGTGAGCGGCGTCTCGCCGTGCCGCAGCAGGACGAAGGTGGCGGGGGCACCCATGTCGGCGGGGGCCCAGCCGGGAGCGGCAACGGCCTTGGCGGCACGGGTGTCGGCACGTCCGGCATCCTCAGCAGCACCAGCACGGGTGCCGGCACGCACAGCATCCTCAGCACCACCGGCACGGGTGCCGGCACGCACAGCATCCTCAGCAGCAGCGGGGGCTTCCGAACCTCCGGCGGCAGCCCCGGACCCCTCCGCGACCTCAGCGGCGGCCCCGTATCCGTCCGAAACCCCGGCGGGAGCCGTGCCTACCGTGTCCAGCTCCGCCGTCGACTCGGACTCCGACCACTGCTCGCCCCTGGCCCCCGCGTCCATCGCCTCGTTCGCCAGCCGGTCGGCGTGCTTGTTCTGCGCCCTGGGCATCCACTCGTACGTGACCCGCCCCGGCGGGAAGACCCGGGCCGCCTGTGCGGCCAGGGGCTTCATGTCTGGGTGCTTGATCTTCCAGCGGCCCGACATCTGCTCGATGACGAGCTTGGAGTCCATCCGGACGTGGACCGTCGCGTCCGGGTCCAGTTCGTGGGCGGCGCGCAGGCCGGCGAGCAGGCCGCGGTACTCGGCGACGTTGTTCGTGGCGACGCCGATGTACTCGGCGGTCTCCCGCAGGGTCTCCCCCGTCTCCGCGTCGCTGACCACGGCCCCGTATCCGGCGGACCCGGGGTTGCCCCGCGAGCCGCCGTCGGCCTCGACGATGAACTCCCGCACCGGATGGGCTCCCTGAAGGCCTAGAGACCGGACTCGGACGTGCGCACCAGGATGCGGCGGCAGTTCTCACAGCGCACCACCGTGTCGGGCGCCGCCTTGCGGATCTCCGCCAGTTCGGTGATGGCGAGCTCCTGCCGGCAGCCCTGGCAGCTGCGCGCGTACAGCTTCGCCGCGCCGATGCCGCCCTGCTGCTCGCGCAGCTTGTCGTAGAGCTTCAGCAGATCGGCCGGGATGGAGCCGGCGACGACCTCGCGCTCCTTGGTGGCCGTGGCGACCTCGCCGTCGATCTGCTCGAACGCGGCGTCGCGGCGCGCGGTCGCGTCGTCGATCTTCGACTGGACGGAGGAGACGCGCTCGGTCAGCTCGGCGACCCGCTCCTGCGCGGACTCCCGGCGCTCCATGACCTCCAGCACGACGTCCTCCAGATCGCCCTGCCGCTTGGCGAGGGAGGCGATCTCACGCTGGAGGTTCTCCAGGTCCTTGGGGGAGGTGACGGCGCCGGAGTCGAGGCGCTGCTGGTCGCGGGTGGCGCGCTGGCGCACCTGGTCCACGTCCTGCTCGGCCTTGGTCTGCTCGCGGGCGGTGTCGCTCTCCTCGGTCTGCGCGGCCACGAGCAGGTCGCGCAGCTGGGTGTGGTCCTTGGTCAGCGACTCGATCTCGGCGTGCTCGGGCAGCGACTTGCGCTTGTGCGCGAGCTGCTGGAGGCGGACGTCGAGGTCCTGGACGTCGAGGAGACGGATCTGGTCGGCGGGCGCGGCGTTCAGTTCGGGGCTCCAAGGGGATCAGAAGGGGGTGAGGCCGCGTGCGCGGTCCAGGGGTCGGTGACCGTCTTCGAGACGTGGACGCGCAGGTCCCATCCGTGCCGGTCGGAGATCTCGTCGAGCTGGCTCGCGGCCAGCTCGCACCAGGGCCACTCGGTGGCCCAGTGCGCCGCGTCGAGCAGCGCGAGGGGGCTGTGGGCGCGGGCCTCGGAGACGGGGTGGTGGCGCAGGTCCGCGGTGAGGAAGGCGTCGACGCCGGCCGCCCGTACGTGGTCGAAGAGGCTGTCGCCGGAGCCGCCGCTGACGGCGACGGTGCGCACGAGCGCCTCGGGGTCGCCGGCGACGCGGATGCCCTGCGCGGTGGCGGGCAGCCGCTCGGCGGCGCGGGCGGCGAACTCCCGGACGGTCACCGGGTGGTCGAGGGCGCAGAGGCGGCCGAGGCCGCGGCGGCCCTCGGGGTCGGTGGGGTCCGGCACGAGCGGTCCGGTGACCCGCAGGTCCAGCGCGCCCGCGAGGGCGTCGGAGACGCCCGGGTCGGCGGTGTCGGCGTTGGTGTGGGCGACGTGCAGTGCGATGTCGTTCTTGATGAGGGTGTGCACGACACGGCCCTTGAAGTGCGTCGCCGCGACCGTCGTCGTGCCGCGCAGATACAGCGGGTGGTGGGTGACGAGCAGACCGGCGCCCAGCTTCACCGCCTCGTCGACGATCTCCTGGACCGGGTCGACGGCGAACAGCACCCGGGTGACCTCCTGGTCCGGGTCGCCCGCGACGGTGCCGACCGCGTCCCATGACTCGGCCCGCTCGGCGGGCCACAGGGTCTCCAGCGCGGCGATGACTTCAGACAGACGGGGCACGGGAGCAAGGCTACCCGCCTGATCTGTGGCGTTGCACCGCCACCGCCCGCTCCGGGCCCTCATCGCCCCGCTCAGCACAATCACCCCCTTCTCCTCAGGCGAATCGTTCCTGGAACACCTTTATGTGTGAAGCCTGCGGCCACGGAATTCCACGTTCGGGCGGGCGAAAACTACCTTCGTCACTGGAGGTGACCGAACGATGACTGCCTGTGCGATCGAGCTTTCGGCGGGACGGGACGGTGACGAGGAGGGGGACGGGTCCGTGCCGGCCGGCTGCACACTCACCGCGGACGGCGCCTACGGCGCGCGTCTGGCCTCGGCCGGCGGCTCCTGGTTCCCGGAGCGCTGGACCCTGGACGGCCCGGAGCCGTACGCGGTGCCCCTCCCCCGCAACCAGCCCGAGGAGCCCGGCACCGAGGTGCAGCCGATGAGTGACGGGCGGGTGCTGATCCACCGGGTGGTGGCCGGGCGGCACGCCTTCTCGCTGCTGTACCCGACCGGGCCGGGCACCGGCGAGCTGCCCCTGGGCGCGGTGGGATGCCCGGACGGGAGCGCCCGGCTGCGGCTGCTGCCGCCCGCCCCGGACGGTGAACGGGCTTACGCCCTGGCCGTCGGGCCGCGTACGACGTCGGTGTGGCTGGTGGCGGGGGGTGCCTTCGGGCGGCCCGAGCGGCTGGCGGAGCTGCCCGGCCGTTGCTCGGGCGGTGTCTGGCTGGACCGGTCGGGGCGGCTGTTGGCGCTGGACCGGGAGACCGGCGGGCGCACCAAGTCCGTCGTGGTGGACCTGGAGTGCGGCGGTGAGGTGTCGCCGCTGCTGCAGATCGCCGCCGACAGCGACGACCGGCTGCTGCTCGCGGACCACGACAGCGGGCTGCTGATCGTCCGCTCGGACGCGCCCTCGCCGGGGCAGGACCGGCTGGGCTGGGGCGTCCTCGGCAGCACGCTGCCGGTGCGCTTCCCGGAGTGCCTGCGGGTGCCGGACTGCTCCGTCACGCCGTTCGCGATCCAGCCGGGGCAGATGCTGACGCCGGAGAGCTGTGCGGTGGCGCTGCGGGTGGACGGGCCGACGGGCAGCTGGGTCGGTGTCTGGCGTCCCGCCGAGCGGCGGATGCACCACCTCCCGGCGCCCGAGGGGTGGTTGACGGGCGCGGGGCTGTGGACGCCCGAGGGTGTGCTGCGGCTGCCGTACGCGACGGAGGCCGTGCCGTGCGGGGTGGCGCAGGTGAGCCCGCCACCGGCCACCGGAACGGAGCCGGGGGCCGCGCCGAGGCCAGGGGTCGCGCCGACGCCGGGGGTCGCGCCGAGGCCAGGGGTCGCGCCGACGCCGGGGGCCGTGTCCGCGCCGCTTCCGGAGCCGGAGGCGGCGGCTCCGGCGGCGCCCCACTCCGGCCTGCCCGCGGAACCGGAAGAGCCCGCCCCGCCGGCTCGGCCGACCGGGCCTCCGGCGCCCTCCGCCCCCCGCCCTGTGCCCCTTCAGGAAGCGCCGTTGGGACGCCTTGTAACGAACTAGTGCCGGTTGGCGTGGCCGCCTGGATCCGCGGTCAGGGGTGCCGGTTAGACTCACCCGGCTAAAAAAGATCATGTTGACGGGGTGAATTCCATCCGATGAGCGACGCCAGCACGAACCAGCCGCGCAATGCCGACGTCCAGCAGCCCTCCACCGGCCCCGGCCGGCACCGTGGTGAGGTCTCCACGCAGGACGGCGAGACGGCTCCGCGCGGACGTCACCGCAAGCCGGTGGCGGAGACCGAGCAGGCTGTGACTGCGGTCTGACGGCACGTCAGTCACCAGACGGCGAACGGCCCTTCCCGCCGCAAGCGGGAAGGGCCGTTCCATGTCTCTCGTCCGCGTTTCACCCGCGTCTCAGACCCAGCACCTCGGCCGCCGCGAACGTCTCCCCCGCCGGCCGGTCCGCGTAGTACGGGCCGAGGACGGCCTCCAGTTCGTCGTAGGTGAAGGTGTCCTGCTTGCTGTCGAACTTGGCGGCGACCCGCGGCCGTTCCACGACGGCGACCATTCCGCCGTGCACCACGAGGAGCTGCCCGTTGACGTGGGCGGCCGCGGGCGAGGCCAGATAGCCGACGAGCGGGGCGACGTGCTCGGGGGCGAGCGGGTCGAGGCCGGTGCCCGGGGGCCGGGCGACCCCTGCGAAGACGTCCTCGGTCATGCGGGTGCGGGCGCGCGGGCAGATGGCGTTGGCCGTGACGCCGTACCGGCCGAGGGCGAGGGCGGTGGAGGTGGTGAGGCCGACGATCCCGCCCTTCGCAGCGGCGTAGTTGGGCTGGCCGGCCGAGCCCGCGAGAAACGCCTCCGAGGAGGTGTTCACGATCCGCCCGAACACCGGCTGCCCGGCCCTCTTCGACCGCTCCCGCCAGTGGGCGGCGGCGAACCGCGTGGTGTTGAAGTGGCCCTTGAGGTGGACCCGCAGGACGGAGTCCCACTCCTCCTCGGCCATCGAGAACACCATGCGGTCGCGCAGAATGCCCGCGTTGTTGACGAGGATGTCGAGCTTGCCGAACTCGGTGACGGCCGACTCGACGAGGGCGCGGGCCTGCGCGAAGTCGGACACGTCACCGGTGTGCGCGAGGGCGCTGCCGCCCGCCGCGCGGATCTCGGCGGCGACCTCCTCGGCGGGCCCGGCCGAGGCCTCGCCGGTGCCGTCGCGGCCGGGCTGCCCGTAGTCGTTGACGACGACGGCGGCGCCGAGCCGGGCGAGTTCCAGCGCCTCGGCCCGGCCGAGCCCGCGGCCCGCGCCCGTGACGATCGCGGACAGTCCCTGGAGCGGCAGCGGCATGGCGTGGGTCCTCACATCTCGATGCAGGTGCGCAGGGCGGTCCCGGTCCGCATCTGGTCCAGGGCCTCGTTGATGTCGGCGAGCGGGACCCGGTGGGTGATCAGGCCGGCCAGGTCGATCCGGCCCGCGCGCCACAGGGCGATGGTGCGTTCGTAGGAGCGCAGCACGTCGCCGCCGCCGTACATGGACGGCAGGATGCGCTTCTCGTCGAAGAACAGCTCGAACATGTTGAGCTGGAGGAAGTCGTCCATGGCTCCGGCGCCGACCACGACGAGGGTGCCGCCGCGCCGGGTGTGGTCGTAGGCGGTACGGGCGGTGGCGGACCTGCCGACGACCTCGAAGACGTGGTCGAAGCCCTCGCCGCCGGTCACCTGCTGCTTGGCGTCGGGCAGTTCCTCCGGGGAGACGGCCCGCGACGCGCCGAACTTCAGGGCCGACTCGCGGCGCGAGGCCACCGGGTCGACGGCGACGATCTCGGCGGCTCCCGTCAGCCGGGCGCCCTGGATCACCGAGATGCCGACGCCGCCGCAGCCGATGACCGCCACCGACGAACCGGCCTCCAGGCCGGCCGTGTTGAGCGCGGCGCCCAGGCCGGTGGTCACCCCGCAGCCGATGAGGGCGGCGATGTCGAAGGGCACGTCGTCGGGTATCGGCACCGCGCATCCGGCGTCGACGACGACCTCCTCGGTGAAGGTGCCGGTGCCGGCGAAGCCGAAGAGGTCACCGCCGGGGCGCTTGAAGTTGGGGGTGCCCGCGTTCATGAACCCGGCCAGGCACAGCTCGGTCTGCCCGCGCTTGCAGGCCGGGCAGGCGCCGCAGGCGGGCAGCCAGCACACGACGACCCGGTCGCCGGTCTTCAGGTGTGTGACGCCCTCGCCGACCTCGACGATCTCGCCCGCCCCCTCGTGCCCGGGTACGAAGGGCGCGGGCTGCGGGAGCACCCCGCTCATCGCGGACAGGTCCGAGTGGCACAGCCCCGTGGCGCGCACCCGGATCCTGACCTTGCCGGGCCCGAACCCCACCGCCTCGACGTCGTCGAGGACCTCCAGCTTGTCCTGGCCGATCTCGTGCAGTACGGCTGCGCGCATGGTGCGGGCTCCCCTCGTACGGCGTGCTGGGTCAGGTGTGTTCGACGACCGTGCCGGCGAGGACGGGCGCGTCCTCACGCTCGACGGCGCTGACGGCGACCCGGGTGGACCCGGGGGTGTGCCACATGCGGATCCGCAGAGTCTCGCCCGGGAACACGACCCCGGCGAACCGGGTGGCGTAGGACCGCACCCGGGTCACGTCCCCGCCGAGCAGGGTGTCGACGACCGCTTTGAGCGTGATGCCGTAGGTGCACAGGCCGTGCAGGATGGGCCTCTCGAACCCGGCGACCTTGGCGAACTCGGGGTCGGCGTGCAGCGGGTTCCAGTCGCCGCAGAGGCGGTAGAGCAGGGCCTGGTCCTCGCGGACCGGCCGTTCGACGGTCCGGTCGGGTGCGCCAGCGGGGGGTTCGAGACGGGCCGAGGGGCCGCGGTCGCCGCCCCAGCCGCCTTCCCCGCGGATGAAGATCTGGGCGTCGTTGGTCCACAACGGGCCCTCGGGGTCGGCGACTTCGGTGCGCAGCACCAGGACGGCGGCGGTGCCCTTGTCGTACACCGCGGCGATCCGGTTGGTCGCGGTGGCGGTGCCCGCGGCCGGGAGGGGCCGGTGGAGGACGAGACTCTGGCCGCCGTGCAGGACGCGGGCCAGGTCGACCTCGACGCCGGGCATGGACAGCCCGCTGGTCACGCCGGGCTTTCCGCCGCCCGCGACGGTGGCGAAGCTCGGCAGGACGTGCAGCCGGGTCTCCAGGGTGTAGCGCAGTTCGTCGGGATCGGTGGCGGGGCTGCCCGCGCCGACGCCCAGGTGGTAGAGCTGCACGTCCTTGTGGTCCCAGGAGATCTCGCCGGTCCGGGGCGGGGCGGCGAGCGCCTTGGCTGCGTCGATGGGCATGGGGCTCCTGATCGCCGGAGGAAGGACCTCGGTACGGCCGTCCGCACCGTCGGCCGCACCGAGGCCGTCTGCGAGCGGACCGGGACACGAACTGAAACGCGTTCCAGTCCTGCGCCCTCTGTATAGCCGAGGCCCCGGCAGTTGTGAAGACTACTGACGCTGTGTCAGATCGGTGTGGCGATGACATGCGCGCGACGGTGGCCGGCATCGCCGCCGGACTCCACCTGTCGGAGTCCACCGCCCGCCACTACCTCTCCTCCACGGTCGGCAGGACTGCCACCCGAAACCGCATGGAAGCCCTCCGTGAGGCCCGCCGCCAGGGCCGGCTGTGAGCGTTACACCCGTCGGAACAACGCCGTCCAAAGGAAGGACTTCCCGAAGCGTTCGGACTCCTCCGGCTCGTCGCGCATCCGTCGCAGTTCGAGTTCGGTAAGGCCGGAGAAGATCTCCCGCAGCGCCTCGGGCGTGTACGCGAGGCCGCCCCGCAGCCCGGCCCCCTCGCGGTAGAAGTCGATGTCGGACAGCTCCGATCCCATCCCGCCGGCCCCGGCGGCGAAGCACGTGAGGCCGAAGAGGCCTCCGGGTGCCAGGAGTTGCTCCAGGAAGGCGAGGTAGCTGACCCGGCGGTGCGGCGGCAGATGATGGAAGCAGCCGGAGTCGTAGACGAGGTCGTAGGGGCCGGTGAGGTCCCGGCCGGCGAGCGCGAACGCGTCCCCGCAGTGGAACCGCACGTTCTCGGCCCCTGTCTCGCGGGCCCGCCCCCTGGCCCATTCGACGGCCGTCGAGGACAGGTCGACCGCGTCGACGTCGAAGCCCCGCGCCGCCAGGTACAAGGCGTTGCGCCCCGGCCCGGACCCCAGATCGAGCACCCGGCCCCCGCTCAGCGACCCCCGCTCCACGGCGGCCACCAGGCTCTCGTCCGGCCGCGCCACGAAGAACGGCACCGGCCGGGAGCGGTCGGCGTAGAAGGCGTCCCACCAGTCGGCACCGCGCCCGGACCACCGATCGGCCTCGGGCGCGAACAGGTCGTCGAGCAGGACGAGTACGTCGTCGACGGTGCGTATGTTCCGGTCCATCCGGTCCCCCCTTTCCGCGCCTGCAGACGGTAGGCCCAAATTCGCTGAAAGGCCAGGTCAGGGCGGGTTATGCGCCGTCGGCGAGAGGGGGTGCGCGGGACGCTGCGGGGCGGGAAGGCGCCCCGGGGACGGGCCCGCCCCACCCCGGGCCGAAAGAGCGGCGGCGCACCCGTGGCGGGTCGTCACGCCCCTGTTCCGGGACATGCCTGCCGCACCTTTTCAGACGGCGGCCTCCCGCTCTCCCGCCGACCGCGGCAGCCACACCCACATCAGTGCGGCCCCGGCCGTCAGTACCGCAGCCCCCACCCGGAACGCGAGGGCGTAGCCCGCTGTCAGGGAGTCGGGGGTCGTGCTGCCCGCCGACTCGGCTGCCGCCAGGGTGGACAGGATCGCCAGGCCCAGGGAACCGCCCATCGTGCGGGACGTGTTGACGAGGCCGGAGACCAGGCCCGCCTCTTCGGGGGCGGCGCCGGACGTGGCCAGGGATGCCAAGGGGGTCGCCGCCAGGCCCGCGCCGAGCATCATGAGGACCCCGGGGACGAGGATCGCCGTCGCGTAGGAGCCGTCGGGTGTCATCGTGGACTGCCAGGCGAACCCGGCGACGGCGATCAGGGTGCCCAGCGCGGCGACGTTGCGCGGGCCGACCGGCCGCATCAGGCGGGGTGCGAGCTTGGAGCCGAGGATGACGGCGAGGGAGCTCGGGACCAGGGCGAGGCCGGCCTCGATCGGGGTGTAGCCGAGGACGTTCTGCGCGTAGAGGGTCATGAAGAACCACATGCAGAACATCGCCGACCCGCACAGGAACATCGAGACGTTCGCCGAGGAGACCGAGCGGACGCGCAGCAGGCCGAGCGGCATCAAGGGGCTCGCGGTGCGGGCCTCGACCGCCAGGAACGCCCCGAGCAGGGCAAGACCGGCGAGCAGCGGCAGCAGGGTGGCCGGTGCCGTCCAGCCCGCCGCCTCCGTCTGGGAGATGCCGTAGGCCAGCGTGCCCAGACCGGCCGTGACGAGCAGCGCGCCGGGCAGGTCGAGGCGTCGGCCGTCCCCGGCCCGGCCCTCGGTGAGGAACCAGGCGGCGGCGCACAGCACCACGGCCCCGACGGGCACGTTGATCAGCAGCACCCAGCGCCAGGAGAGATTCTCCACCAGCAGCCCGCCGACCAGGCCGCCCGCCGCGCCGCCGCCGGCCCCGACAGCCGTCCAGGTCCCGATCGCCCGGGCCCGCGCGGCGCCCTGAGGCACCGACGCCGTGAGGATCGTCAGCGTCGAGGGCGCGAGCACCGCCGCGCCGAGACCCTGCACGGCCCGCGCCACCAGCAGCTGCCAGTCGTCCTGCGCCAGCCCGCCGGCGGCGGAGGCCAGGGTGAACAGGCCGAGCCCGACGAGGAACATCCGCTTGCGGCCGTAGAGGTCCCCGGCGCGCCCGCCGAGCAGCATGAATCCGGCGAAGGCGATGGCGTAGGCGTTCACCACCCACTGCAGGCCCTGCTCGCTGAGCCCCAGTCCGGTCCGCATCGACGGCAGTGCCACGTTGACGACGGACACGTCCAGGACGACGAGGAACTGCCCGGCGCACGTGAGCGCCACCACGAGCCACATGGGCGGCGCCCCGCGGGCCCGCAGGCGGGAGAGTCGCGACGTACGGGCGGTGGCGGTGTCGGCGGATTCGAGCATGGGTGTCATGCTCTCAACCGCCTTGCGCCCCTTGCATCGGGATTTCGCCGGGCCCGGTTCTCGGTCCGGAGACCTAGGCCTGGGAGCGAATCATCCTGAATCCCCACAGAAGCCCCCGCCCAGACCAAGGGAAGGTCAAGTTTTCATTAGGGTGCCGAAGCAACGGAATAGTTGCCTGGACGTACGAGGTTCAGCTTCCACGTAACCCGACGCTCCCCGGCCTGGAGGCCCTCCTCAATGACGCAGACGACGACAGAACGCCCCGTCGGCAGGGCGAGCGGGGCCGTGGTCCCGGTGCTCGCCTTCGCGGGCATCGTTGTCGCGGTGATGCAGACCCTGCTCGTCCCGGTGATCAAGGATCTGCCGCAGCTGCTGGACACCGCCCCCAGCAACGCCACCTGGGTCCTCACCTCGACCCTCCTCTCGGGCGCGGTGGCCACCCCGATCATGGGCCGCCTCGGCGACCTCTACGGCAAGCGCCGCATGCTGATCCTGAGCCTGGCCGTGATGGTCGTCGGTGCCCTGGTCAGCGCGCTCACCAGCGATCTGCTGCTCATGATCGCCGGCCGTACGCTCCAGGGCTTCGCGATGGGCGCGATCCCGCTCGGCATCGGCCTGATGCGCGACATGCTGCCCCGCGAGAAGCTCGGCTCGGCGATGGCCCTGATGAGCTCCTCCATAGGCGTCGGCGGCGGCCTCGCCCTGCCCGCCGCCGCCCTGGTCGCCCAGCACAGCGACTGGCACACCCTCTACTACGGCGCCGCCGGCCTCGGCCTGCTCGCGATCGCCCTCACCCTCCTCGTCGTGCCGGAGTCCCCGATGCGCGCCGAGGGCACCTTCGACCTGCCGGGTGCGCTCGGCCTGTCCGCCGGGCTCGTGCTGTTCCTGCTGCCGATCACCAAGGGCAGCGACTGGGGCTGGGCCTCCGGCACCACCCTCGGCCTGTTCGCCGCCTCGGCGGTCGTGCTCGTGCTGTGGGGCGTGATGGAGCTGCGTGTGAAGGCCCCGCTGGTCGACCTGCGCACCACGGCCCGCCCGGCCGTCCTCTTCACCAACCTCGCCTCGATCATGGTCGGCGTCTCCTTCTACGTCGTCTCCCTGGTCCTGCCGCAGCTGCTCCAGCTGCCGACGTCCACCGGCTACGGCCTCGGCCAGTCGATGGTCGTGGCGGGTCTGCTCGTCGCGCCGCTCGGCCTGACGATGATGTTCACGGCGCCCGTCTACGCCCGGCTGTCCGCGAAGTACGGCCCCAAGGTCACCCTGATCATCGGCCTGCTGATCATCGCGATCGGCTACGGCGCCGGCCTCGGCCTGATGAGCGCCGCCTGGCAGAGCCTGGTCATCTCGGTCCTGCTGGGCGCGGGCATCGGCCTGGCCTACTCCTCGCTGCCCGCCCTGATCGTGGGCGCGGTCCCGGCGTCGGAGACGGGCGCGGCCAACGGCCTCAACACCCTGATGCGCTCCATCGGCACGTCGGTGTCGAGCGCCGTGATCGGCATGGTGCTGGCGAACACCGCGAACAACGTCGGCGGCGTCGAGATCCCGACCATGCACGGCTTCCGGGTCTCGTTCCTGATCGCGACGGGCGCGGTGGCCGTGGGCCTGCTCCTGGCGCTGTTCCTGCCGGGCCGACAGCCCTCGAACAAACCACAGCTGAGGGCCAGCAGCGAGGAGGACGCGGCGCTGGAGCGTGCCGAGCAGGTGCTGCGCGGCTTCCGCGGCCGGGTGCTGGGCGCCGACGGCTCCCCGGTCGCCCGGGCCAAGGTCACGCTGATCGACCGCCGTGGCCGCCAGGCCGGCGCGACGCTCTCCGCCGAGGACGGCAGCTACGCGCTCACCGTCCCCGACCGGGGCTCCTACGTCGTGGCCGCCCGGGCCACGGGGCACGGCCCGCTCGCCTCGTCCGCGACGCACACGGGCGACGAGCGCCCGGTCGACCTGGACCTGTCGCTGCCGGGCGAGACGGTCCCCGCCTGATGCGCGGCCCGCTCCCCCCTGCTCACGGGTACCCCCTGTCGCCCCGCGGCAGGGGGTGCGGCACGATGGCGCCCTGACCGTCGTACGACCGAGAGGAACCCCATGCCCGCGGCGCCGAAGCCCGAGATCCTGGCCGCGTTCGAGGCGGCGAAGGGGTTCATGCCCGCCGGTGAGGGCCTGGCGCTGTACGCGGCGGCCGTGGAGGCCGGGCGGCTCGGGCTGCCGCTGCTGGAGGTCGGCACGTACTGCGGCCGGTCGACGATCCTGCTCGCCGACGCGGCCCGCGAGGCCGGGGTCAGCGCGCTCACCGTCGACCACCACCGCGGCAGCGAGGAGCAGCAGCCGGGCTGGGACTACCACGACCCGGAGACGGTCGACCCCGAGATCGGCCTGATGGACACGCTGCCCACGTTCCGCCGCACGCTCCACCGGGCGGGCCTGGAGGAGCACGTGGTGGCGCTGGTCGGGCGTTCCCCGCAGATCGCCGCGTTCTGGCGGACGCCGCTGGGGTTCGTCTTCATCGACGGCGGTCACACCGACGAGCACGCCACCGCCGACTACGAGGGCTGGGCGCCGCACGTGGCGGAGGGCGGTCTGCTCCTCATCCACGACGTCTTCCCCGAGCCGGAGGACGAGTTCACCGGCCAGGCCCCGTACCGCGTCTACCTCCGGGCCCTCTCCTCCGGCGCGTTCACGGAGGTCTCGGCGACGGACTCGCTGCGGGTCCTGCGCCGCACGGGCCCGGGCATCTGACGCACCGGACCTCCCGCCCGGCGGCCTCCGCCGACGTCTCGCCGACGAACCCGGGCCCCTGTCCCGCCCGTACGGGCGCGGGTCTCCGCGGGAACGGCTGGGCGGGTGAACTGCGCCCCGTCGCCCGCGCCCGGTCGGCCCACGGGCGGCGTGGCGCGTCGGCGCCCGGCCGCCCCTGCCCAAGGATCCGGGCGCGTGGCACACACCTTCGAAGAGCTCGTGGAGAAGCAGCGCGCGGCGGACGAGGCGTACGCCCGCGTGCGTCATCTGCAGGACGCCTACGGGCCGCCCACCCAGACCAAGTGGAGCGACCAGCAGACCAGCACCTGGGAGACGGCCTGGCGTGCCTGGCGCGATCTCGCCCGGGACGTCCAGGCAGCGGTGACCGGGTACGCGAAGCAGGAGGGCACCCCGCGCCAGGAGGTGGAGGCCCGTGTGAAGGAGGCGGTACGGCACGGGGACGACGGGGGGAACGGGGCGTAGCCCGCCACCCCTCGGGCCGTCCTCGGGCCGCTGCCCCCGGTCACGGCCGCTAGGGTGGCTGGCGTGTCGTACGTAGGCCCGGACTTCGAACCTCCCCAGCCCCGCCGCCGTCGCGGCCCCCTGACCGTCGCGCTCGCCGCGCTGGTGCCGGGGGCGCTGCTCGGCTGGCTGGTGTACGAGACGGTCGGCGGCTCGGGAGACGAGGGGGGTTCGGGGCAGGCGACCGTACGGTCCTCCTCGCCCGCCGCGTCGAGCGCGCCCTCCGACGACGCCAAGGAGCCGAGCGCCTCCCCCGAGCCCACGGACACGCCCTCGGCCTCCGCGCCCGCGGCCTCCGGCCCGCTCAAGGGGAAGGTCGTCGTCATCGACCCGGGGCACAACCCGGGCAACTCCCGGCACGCGTCCGAGATCAACCGCAAGGTGGACATCGGGACGAACGCCAAGGAGTGCGACACCACGGGCACGTCCACCAACGACGGTTACACCGAGGCGAAGTTCACGCTGGACGTGGCGCACCGGATGCGCACGCTGCTGGAGAAGCAGGGCGCCACGGTGAGGCTGACGCAGGACGGCGACCGGCCGTTCGGGCCGTGCGTGGACGAGCGGGCCCGGATCGGCAACCGGGCGAAGGCCGACGCCGTGGTCTCGATCCACGCGGACGGCTCGGGCGCCGGCAACCGCGGCTTCCACGTGATCCTGCCCGGCGCGGTGCACGCGGGCGGCGCGGACACCCGGGGGATCGTCGGCCACTCCCGCGATCTCGGCGAGCGCGTCGCGGGCCGCTTCGTGGCCGTCACCGGCAGCGCGCCCTCCAACTACGTCGGCGACGGCGGCGGACTCGTCACGCGTAAGGACCTGGGCGGTCTCAATCTGTCAACGGTTCCCAAGGTGTTCATCGAGTGCGGCAACATGCGCGATAGCAAGGACGCGGCGTTGCTCACCAGCGGCGCGTGGCGACAGAAGGCTGCGCAAGGGATCTCCGAGGGAATCGTGAGTTTTCTGCGCGGGTAGTCCCGGACCGGCAGATCCCGGCGGACACCCTGACCGGGCGGACGATAGGGTCCTCCTTACGATGAGGGGCCACCCCCGCGCTTCGCACCGAGTCCGGACGGCGGCATGGTGACAGCGACGCCTCTACCGACGATGAGACGACCTACGAAGGACCTGAAGTGAATATCCGCTCCCTCACTCGGGGCGACGGCGTGGTGATCGGAGCAGCGGTATTGCTGTTGATCGCGTCGTTCCTCGACCTCTACTCGTTCGACAATGTCCCCGACAGCGTCGACCTCCCCAGCCTGTGGGGCAGCGGCCCGGTCGTGTTCAGCGTCGTGCTGGCCGGGATCATCGGCGCCGCACTCGTCGTCGTCGGCCGGGGCCTGCCGCAGGCCCCGAAGATCGCGGGGCTGGAACTCGTCCCGTTCGGCGTCGCGTTCACGGTGTTCGCCGCGTGGAGCGCGCTCGGCAACATCTTCGACGTGCCCGGTGGCTTCGACAACATCGGTGAGAACGGCAGCGAGGGCGCCCCGAGCCCGGGCATCGGCATGATCCTCGCTCTCGTCGCCACCCTGCTGATGGCCGCCGCCGCCCTGGCCACCCCTCTCGTCCCGGCCCTCAAGGGCGCCCTCCTCCCGGCGCCCCGCCCGGCCGCCCCGCAGCCCTACGGCGCCCAGCCGCCCGGCGGTTACGGCTACCCGGGCGCCCAGCAGCCCGGCGGCTACGGCCAGCCGCAGCCGGGGCAGCCGTACGGCGGTCAGCCGCAGCCGCAGCCGCAGCAGGCGCAGGCCCCGCAGCCGCCGGCCGGTGACTTCTCCCCGTTCTGGTTCGCGGTGCCGGTGCCGCGGCCGCTGTTCGCGGAGGACGGCTCGCCCACGCCGATCGCCGAACTCGCCCCGGGCACCTGGTACCTGGCCGTCGAGCAGCGCGGAGCGGCCCTGGTCGCCCAGACGCAGGACGGCCGCCGCGGTGTCCTCCAGGACACGTCGGGCATCCAGCGCGGCTGAGCCCGCACCCTTCTCGCACGGCCCCCCGCCCTTCCGGGTGGGGGGCCGTTGCCGTACAGTCGTCGGCCCCGGTCAGCTGACATACCGTCAGGAGGCAGGCATGCGGCTCGGTCTCGCGCTCGGCTACTGGGGTCGCGGCCCCTCTCCCGGCCACGTGCCCCTGGCGCAGGAGGCCGAGCGGCTCGGCTACGACTCGGTCTGGACGGCGGAGTCCTGGGGCTCGGACGCGTTCACCCCGCTCACCTGGATCGCGGCTCACACGTCCCGCATCCGGCTGGGCACGGCGGTGGCACAGATGGCGGCCCGGTCTCCGGCCACGACCGCGATGCACGCCCTCACCCTGGACCATCTCTCCGGCGGCCGTGTGCTGCTGGGCCTCGGACTCTCCGGTCCGCAGGTCGTCGAGGGCTGGTACGGCCGCCCGTTCCCCGCCTCGCCGCTGACGGCCACCCGCGAGTACGTCGACGTGCTGCGACAGGTGCTGCGCCGCGAGGCCCCCGTCGAGCTGGCCGGCCGCTTCCACTCCCACCCCTACCGGGGGCCCGGCGCCACGGGCCTCGGCAAGCCCCTCAAGCCGATCACCCATCCGCTGCGCCCGGACCTGCCCATCCTGCTGGGCGCGGAGGGCCCGAAGAACGTCGCCCAGACGACCCGGATCGCCGACGGCTGGCTGCCGCTGTACTGGTCGCCGACCCGGCCGGACGTCTACGGCCCGGCCCTCGCGGAGCTGCCCGAGGGATTCATGGTGGCGCCGATGGCACAGGTCCGGGTCTGCGACGACGTCGCCGAGGGCCTGCTGCCCGTCAAGGCGATGCTCGGCTTCTACATCGGCGGCATGGGCCACGCGGCCCGCAACTTCCACGCCGATCTGATGGCGCGCATGGGCTACGAGGCCGAGGCCCGCCGCATCCAGGAGCTGTTCCTGTCCGGCCGCCGGGAGGAGGCCGTCCTGGCGGTCCCCGACGCCTTCGCCGACGAGATCTCCCTGGTCGGCCCGCGCGAACGGATCGCCGAACGGCTGGAGTCGTGGCGCGAGGGCCCGGTGACCGACCTCCTGGCCCTCGCGCCCGACCCGCACACCCTGCGCGTGCTCGCCGAACTGGGCTCCCGCTGAGCGTCGGCGGACTCACCAGAAGATCGCGATCGCCTCCAGCGTCACCTCGCGGGTGTCCTCGCGCCAGCCGGTCATCTTGCCGAGGCAGCGGGCCGTGAACGTGCCGACGGGGATGGAGCGGCGCGCGTCCCCCGGGGCCACGACGCGCATGTACACGGGGGGCCGCTCGGCACCGTACTCGGCCCGCAGGACGAAGCCCTCCGCCACGTCCGGCAGGCGCGTGAACACCCCCTTGACCGAGACGAACGCGCCGATGCGGCTCAGGGTCACCGCGCGGCCGTCCGCCAGGCTGTCGGCGAGGTTCCGGTTCGGCACGACCGTCAGCGTGGTCAGGTCGGCGTGGACGATGGCGTCGGCCCGGTCGAAGGCCTCCATGACCACGCCGATCACGTTGATCGGCTTGTCCTTGCGCACGAACTTGCGGAACGTCTCCTGGCTGACGTCCCGCTTCAGCCGGAACCGGAACAGCCACGTCAGCAGCCGGCTCCAGAAGCCGACACTCGTGTCGACCTTCGTCCGCAGCTCGACGGCCTCCTCCAGCGCCGACCGGTAGTTGCCCAGCTCGTAGAGGTCCATCACCGCCTGCTCGTCCAGGTAGAGGCAGATGCTGTACGCCGACTGCCAGCGCCGCAGATGCCTGCGCCGCTCCCGGGCGTGGCGCACCAGGACCACCGCGAGCGCCACCGCGCCGGCGGCCGTCACCAGCCAGACCGCCATCCACGGCCACCACAGGCTCCACCAGAGTGCGTCAGTGACAGCCACGGATCTCCTTGAAGGCCTCGGAAAGGGACGAGCCGCCGGCCTCCACCATCCGGCCGCCCGTGCGCGCCGCCGCGCGCCGCAGCTCGCCCGCGTCGGCCTCACCGAAGTGGACGGGGTAGGTGTGGACGGCGGCGCGCACGGCGGCGGGCAGTGCCCGGTGGCGGCGCAGGAACCGGGCATAGGACAGACCCGCGTTGTTCTCGCCGTCGGTCATCAGGACCAGCGAGACCAAGCGGCCGGGGTCGGCGGCCAGTTCGCGGGCGGCGGTGCGGTAGCCGTGGTCGAGGGCGGACCACACGGCGGTGGCGTCGCCGTAGCCGCCCCGGGCGACGGTGGAGGCGAGGGCCGTCAGGTCCTTCGGGCCGGTGACGGTGACGGTCTCCTCCCCCAGCACCCGGCCGCCGAACCGGACGACGGTGAGCCGCTCGCCCCGGTGGAAGCGGGTGGCCTTGCCGGAGGCGGAGGGGTCCGCGCCGCTGAGTCCGGCGAAGGCCTCGCGCAGGGCGGCCATCCGGGCGCCGCGCATCGAGCCGGAGAAGTCGAGCAGGAAGACCACCTGGCTCGTCGTGCGGCGCCCGGGGTCGCCGTAGTCCACCAGCAGGGTCTTCACGACGACGGGCTGGTCGGGGTAGAAGAGGGCGTTGCCGACCGGCTCGCGCAGTCGTGCGTCCCGGGTGACCGCCGGGTTCAAGGGGCGGCGCAGCGCCTGCCGCATGATCTGCCGCTGCACCGGGTCGCGCCGCAGCCACTGCGTGACCTTGTCGTACGCGGCGCGGTGGGCCGGGTTCAGCAGGAGCAGAGGGAAGTCCGACAGGACCGTGCCGTCCTCGGGGCGGACGATCTCCAGGCGCTCACCGAGGCGGCCGGTGGCGTTGAGGGCGAGCAGGTCGGACTCGTACGTGATGAGGGCGTTCGCCTCGTCCTGATGGTCGACGTAGGAGTCGACGAGGGCGGGCCCGGTGTCGGCGGTGAGGGTCTGGCCGGAGCGGAAGCCGCGCAGCCGGTCGCAGGAGACGTCCTCGGGGCGCAGCGCGGCTCCGGTGCCGGCGGCGGCGGTGGCGACGCCGACGAGGGCGGCGAGTCCGCTGCCGGCGTGCCGGGGGTCGGCCATGCCGAAGCGGACGGTGCCGGTGGCGGCGGCGTCGGCGATGTCGGCCCAGCTGAGCCGGGCGCCGGGCACTTGGGCGCGAAGCCGCCGCACCACGTCCGGCTTCATTCCGACGACGACGGGGGACGTCATGGTGGGCGTGCGTTGCAGCCCCCGGGTCGCGTTCTTGTCGGTGAGCCGCAGATAGCGGTCGGAGGACAGCCAGGCGAGGTCGTACCTGCCGGCGTCCGGGGGCTCGGTCTCGGCGTCGGCCCGGAGGTCCAGGCGCAGGTCGACGCCGGTCTCGTCCTTCAACTCGCCCAGCAGCGGCGCCAGTACGGCGAGGTCGGGCCCGGCGAGCACGCGCAGCCGGACCGTGTCGTCACCGGCGTCGCCGGAGCAGGCGGTGAGGAGGGTGGCGACGAGCGCCAGGCAGAGCGCCGGCAGGCCCCGGCCGCGCCTCACCGGCCGTCCGTCCGGTCCGGGCAGTCGCCCACGATCTCGATCATCTTCTCCAGCAGGGGCAGGCTGGGCAGCACCGCCCGGGTGTCGCCGGAAGAGGTGGTGGGCACCGGATGTGCCGTTCGGTGAGGAACCGGGCGAGTTCGTCGCCGGTCGCGCCGCCGGTGGCACTGCGGGCGCGGAAGCCCAGCTCCATGGCCCGGCGCTGGAGTTCGGGGTCCTCGCTGACCAGTTCGCCGAGCCGGGCGCCCTCGCCGGTCAGGGCGACGAGCTGGGGTTCGGTGACGAAGCGCGTGGACGGGTAGAGCAGGACGCGCTCGTCGTCGGTGGCACCCGTCGCGGCCTCCTGCCCGATCTGGTGGGCGAGGAACTGGTGCTCGTAGATCACCGTCACCGGGGCGATGCTCTGTCCGTCGGGGGACAGGTACGTCTCGGCCCGTTCGGACGACGGCAGGCCCTGTTCGACGAGGAGCGGCTTGATCCTGCGGGCGAGCTGCTCCGCCTCGGCCTCGCTGTCCGGCGCGTCGTTGCCGTGCTCGACGAAGGCCACGAGCCCGAGGTAGGTGCCGGCGGAGTTGGCCTCGCAGATGTCCGAGGTCTGGGCGAGGATCTTGTTGCCGTTGCGGACGCGGTCGTCGCGGTCGATCTCGTCCCAGCGGTAGCCGTCACCGGGGTCGCGCTGGACGCCCTTGCGCTTGCCGCGGGACAGGTCGAGGAACTTCCGCATGTCGAGGGTGTAGTACATCGGCCTGCCGCCCGGGCCCGGCTGGCGCTCGGCGACGCCTTCCGCCGTGAGCACCTCGGCGTAGTCGTGGTAGGTGGCCAGCACGATGGGGCTGACGAACGGGCGGTAGAGCAGCACCGGACGGTCGGCGCGGGCGCGCTCCCGGCTGATCAGGTCGGCGGCGGGCTGGCCGGAGGGGAAGACGACGTCGTATCCCTCGTAGTCCTGCTTGGCGATCTCACGCGAGCCCATGTTGGTGATGTGCACCCGGAAGCCGTGCTTCATCAGCAGCCGCTCGACCACGGGATCCTGGAAGAAGTCCCTCTTCGAGGCCATCTTGGCCTCGATGGTGACCACCTGCCGCAGCGGCAGCAGCAGGTTCCCGGAGGCCACGAGCAGGGCCAGCCCGATGACCGGGACGGGCAGCGCCGACGCCAGCGCTCTGCGCAGACGTCGGCGCGGGGGTCTGGTGACGGTCAACCGCGGCTCTGCGGTGGCGGGTCTGTTCGCGAGCACCTGCAATCTCCCCCCGGTGGCACCGGCGCTCTCCCCGAGTGGCCGGGCCAGGATCGTCGGTGATGCCGGTGTACCCCGAACAGCCCTTTGAGGAACGTGGGTTGCCCGCGCGGGGAAGGGCACGGGGAAGCCCGGCGGGCGGGGCTCACCGGGCCAGGTTTCATCCAGAGTTCAAGGGCAATCCGGAGACTATGTCCCCTCGATATCGCAGCGGTGCGAATTCAGCCGGCACGATCGTCGCGGTCGTGGCCGACATCATGGCCCTCATCCTGGGCCTGTGGATCCTGATGTACCTGCTGGACGCCAACCCGGGCAATTCGTTCGTCCAGTTCATCCACGACGCGGCCCGCTGGCTCGCCGGCTGGTCGCACGACCTGTTCACGTTCGACGAGGCATGGGCCCGAGTGGTCTGCGGCTACGGCCTGGCAGCGGTGGTGTACCTGTTGATAGGGCACGCGATCGCCAATCGCGCCCACCGGCACTGAGAACGCGGTTGGGGGCTCGCCCCCTGAGGGCGCGGGGAACTGCGCGACAAGCCACGCACGACCCGCGCCCGCACACCCATCACCACCACCCGATTTCTCAGGCGCAGCAGTCCGACTCGAGTCCGGCAGGCAACTCCGCACCACCGAAGACCTGGCACGTGGCCTCATGCCCACCCAGCGCGGCCACCGCCAGCAACAGCGACCCCGCGGTCCACGTCGTCAACTCCCGCGGCCAGATCGCCTCGTCGTCGAAGACGTACCCCGTCCAGTACAGCCCGCTCTCCGGATCCCGCAGGTGCTGGATCGACTGCAGGATCTCCAGCGCCCGGTCCGACTCCCCCATCGCCCACAGCGCGAGGGCGAGCTCGGCGGACTCACCTCCCGTCACCCACGGGTTGGGCACCACGCACCGCACGCCCAGTCCCGGGACGACGAACCGGTCCCAGCCCTCCTCGATCCGGGCCTTGGCCTCCTCGCCGGTCAGCGCACCGCCGAGCACCGGGTAGTACCAGTCCATCGAGTACCGGTTCTTGTCGAGGAACCGCTCGGGGTGCCGGCGTATGGCGTGCCGCAGCGCGCCTGCCGCCAACTCCCAGTCCGGTTGGGCCTCTTCGCGCTGCTCGGCGATGGCCAGCGCGCAGCGCAGCGCGTGGTGGACGGAGGAGCTGCCCGTCAGCAGGGCGTCCGTCGTGTGCGTGCCGTCGTCGTCGCGCCGCCAGCCGATCTGCCCGCCGGGCTGCTGCAGGTGGAGCACGAACTCCACCGCCGCGTACACCGCCGGCCACATCCGGTCCAGGAACGCGTCGTCGCCGGTGGAGAGGTAGTGGTGCCAGACGCCGACGGCTATGTAGGCGACGAAGTTGGTCTCCCGGCCGCGGTCGGTGACCGAGTCGAACGCGCCGTCGGTGTAGGCGGCGTACCAGGAGCCGTCCTCGTTCTGGTGCCGGGCCAGCCACAGGTAGGCCCGCTCGGCGGCCTCGTGCTCGCCGGCCGTGTCGAGGGCCATGGCCGCCTCGACGTGATCCCAGGGGTCGAGGTGGTGACCCCGGAACCACGGGATCGCCCCGTCCTCGCGCTGCACGGCGAGGATGCCGGCGACGGTGGCGGCGGCCTGTCCGGCGGTGAGGACCCCGGGCAGGACCAGGTGTTCCGTCCGGGGAGTGGTCACGTGGCGTCCGCCCCGTTGCCGGCGAGCCGCGGGAGGTGCGGCTTGGTCGCGTACGCCACGAAGCTCTTGCCGATCAGCGGGTTCAGTGCCTGCTCGGCGACCCGGGTGGCCAGCGGCTTCTTCATGATGTCCCAGACGAGCAGCTTGTGGTACGCCCGCACCGGCAGCGCCTTGTCGTTGTCGACGCCGAACGCGCACTTGAGCCACCAGTAGGGCGAGTGCAGGGCGTGGGCGTGGTGGGTGCCGTAGGGCTTCAGGCCGGCCTCGCGGATCTTCCGCAGCAGTTCGTCCGCCTTGTAGATGCGGATGTGGCCGCCCTCGACCTCGTGGTAGGCGTCGGACAGGCTCCAGCAGACCTTCTCGGGGCCGTAGCGCGGGACGGTGACGGCGATGCGGCCGCCGGGCTTGAGGACCCGCACCATCTCCGCGAGGACGCCCTTGTCGTCCGGGATGTGCTCCATGACCTCGGAGATGATCACGACGTCGAAGGACTCGTCGGGGAAGGGCAGCGCGAGGGCGTCGCCCTCCATCGCCGTGGCGGTGGCGCCCTCGGGGGCCTCGCCGGCCTCCTTCATCGCCGCGAACCACTTCGCGACCTCGCGGATCTCCTCGGCGTTCTGGTCCAGCGCCACGACCTGCGCGCCGCGCCGGTAACACTCGAACGCGTGCCGCCCGGCACCGCAGCCGAGGTCCAGGACCCGGTCTCCCGGGGCGAGCGGGAACCGGGAGAAGTCGACGGTCAGCACGTGGCCCTGCTTTCGGAGTTGGCGCCTTCTACATCTGTGGGAACGGCGGGCACGGTGCCCGCCGGGGTCACGGTCCCGGCTCCGGACGCCGCGGCGACCCCGGCCTCCGTGCCCGGAGCCGGACCGGCGGCGGAACCGGCGCCCGGCACCACGGCCGGCCGGGTCGCCGTGGCGGCCGGGGAACGGCCGGTGCCGCCCTCGGACCGGGCGATCGCCTCGCGGTACCGGGCCACCGTGCCTTCCGCGGCCCTGGCCCAGGTGAAGTGCCGCAGCACCCGTTCGCGCCCGGCCGTGCCGAGTCGGGCGCGCAGGTCCGGGTCGGACAGCAGACGGCCCAGGCCCGCGGCCAGGGCCTCGGAGTCCCCCGGCGGCACCGCCAGGCACGTCTCGCCGTCCCGCCCGGCGACCTCGGGGATGGCGCCCCCGGTCGTGGCGAGCAGCGGTGTCCCGGTCGCCATGGCCTCCGCGGCCGGCAGTGAGAAACCCTCGTAGAGCGACGGCACGCAGGCGACCTGCGCCGAACGCACGAGGTCGACGAGTTCCGCGTCGGAGATGCCCTTGACGAACTCCACGGCGCCTTCGAGGCCGTAACGTTCCATCGCCTGGGCGACCGGCCCCTCGGTGGGCCGCTTGCCGACGACGACGAGGTGGGAGCCGGGCTGCTCGGTGCGTACCTTGGCGAGCGCCTCGACGAGGTGCACCAGGCCCTTCAGCGGCACGTCCGCGCTGGACGTCGTCACGATCCGGCCCGGTACGACGGGCACCGAGGGATCCGGCGAGAACAGCTCGGTGTCGGCGCCGATGTGGACCACGTGGATGCGGTCCCGCCGGACCCCGAGGTGGTCGATGATCTCCTGCTGCGAGGTGCCCGACACGGTGAGCACGGAGGGCAGCCGGCGCGCGACCCGCTTCTGCATGCGCGTGAAGGCGTACCAGCGCCGTACCGAGTAGCGCCGCTGCCAGCCGTCCGCCGCGTCCAGCTCCAGCTGCCGGTCGACGGTGATGGGGTGGTGGATGGTGGTCACCAGGGGCGCGCCGACATCGCCCAGCAGGCCGTAGCCGAGGGTCTGGTTGTCGTGCACGACGTCGAACTCGCCGCGGCGGGCCCGCAGGTGGCGGCGGGCGCGCAGCGAGAAGGTCAGCGGTTCCGGGAAGCCGCCGGTCCACATCGTCGCCACTTCCAGCGCGTCGATCCAGTCGCGGTACTCGCCGCGTCCCGGCGTGCGGAAAGGATCCGGCTGGCGGTACAGGTCGAGGCTGGGCAGCTCGGTGAGGCTCAGTCCCTCGTGGCCCTCGTCGAGGACGGGGTAGGGCTGGGCTCCGATGACCTCGACCCGGTGGCCCAGGCGGGCCAGTTCACGCGAGAGGTGCCGGACGTAGACGCCCTGCCCGCCGCAGAACGGGTTCCCTTTATAGGTGAGGAGCGCGATGCGGAGCGGTCGCAAGCCGTCGGCGGCGGGGGCCTGAGGAGCCCCGGCCTCCCTGGCCTCTGCGGTCACTCTGGGCCCCCTTCTCCCTGCACTGTCCCGCGAGATTACGCCGGGACGCTAATCTAGAACAAGTTTCAGACTTGATCGTTCGGAGGCTCTGAATCTACCGGCAGGTAAGGGCGCTGTGAGCAGTGGATCAGGTGATTCACGCCACGACCGGCGCCGTGCCATGCTGTGTGATCACTCGTCCTCACGGACGGTCACGGAACGGGACCGACACATGCCCGCGGAAGCCAAGGTGAGCGCCAAGGTGAACAAGCCGGCCAAGGTGGAAGCCAGAGCGGCAGCCCCCGCCTCCCCGCCCCTCACGGAGCGGCAGGAGGCCCGCCGCCGCCGCATCCTGCACGCGAGTGCGCAGTTGGCCAGCCGGGGCGGTTTCGACGCCGTGCAGATGCGCGAGGTCGCGGAGTCCTCCCAGGTGGCGCTCGGCACGCTGTACCGCTACTTCCCTTCCAAGATCCACCTGCTGGTCGCCACCATGCAGGACCAGTTGGAGCACATGCACGGCACACTGCGGAAGAAGCCGCCGCAGGGCGAGACGGCGTCCGAGCGGGTCGCCGAGACGCTGATGCGGGCCTTCCGGGCGCTGCAGCGCGAGCCGCACCTGGCGGACGCGATGGTCCGCGCCCTGACGTTCGCCGACCGCAGCGTGAGCCCGGAGGTCGACCAGGTCTCCCGCCAGACGACGGCGATCATCCTGGACGCGATGGGCCAGGAGAACCCGACGCCCGAGCAGCTCTCGGCGGTCCGGGTCATCGAGCACACCTGGCACTCGGCGCTGATCACCTGGCTGTCGGGCCGGGCCTCGATCGCGCAGGTGAAGATCGACATCGAGACGGTGTGCCGCCTGATCGACCTGACCGCGCCGGCCGCCCCGTAGCCCCCGGACGCATCGAGGACCTACGAGACGGGTTCCCTTCGCCGGCATGGTCCGGATCAGGTGATGGGGGTCGCCTTCCGGTCGCCCGGCCTCGCGGCCCTGCGCCCTTCCGGCCTCTCAGCCCTACCGTCGCAGTCGGCACCAGCGGAAGCCCTGACTTCACTTCCCGCCGACGTCGGCTACTCCGGTCGGACTCCCTCACTCGCCTCGTAGGCCGACTTCCAGAATAGAACGCCCAGGGTGGAATAAAACCCCCTCAAACATGATTTTTCGAACGATTGCAGGCGTTCCCGGCTCCGTCCGGGCCCTACTCCTCCGGCGGGAACACCGCCTCCCCGCTGTCCCTCAGCGTGATCACGATCGCCTCCGCCGGGCAGCACTCGGCCGCCTCCAGCACCCGTTCGCTGGCGTCCATGTCCGGGGCCACCGGACGGGACTGGCGGGCGGCGTCCAGGCGGAAGCCGTCCGGCGCGTGGTGGAGGCACTGCGCGGAGCCGATGCACAGGGAGCGGTCGACCTCGACGTGCCAGCGGTCGCCCATCGCTACGCCTGCGCCGGGAGGTGGATCATCTTGTGCTCCAGGTACTCGCCGTACCCCTCGGGCCCGAACTCCCGCCCCAGTCCCGAGTTCTTGTAGCCGCCGAAGGGCCCCAGCATGTCCAGGCTGAAGGTGTTGACGGAGTACGTGCCCGTGCGGACCCGGCGGGCGATGTCGATGCCGTGCTCGACGTCCGCCGTCCAGACGCTGCCGCTCAGGCCGTAGTCGGAGTCGTTCGCGATCCTCACGGCGTCGGACTCGTCGTCGTAGGGCAGCAGGCAGATCACCGGGCCGAAGATCTCCTCGCGGGCGATGCGCATGGAGTTGTCGACGTCGCCGAAGAGGGTCGGTTCGACGTACCAGCCCCGGTCCAGGCCGGCCGGACGTCCGCCGCCGGTGAGGATCTTGGCACCCTCCTCCTGGCCGATGCGGATGTAGTCGAGGTTGCGCTGCTGCTGGCGCCGGGCCACCAGCGGGCCCACCTGGGTGGCCGGGTCGAGCGGGTCACCGACCGTCAGCGCCCCCGCCGCGGCGGCGAGGGCGCCGGCGAACTCGTCGTAGCGCGAGCGCGGCAGGAGGATGCGGGTCTGGGCGACGCAGGCCTGTCCGTTGTTCATCCAGGCCGCGGGGGCGATGCCCGCCACGGCCGTCTCGAGGTCCGCGTCGTGCAGCACGACGGCCGCGGACTTGCCGCCGAGTTCGAGCGTCACACGGGTGAGGTTGCGGGCGGCCACCTCCATCACGCGCTTGCCGGCCGCGACCGACCCGGTGAAGGAGACCTTGTCGATCCCGGGGTGCCCGACCAGGTACTCACTGACCTCCCGGTCGGCGGGCAGGATCGACAGCACGCCCTCCGGCAGCCCCGCCTCGCGGGCGATCTCGCCGAGCAGGTACGCGTCGAGCGGCGACTCGGGCGAGGGCTTGAGGACGACCGTGCAGCCGGTGAGCAGGGCCGGGGCGAGCTTGGCGGCGGCGACGAACTGCGGGACGTTCCAGGGGACCACGGCGGCCACGACCCCGACGGGCTCGCGGCGTACGAGGATCCTGCCGAGGACGCCGTCGCGCGGCTCCTCGTGGGGGAAGTTCCGGGCGACGGTGATCGCCGTGTCCCAGACCATGACCGCGCCGAGGGCCTGGGCGAGGACGCTCCAGGAGTACGGCGAGCCGTTCTGGGCCGAGATCACGCGGGCGATCTCGTCATGCCGGGCGGTGATGGCGTCCTTGATCCGGCCGACGACCTCGATGCGCTCCCCGAGGCTCATGCGCGGCCAGGGCCCCTCGTCGAACGCCCGCCGCGCCGCCGCCACGGCCCGGTCCACATCCGCCGCCGAGGCATGCGGAACACGTCCGATGACTTCCTCGGTGTGCGGTGAGACCACCTCGATGACGTCCTGCCCCAGGGGGTCGGTCAACTCCCCGCCGATGAACAGCTGTCCGTGTTCCACGAGCTCGGTCATGGCCGACTGCCTCCCCGGGAGCTTTCTCTGACGGTTCATCAGATATGCCCACTGATACCAGCCCCGTCCCGAGGAGTCCACGGACCGCGCACCACGGGAGGCTCCTCGCTGGAACCCGTTCTAGTTATAGTGACGATGAGCCGGCGACAGGGGATCCCATGACACAGGTGACCGACCACGGCGGAGGTGTCCGGTCGCTCCGGGTCCCGATTCCGGACAACCCGCTCGGCCACACACTGGTGTACGTCGTCGACACCGACCGGGGCCCGGTGCTGATCGACACCGGCTGGGACGACCCGGAGTCCTGGGACACCCTCACGCAGGGCCTCACGGCCTGCGGCACCTCGGTCGCCGAGATCCACGGCGTGGTCATCACCCACCACCACCCCGACCACCACGGCCTGTCCGGCCGGGTCCGGGAGGCGTCGGGCGCCTGGATCGCGATGCACGCGGCGGACACCGCGGTCGTACGACGGACCCGCGAGGCCCGTCCCGAGCGCTGGTACGCGTACATGGCGGACAAGCTCACCGCGGCCGGTGCGCCCGAGGAGCAGATCGCGCCGCTGCGCCGGGCCCGGGCCCGCGACCTGCCCGGCTTCTCCCCGGCCCTGCCCGACCGCGACATCGTCCCCGGCGAGCTCCTGGAGCTGCCCGGCCGCCGGCTGCGCGCGATCTGGACGCCGGGACACACACCGGGCCACGTCTGCCTCCACCTGGAGGAGACGCACCCGGAGCAACTACCCGGTCAGGGCCGTCTGTTCAGCGGCGACCACCTGCTGCCCGGGATCACCCCGCACATCGGCCTCTACGAGGATCCGGACGACGCCACAGTGACCGACCCCCTCGGCGACTACCTGGACTCCCTGGAACGCGTCGGCCGCCTGACCCCGGCCGAGGTGCTCCCGGCCCACCAGCACCCGTTCTCCGACACCGCCGCCCGTGTCGGCGCGCTGCTCACCCACCACGAGTCCCGCCTGAACGACCTGCTGGCCCTGCTCGCCGGGCCCCTCACGCCCTGGCAGCTCGCCGAGCGGATGGAGTGGAACCGCCCCTGGGACCAGATCCCGTACGGCTCCCGCACCATCGCCGTCTCCGAGGCCGAGGCGCATCTGCGGCGCCTGGTGAAGCTGGGGCGCGCGGAGGCGGTCCCGGGGAGCGAGCCGGTGACGTACGTGGCGAGCTGACGTACGTGGCGGTCTGACGTACGTGGCGAGCTGGCGTACGTGGCGAGCTGGCGTGCGTGGCGGTCTGACGTACCTGGCGGTCCGGCGTACGGGTTCGGCGCACGGAGAGCGGAGGCACGCGCACGTCGTGACAAGCAGGTGTGCGCACGGCGCCGCACGCCCCTGAAGCACCAAAACGCGCCCTTCGCACGCCCCTGACCACCGGCCAACCGTCCGGATAGCGTGCCCGGCGGGGTGGTGAGGGCGCCGAAGGGACGGCATGGGGACCGCCGGCGTTCCTCATCACGCAATCACCAAGCGAAATGGGGGGCTTGCCGTGGGGGAAAGCATGTCCGCGGAGATATTCGTCTCCGCGTTCAATCGGCTCGGCTGGGACACGTCGATGGCGCAGCGGGGAGCCGCAGGGTATTCATCGGTGCGGAGCTGGCGGAATTCTCAGACCGGGCAGGTGGCCGCAGCGGGTGCGGCCGCGATGGCGGTGCCGGGGGCGCACGCCGTGGCCATGGTCGGCGATGTGGCGTTCCTGCTGCACAAGATGTCCCTCTGCGCCTGGGGAATCGGCTTCAAGATGGGCGCGACGGTGGACGGCGAGGACGATCTCGCGGTCATCCTCGCGCTCTGGGCCGACGCCCTGGAGCCGGACGCGTTGAGCGTGACCTCGGCAGGGGCCGCGGCATCGGCGGGCTTCATCGCGTTCAACGTCGCCTATCCGACGTACGGAACCGCCGTGATGGCCAAGGCGCTCGCACTGGGCGCAGGCAGCGGCGTGTCCGTGGTCGGAGGGAAGATCGTCGGGAAAAAGGGCGCAAAGGCCGCCGCGAAACTCAGCAAGCCGTTCATCAACAAGATCGCGCAGAAGGCCGCGGTGAAATTCTCCGCGGTCCTGGGATCGAAAGCGGTGACGGGCTTCGTTCCGGTACTGGGCGCCCTCGCCGGGGCGGGGATCAACGCTTTCTTCGTCTCGAAATTCGCTGACGCGGCCGAGAGCTACTACCGCCACAAGCTGGCCGCCGGCGGCTGACAACCGGCCACCGCCGCCCTCCCTTCGGCGCTCCGCCCGTCCATGGGCGCATCCAGCCGGGCGTGAAAGCGCCTTCTGCATACGTCGGATGGCGCCGGGGCATCGCCCCTAGGATGGTCGTGCCGCGACGCTTCAGCGGGTGCGGAGTTGCGTCCCACCGCAAGGAGACATGCCCATGGGCACCGAAGAGGCCGCCGGCACCTCGCCCTTCGACGGAGTCCTGGACGAGAGACCGGCCGGGCCCATGGTGCCGCGGCTGGCCCTGGGAGCCCGGCTGCGCGGGCTGCGCCAGGAGCGGGGCGTCGGCCGGGCGGAGGCGGGGTACGTCATCCGCGCCTCCCCCTCCAAGATCAGCCGCATGGAGGCGGGCCGCCACGGATTCAAACTGCGTGACGTGGCCGATCTGCTGACGCTCTACGGCGTCACCGACGAGGCCGAGCGGGCCACCCTGCTGGCGCTGGCCGAGCAGGCCAACACCCCCGCCTGGTGGCGGCCCTACAGCGATGTCGTGCCTGCCTGGATGCAGACCTACCTCGGTGCCGAACAGGCGGCGAGCCTCATCCGCTCGTATCGGGTCCAGCGCGTGCCGGGCCTGCTGCAGACCGCCGACTACGCGCGGGCCGCCGTACGGCTCGCGCACCCGGAAGCCGGGGCGGCGGAGACCGACCGCCGGGTGGCGCTGCGGATGGCCCGCCGGCGGATCCTGCACCGGCAACCGGCGACCCGGCTGTGGGCCGTGATCGACGAGACGGCGCTGCGGCGCCCGGTGGGCGGCAGCCGCGTGATGCGGGACCAGCTCAGGCATCTCATCGAGAGCTGCGCGCTGCCGCACGTCACGGTGCAGATCCTGCCGTTCGCCGCCGGCGCCCACGCCGGGGAGGGCGGGCCGGTGACCATTCTGCGGCTGCCCGGCGGGCAGTTGCCCGACGTGGTCTACCTGGAGCAGCTCACCGGCGCCCTCTATCCCGACCGGCCGGCCGAGATCGAGCGCTACTGGGACGCCATGAACCGGCTGGTGGTCGAAGCCGAGTCGCCCGACGAGACCCCGACCATCCTGCACCGCATCCTTCAGGAGACCTGAGGGCTCAGACCTGCGGGCTCAGTTCTTGCGGGCGACGCCGCCGTACTGGTGCACCTCGGCCGGGAGGCCCAGGGCCGCCGCGTCAGGACGCCAGCGCGAGCAGGACGCCACGCCCGGTTCGAGCAGGTCGAGACCGTCGAAGTAGCGCGCGATCTGCTCGGGGCTGCGCAGGATGTACGGGATCGAGCCGCCGTCGTTGTACGTCTGGATGGCCCGGACGTAGTCCTCACTGGTGTCGGTGGAGTCGTACTGCACGAGGTAGCTGCCCGGGGGCAGGGCGGCCACCAGCCGGCGCACGATCGAGCGGGCCTCCTCGTGGTCCTCGATGTGGCCCAGGATGCCCATCAGCATGAGGGCGACGGGCTGGTCGAAGTCGAGTGTCTTCCCGGCCTCCCGGACGATGGTGTCCGGGTCGCGCAGGTCGGCGTCCACGTAGTTGGTGACGCCCTCCGCCGTGCTGGTGAGCAGGGCGCGGGCGTGGGCCAGCACCAGCGGGTCGTTGTCGACGTAGACGATCCGGCTCTCCGGCGCCACCCGCTGGGCGATCTGGTGGGTGTTGTCCACGTTGGGCAGGCCGGTGCCGATGTCCAGGAACTGGCGGATGCCCTCTTCGGCGGCCAGGTGGCGGACGGCGCGGGCGAGGAAGTAGCGGGCGGCGCGGGCCCCGGTCTCGATGCCGGGGAAGACCTCGCGGAACGCGTCACCGGCCACCCGGTCGACTTCGTAGTTGTCCTTGCCGCCCAGCCAGTAGTTCCAGATCCTGGCCGAGTGCGGCACCGAGGTGTCGATCTTGGGGAACGGCTCCTGCTCGGAGTTCTCCACGTGGTCGGTCATGGACGCTCCTGCGTGTGTGGTAGAGGAAGCCCCACGTTATCCGGTCGGGACCCTGGAGAGGATCAACTCCATTGCGGCGCCCACGAGTTCCCCGTCATCCCGCACCACACCCCCGGCCTCGGCGTCGCACTCACGACGCGGCGCCCACGGCTCGCCGCTCTCCACACGTCGGCACGGCGCCCCCGGCCGGCGGCTCTCCCGGTGGCGTGGGCGGCACGGGGCCGCGGCGCCCGCCCGCCCGGGACCCCCTCGGCCCGATTCCTGCGTGCGGGTACAGTAAGCGGGTCGTCATCACACCGTACGGGGGGAAGCCGGTGCAATTCCGGCGCTGGCCCCGCAACCGTGTATCGCCCGCCAGGGCGGTGAGCCGGATCGCCTCGTACGGGTCGTGAACGGCTCGCGTGCCCGGCAGAGTGCCGGTGCACGGCACCGTCGAGGTACACGGAGCCGAGCCGCCGGGGTGTCCCGTGCTGTCCGGCTCCCCCACAGGGAGAGGCACCCGCCGATCATGAACGTTCGCCGCAGCGCCGCGGTCCTGGCCGCCGTCGCCGTGATCGGCGCCGCCACCCCGGCAGTCGCCGACCCGTCCCCGTCGTCGTCCCAGGCGTTCCCCTCCGCCCTGTACGGCTCGACCGACCCGAAGTACGACGGGGTGTGGCGGCAGTCGCTCGCGCTGCTCGCGCAGGACACGGTGGGTGTGAAGCCCGCGGCGAAGGCCGTGCGGTGGCTGGAGCGCCAGCAGTGCGCGGACGGCTCCTTCGCCTCGTACCGCCCCGACCCCACCGCCGCGTGCGACGCCAAGACGATGCGGGACACCAACGCCACCTCCGCCGCCGTCCAGGCCCTGGCCGCGCTCGGCGGGCACGACGACGTCACCGGCAAGGCCGTCGGCTGGCTGAAGTCCGTGCAGAACGAGGACGGCGGCTGGGGTTACTCCCCCGGCGGGGCCAGCGACACCAACTCGACGTCGGTCGTGACGGGCGCGCTCGCCGCTGCGGGCGAGAAGCCGGGCCGGGTCGAGAAGGACGGCAAGTCCCCCTACGACGCCCTGCTGAAGCTCGCCCTGCCCTGCGGCGGGGACGCCGACGGCGCCTTCGCCTTCCAGCCGGACAAGAAGGGTGAACTGGCCGCCAACGCGGACGCCACGGCCGCCGGTGTGCTGGGCGCCCTGGGCAAGGGCATGGTCGTCGAGCCCGGCGAGAAGCCCGCCGGGCCGTCCGGTGCCGCCTGCGCGAAGGCCGGGACCCCGGAGCAGGCCGCGGCCAACGGAGCCGCCTACCTCATCGCCGCTCTGGCCAAGGACGGCGGGCACCTGATGTCCGCCCTGGCCGGTGCCGAGCCCCAGCCCGACCACGGCAACACCGCCGACGCCGTCGTCGCGCTCGCCGCGCGGGGTGAGACCGCACAGGCGGAGAAGTCCGTGCGGTGGCTGGCGAAGAACTCCGCGGCCTGGGCCGCGCAGAGCGGTCCGGCCGCCTACGCCCAGCTGATCCTCGCCGCCCACGCGACGGGCACGAACCCGCGTGACTTCGGCGGCGCGGACCTCGTCAAGCAGCTGAACGCGACGGGCCCGGCCCCGCAGGCCGCCGGGAAGACCGAGGCCTCGGCCGCGAAGGAGGACTCCGGCTCGGACTTCTTCGGGGTCTGGTGGTACGTCGGTGTCTGCCTCGTCGCCGGCATCGGCATCGGCTTCCTGTTCACCGGCCGCAAGAAGCAGCAGCACCTGTGATCCGCCGCGCCCTTCTCCTGCTCCTGGTCCCGCTCCTGCTGTGCGCGGGCGCGGGCCAGGCCCAGGCCGCCGGGTACCGGTACTGGTCGTTCTGGGAGCGTGACGCCGGGCAGTGGGTCTACGCCACACAGGGCCCGTCCCTGGCCCGTCCCTCGGACGGCGACGTCCAGGGGTTCCGCTTCGCCGTGAGCGAGGACTCCGCGGACGCGGCACAGCCGCGCGGCAAGGCCGGCTTCGCGGCGATCTGCGCGAAGACGCCCGCGCGGGACGGCAGCAAGCGGGTGGCCCTGGTCATCGACTTCGGCACACCCTCGGACGCCCCCGGCGGCGAGACCCCGCCGACCGCGCGCACGGCCTGCGCCCGGGTCTCCCCCGACGCGACGACGGCCGACGCCCTGGCGGCGGTGGCCAAGCCCCTGCGCTACGACACGAACGCCCTGTTGTGCGCGATCTCCGGCTATCCGGAGCAGGGCTGCGGCGAACAGGTGTCGCGGAAGCGGACCCCGGGGCAGGGGAAGCCCACGGCGGAGCGGAGGACGCCGTCGGACGACGGCCCGTCCCTGGGCCTGGTCGCGGGCATCGCCGTGGTGGCGGTCCTGGGCGGCGCGGCGATCTGGCAGGTACGACGGCGTGGGTGACCGTCCCGCCCGGCCTGCGGGCAGTCGTGCCGCTGAGGAGTACGACGGCGCGGGTGACCGTCCCGCCCGGTCTGCGGGCAGTCGTGCCGCTGAGGAGTACGGCGGCGCGGGTGACCGTCCCGCCCGGCCTGCGGGCAGTCGTGCCGCTGAGGAGTACGGCGGCGCGGGTGACCGTCCCGCCCGGCCTGCGGGCAGTCGTGCCGCTGAGGAGTACGACGGCGCGGGTGACCGTCCCGCCCGGCCTGCGGGCAGTCGTGCCGCTGAGGAGTACGGCGGCGCGGGTGACCGTCCCGCCCGGCCTGCGGGCAGTC